>JBLNAE010000031.1:0-13125 GCA_050259195.1 Ignavibacteriales bacterium
GGCAAAGGTGGAATCAAAGGTTCAATAATTGCCCATTGTTCATCACTTAATTCTTCTCGTCTTGCCATTCATTTCATTATAGCAGGACAAGGTATTAAGGTATTTATGAGACCGCTTCTAGATAAATCGGCCTTCCGGATCTTCTCTAATAAATGGGTGAGGCTGCTCACTCATGGCCGTTACAAAGCAGTCCAGAATATCATCAGAATAAGCCTCAACCTCTGTGCCATCCTTTAGTCTCCAATGTACTTTCTGTCTTCCTAATAGGAGCTCAAGTTTTTTTATTCTTTTTCTAAGTTCATTAACATCACCCATTACTTTCTCCGCTCAAGCGCTTCTTCCAGTGCTTTCAATCTCTCCTTAAGCTCCTCGGTCTCTACTATTTTGATGTTATAGTCCAAGATAGTCTGACTGGCTCTTAATTTTATTGATTCAGTCGCAGAGTCTAATAACTCACTCAATCTCTCGACAACTGTGTTTAATCTGGCTTTGAGGTTAGTAAAGGCTTGATCTCTGAGTTTTTCTCTTTCTTTCTTTAACCGTTCCTCAAAGTGTGGAAGCTTTAGCCATGTGCGGATAGTTCGTTCATTTACCCCAACCTTAGTTGCTACATCCCCTAATGTCTTATTGTCTGGGCTTAGCAATTCCAGGATAGCAAGCTCCTGTTTTGTGGATAAGCGGAAATTTTCGGAAGTTTTCGGAACTTTCGGTATCTCAGATCCCATTAAATCTCAATTCTACCATTATCAAATAACTTGTGAACCTCTTCAAGGCTCCTCACCACCTCAGCCATACCTCCGGCCTGTCTAATCACCTCAATCCTGACCTGTTGCTCAGCGGTAAGTCTACCCTCTCTGTCTTTACCTCAAGCTCTATATACTTCCCTTCCCAACAGCCTATTATGTCTAAGATTCCACGCATACCCATAGAACCCCGGATCTTCTTGAAGCTACTGTTAGGGATCCAAGCTAAATAATTCAGGACGAGTTTTGTTAATTGCCTTTCATTCATGCTCTAACCCTTTCTTCCGTCATCTCTTGCCTTACCTGAGAGAGATTCAAGCCTAATTGCTCGGCCTGCTTAAACTCCTTAATGACTGCCATGTGAAACGTCCAATACTCTCTAAGGACTGATTTAAGGCTGTCTAACGTTCCCGTAAGATATGCCACATCAATCCTATCCTCCAGCTCCAATAGCTGTTTATATTTCTCTGGACGGTGTTTAAAGAGGTATTCATAAAGGCCGATAGGGTATCTTTTCCCTAAATCCTCTAAGGCTCTGGTTAAGAGTTCCTCTTTATTCATTTATTCCCCCATGTAACCAGGGATTTCCGCATCCTCTTCATTGCCTTCTAAAATTCTAAAATTCTGATCCTTGTATATATCAGAATTTTAGAATTTCGTAAACTAATGTACGCTTATTCCCTTGAGAAACACTCCAAGACTTGCCTACTTCTTGCCTAAGCAGAGCTCTAATCTTATCCTTGCTAATAATGCCCTTTAAATCCTCAATAATGTTTTTCTGATTGATTTCTACCTTTTGAGCTTCCAGTTTTTGCATTGTCTCTAAAATATGTTTGCGATCATTAATAAACTGTTTTTTCTCAGGTGTCTCGACTTGTACAAGTTCAAAATTATCCAATACCTCAAACGCTAGTGAGGTACTTACAGGGATACGATCTTTAAAGCACGGTAAAACAAACACGCCGTCCTCATTTTGTATTGAATAGCCAACATCTACCGCATCTCCAATTGAATAATTGTTTTTAAATGGATTATCCACACTACCTTCCCGGCCCCAGTGGTGAAGTAATAAAACCGTATGTCCATAGTCCCTAAGTTTTTTCACTTCATCCATCACGGTCATAACATCTGAATCAACGTTAATATTGACACCGGGCATTATTAGATCTTTTAAATTGTTTAACACTACTAAATGGTGTTTTTTGCTTTTCATAGAGGCTAAAAATTGATGCCAAATTTTATTACTAATTTTAATAGGACACTTTGAACGGTGAAGGTAAAAGAGATCAATATTGAGTCTAGGCTTTAAGTCGCTGTTCTCTAATCTTTCGTTTACAACCTGCAATGGCATATCTGCATCTATATAGATTACAGGACAGCCGTTGCTTAAGGACTTCTTTCCGAAGCTTAGTGAAAGGATGCTCTTACCGCTACCCCACCGGCCCGCTAGTAAGTTTAGAGATCCTTCTTTCACACAGTTTTCGATTACATCTTTCTTATTATCATTTTTAAGGTCCGAATCCTGTAGGCTGAAATTGGAAAGTTTAAAACTTGTGTGATTGCTAGTCTCATAAATTGAGTCTTGATGTTTACGGATCGTTTCTTCATCAGCACCTTTTTCAATGGCCTCTGCTAAGATGTGAGCTTGTTTCCAAAGCTTTTGCCTTTGGGATGCCTCTCTAACCTTTCCAATTTGATGGCCTATATTAGCGGGTGTAATCGCAATCTGAATCAGGTAATCCAGGTATGGAAAGCCCCCTATCTCCTCATACGACCTCTTATCTTTCAGATATTGAGTAATGCTCAGCACATCAATAGGGATGCCTTCTGTGTCCATTCTAACCATCGCATTAAAAAGTATTTGATCCCTCGTTTCGTAAAAATCCTCCGGCTCTAGTTCATTTACCTCTTTAATCAATTCGCCATACTGCAAGATGCACCCCAGGACATTTTTTCGTACTCCTGGTAATGTGGTATAATTCCTATGTGCTGATTTCTCATGCTGCCCGGTGACTTGCCCTCACCGGGTTTTTTTGTGTGATTCACGTCTTTTCTCCATTGCTACTAATCTCATTTTGTTCAATCCATTTCTCAATTGATTTTTCATTGAAATAAAGATGGCCTCGTCCATTGCCAACCCGGACTACTGGAATTTTTCCCGTACGAATTAGCCACTCTATCCGCCACTTGCTATCAAGTGCAGGGTGCTTTTTTCTTAATTCCTCTTTGTCAATCAAGCGAATTTCGCTCATTTTCGCCCCCTTTTGTGTTTGATAGTAAAAATGGTAGAGGAAATGTGTAGACTTGTCTTGTGACGAAATGAGTGCTTAAATCGTCACCGTTAAAAAGCTAATTTTTTATTGAGAGTTATATTAGAAAGGGTAGATTAGATCAACCTTGCTATCCATATGGGTAGAATGTTTTGCAACGTTATAATAGAACTTTTTTAAGGCTTCAAAAGGGATGCTATACCTATGAGAGATAAATGCTAGTGCCGCCGATCTTATGTCTTTGTCATATTCAACATAGAGTAACTCATCTGGCATTTGTTCACCAAAAATATTTTTAAAAAGTTTCTCAATATCGTTTATTTTAAGTGATGGATAGAACTTATCCTTAACTTGTCGTTTGGGAAGCGATCCTCTTATCCTACTTGCATAAGATTCAACCAGGTCAATTAACACATGAGGTTGTGCCTGCAAGAACTTCAGGTTTCGGTTTTCTGTCATTCGCTTGTGTGCTTCTTTAGGAATAAAAACAGAAATACCGGCTTGCCTTAAAAGTCTTTTAGCATACTCAGACTTTTCTTTAGTTCCTGTAAGGCAAGCCCCTTGTAAGACTCGAATAGCCCATTGAATATCCACATCTGTTGCAATTAACCAGGGTTCCTTTTTTAACCTATCTAAAAAAATCTCGGGGTTTGTTAGAGGATTTACCTTCTTTCCAGGTAGTTTTATTTTATTCTTCATGTCAGTGAATTTGTCAGTGATTCATTCACCCTTTAGCACATTTTAACACATTTCTACACTTAATCAAAAGATATAGAAAGGTTAGAAACCCCTGTAAAATCAATAGTTTTCTCAACTCTACTCAACTTGACTCAGTTCAACACAAAACGTATATTTAGCATGACCAATGCGGACATGGGCGAGGCATTTGAGAGAGTACTCACCAGCAGAAGCCAATGAAACCGATAGCCACCGGCCTCTTATCCATTGATTCAATGCATGGACTTACAAAGCAAAGCCCAAGTGTTAAAATAGAGTATGGTCAGAACATATAAAAACTCGATAATCGTTTTGCTAATAACGCTCTTTTTATCAATGCCGGGGCACGCAATTGAGTATACAAAGGGAAGGGTAGTGGATTCTTACACAAGAAGCCCCATAAGCGGGGCCTTTGTGACATTGGGTAACGATGTCTTACAGACTGATGCAAACGGCGTGTTTATTACGAGGTCCAAGGGAGATAAAGTGGCGGTCAGGGCGTGGGGTTATTTGAGAACCGAGCAAACTATCACCGAACCCCTAGAGATAAGGCTAATTCCTTTCAAACCAAAGGCCCTCTACCTCTCCTTTTACGGGATAGGGGAGCAGTCTCTACGAGAACCCGCACTCAGGCTTATAGAAGATACCGAGCTAAATGCCCTTGTAATAGATGTTAAGGGCGACAGGGGCAGGATAGTGTATGGGAGTTCGATCCCCCTCGCCTCGGATATCGGCGCTCAAAAAATGATACTCGTAAAGGACATAAAGGGTCTGATAAAATCATTGAAAGAAAGGGGCATCTATACTATTGCAAGAATTGTTGTCTTTAAAGACGATCTCCTTGCTTCGACAAGGCCTGATTTAGCGGTAAAGACTAAAAGCGGGGAGGTATGGCACGATAGAGAAAATCTCGAATGGGTAGACCCATTCGAAAGGGAGGTATGGGATTACAATATCAATATTGCGGTAGAGGTTGCTCAATATGGATTTGATGAGATACAATTTGACTATGTCCGATTTCCCGATGCGGTTGGACTTAAATTTTCCATGGAGAACACAGAGGAAAACAGGGTGAATGCCATCTCCGGATACCTTAGGGAGGCTAAAAGAAGACTTATTCCCTATAATGTATTTCTTTCTGTTGATACCTTTGGTTACGTGTGCTGGAATACCAACGATTCGTATATCGGACAGAAACTCGAAGAGCTTGCACCTATCGTTGATTATATATCGCCGATGCTCTATCCCTCGGCGTTTCAATACGGGATACCGGGTTATAGAAATCCTGTTGCGAACCCTCATGAAATTGTTTACCTATCTCTTAAGAGAGCTGAGGGACGCACCGATATTCCATCTGTCAAGTTCAGGCCATGGCTGCAGGCGTTTAGAGATTATGCCTTTGACAGGAGGTACTTTAATGGTAAGGAAATAAGGTCTCAGATAGATGCCGCTGAAGAATTTGGCTCTGATGGATGGATGCTTTGGAACCCTCAGAATATCTATTCCCCGGTCGGACTGAAAAAATTAATCGAGATCATACGGATAGTGGGTCATTAAGGCTATGAATCGAGTGAGCAAGGCTCTCATAAGTTTGATGTTGTGCATTCTGTTTGAATTCTTTGTCGCAAACATGCCATTGGCTCAGAGCGCGGACTTCTCGAGACTGAGAAAAAAACAACTGGCGCCCATTGCAGAGATCGTTCAAGATGCAATTCACACGGATAAAATCCCCGGGGCTGTCATACTGATTGGCAGCCATAACAGGATCATCTATCGCCGGGCCTTCGGCTACCGTGAAATAGAGCCTAAAAAACTGCCTATGACTGCAGACACCATCTTTGATTTGGCATCACTCACAAAGGTGGTTGCAACTACCACGGCGATAATGCAACTGGCGGAGGCGGGGAAGCTGAGTGTGGAAGATGAAGTCGCTAAGTATTGGCCTGAATTCAAGACAAATGGAAAGGAACATATCACGATACGGCAGTTGCTCACCCACTACTCCGGACTGCGTCCTGACTTGGGGTCAGATTGGTCGGGATACGATGTGGCTTTGAGGATGATCGCCGCGGAAAAGCCGGTGTTTCCTCCTGGGACTCACTTTGTTTATAGCGACATCAATTTTGAAATTCTGGGCGAGCTTGTCCGGAGGATTTCAGGGCAGACTCTTGACGTGTACTGCGCCGAGCATATCTTTAAGCCCCTGGGGATGAAAGACACGGGCTTTAGGCCTTCGCCGGCTCTGATTCGCCGCATCGCGCCCACCGAGTATCTGCACGGGAAGATGCTCATAGGGGAAGTCCACGATCCTACAGCCTACGATATGGGTGGCGTGGCCGGTCACGCTGGCCTCTTTTCCACCGCTTCTGACCTTTCCATATTCGCGCAGATGCTCCTGAATGGAGGTAGCATTAAAGGTGTTCGCATCCTGAGTCCGGCCACTGTCGAGAGGATGACAACACCACAGTCTCCACCTCACATGGTGCCCTTGCGAGGATTCGGATGGGATATTGGTTCTCCTTTTGCTTCTAATCGTGATGAATTGCTTCCCGCGGGTTCTTACAGCCATACAGGCTTCACCGGAACCGGGATCTGGATTGATCCTGTTTCCAGAACCTATATCATTATCCTGACCAACCAGGTTCACCCATACGGAAAAGGCAATGCAAGACCGCTGCGATCACAGATTATATCCCTTATTGCTGAGAAGCTTGGCTCCATTTTGGAAGAACAGGTTCTGGCTAACAGACCCTCTCTAACGGAGTACTACAGACAGATGAAGGGTTTTCAGGCGCGGGAAGAGAGTAATGGCAAGCTACAAACAGGGATTGACGTTTTGGTTGCCGAGAATTTTGCGCCCTTATCCGGGTTACGCATTGGACTCATTACCAATCATTCGGGTATTGATTCATCAGGGCAGAGCACACTGGAACTGCTTCACAATGCACCGGGAGTAAAACTGGCAGCCATCTTCAGCCCTGAGCATGGCCTGACCGGAAAGGAGGATGACATGGTTTCCTCATCAATGGAACCCACAACAGGCCTTCCTCTATACAGCTTGTATAGTTATATTAGGCGACCAACAGAAACGATGCTTGATGGTCTGGACGCCCTAATCTTTGACATACAGGATATCGGTGTCCGCTTCTATACTTACATAACAACAATGGGATACGCTATGGAGGCTGCGGCCAAGAGAGGAATCCCGTTTTATGTTCTCGATCGGCCGAATCCCATTAACGATTCTGTGGTTCAGGGACCCGTCATGGACGGAGATTTCAAATCCTTTACCGGTTATTTCCCGCTTCCCGTTAGATACGGTATGACAGTAGGGGAGCTGGCAGAGATGTTTAATGCTGAAAATAATATCGGTGCTGAGTTGCATGTCATAAGGATGCACAACTACAAGCGTACCTACTGGTATGATGAGACTGGTCTTCAGTGGGTGAACCCTTCACCAAGCCTGCACAGCCTTACCGAAGCTATTCTTTACTCAGGAGTAGGATTGGTTGAAGGAGCAAACGTGAGTGTGGGGCGGGGTACCGACATACCCTTTGAGCTTTTAGGTGCTCCATGGATCAACGCGAGAGAACTCGCGGTGTATCTTAACAGCCGTAGGATCCGGGGCGTCCAATTCATCCCCGTAAATTTCACACCAGACTATAGCCCTTTTAGGAGTCAGCTCTGTCATGGCGTACGGATTATTCTATTAGATCGCAATGCACTGGATTCTCCCGCCTTAGGGATCGAAATTGCTGGCGCACTCTATAGGCTTTATCCTAATAGCTTCCAGATTGACAAAATCCTCGATCTTATGGGGTCACACCGACTTCTTGAGGCTATCAAAGATGGTCGGGATCCTAACTCCATTGCGCTCCAATGGCAGGTCCAGATTGAACAGTTCCGCAAGCTCCGGTCGAAATATCTGCTCTATTAAATGTTAAAATTTTATGGTGTTTTTCAATTGAGTGTGAAACAGAAAGCGGCTTTCGGTAAAGGTTGTCATTTCCGCATGTTTTAATCGGTTATCCAAATAAAAATTTGTCCTACTTTCTGACATCTGACGGTTTTAATTAGCCCAAAATTCATTATTATCCTTCTTTTACATCACTTACCAGTGGCATAAAATTTGCGAGCTTAAAGAAGTTAAAAAAAGAAATAAATACTACGATGGTACTTATGAAGCGATCTTCACTGGTTTCTGTGTTGAAAATGAAATGTAGAAATATCTTCTCCGCCGTGAAGACGCGCTTTCCATAAATGAAGAAATTAAGAAGGGAAATTATTCCGAACGGAAATAAGGAGGATATTTATGATGAGTGTTTGTGCCAACCTACGCTCTTGCTATACCTTGCTGGCGCTTCTGATTCTCTCAGTCTTGTCATCGTCGGTAGAAGCGGAGAGTCTAGAAGATGCATGGAAAATAGCCCTAGTCGTTGACCAACGCATTAAGGCAAGCCATAAAACGACTGAATCAGCCCAATACAGCCTTTATGCCGCTAAGGCTGCTCTTCTGCCAAGTCTCACGATCGAGAGCGAATATACGGTGCTGAATAACGAGCCTGCGTTCAAAGTCAGCTTGCCAACAGTGTCAGGACTTCCACCCCTGCCACTGGAGGAAATACCTTTTGCACAGGATAAGAGCGCTTCGTTCAAAGCCACGGTGACTTTACCACTCTTTACAAGCTGGCGTATCAGCCGTAACATTGATGCCGCAAGCTCCCAACTTAATGCTGCACGGATGGATGAAGATCGTACAGAACTGGATATTAAGTTGGAGGTGGCTGAGGCGTATATCACAGTGTTACGGGCAAGGCGAGGCGTTGAAGTAGCTGAAAGTAGTGTGGCTAGTCTAAACGCCCATACCAAAGATGTGGAAAATCTCTTTAAACAGGATTTAGTCGCTAAAAACGACCTTCTTGCTGCTCAGGTTGCTTTGGCTGATGCCCGCCAAAGAGCAATCTAGGCACATAACGCGCTTGATATATCCTGTGCTGCTATAATCGGCTGGTAGGTCGTCCCCTAACTCATCCTGTAGAGGTTAATGAGCTTTTACCTGAACCGATCCAAGTGGATGTAGACACCCTTACCAGGCAAGCCCTTAGTCAACGCCCGGAGCTTCCTGGATTGGAGGAGCAGGCACAGGCCTTACGCTATCAGGCATCGAGCGTACGCGCTGAAAATGGTCCTCAAATTGCTGTAAGCGGTGGATACAGCTTCCAGCAGAACCGCTTTATTGTCCACGAAAATGTCTGGTCGGCCACACTGGGTCTTAAATGGGATATTTTCGACGGTGGGATCAAACGCCAGGAAGCCGGTGCCATTGCGCAGAAAGCAGAAGCCTTATTGAACTTACGTAGCGATCTTGTCTCTACAATAGCCTTACAGGTGCGACAGGCATGGCTTGACGTAGAAGAAACCCATAAACGTATAGAGGTAGCCCGTGAAGCCGTTGCTCAAGCTGAAGAAAATCTCAAAGTAGCAAACGATCGCTACCGCAATTGGTTAGGGACTAATACAGAGGTGCTAGATGCGGAAACACTGCGCACCCGAAGTCAAAGCAACTATTATAATGCTGTATACGATGCTGTGCTAGCGACTTTGCGACTGCATCGTGTTGTGGGCAATTTATGAAAATGATAGCTGAAAGCTTGTTTTAATTAAGGAGTTGATATGAAGTTATTTCTCAATCTTAAAAATGCCTTTGTGACATTACCTCCTAAAAAACGTTTCATTGTCCCCGGCCTGCTCATCCTACTTGGTATCGGCGGTTATTTCGCTTTAAACCGCTGGGTTTGGATGGGTTTACTACCCGAAGGCTTGATCCAGGCTAACGGCCGAATTGGGGGTGACCATGTCACGGTTGCTAGAAGCGGTCTCATAAATACTGGTAGAACGCAAAAAAAGCTATGAAAACACAGAGTTACTACCATTTATGAGACTGGTTCTAGTAAGCTCTCAGGGCGGATTCAGAAGCTTCTGGCGCGGGAGGGAGACACAGTGACAATGGAGCAGGTCCTCGTTCAATTGGATGATTCACAGATTCAAGCTAGAGTTAAACAAGCAAGAGAAGCGGTAGCCGCGTGGAAGGCCCAATCACAGGCGGCACGGACGGCATTGGGTGTGTTAAGAAAGGAGGTTCCCCTCGCTGTAGAGGCTGCTGAGGCAGGCGTAACTCATGCCCGTGCGGTAGTTGCTAAAGCGGAAGCGACGGAACACCAGACACGCCGCGATGCCATGAGGTTTCGTGAACTGGCGGCCAATGGCACTGTAGATAAACACAGAAGTGAACAGGCTGACCTAGCCTGGACTGTGGCATGTAACGAACTGGAATCCGCCCGCACTGCTCTTACGCAATCACAAAAGCAACTTGACCAAGCAAAATTAGGCTGGGATCGAATAAAGGCTAAGGAAGATGACATAGGCGCACTAGAACCCCAGCGAGAGCAGGCAAGAGCAGCACTAGCCGAGGCTGAAAGCGTACTATCTGACCTGACTATTGTAGCTCCAATGTCAGGGATCATCATGACAAGGGTGAGAGACGTGGGTGAGGTAGTAGTAGCAGGTTCTCCTCTGTTTGACCTAGTAGATTTAGATCAGCTATATCTCAAGGTTTATGTGCCGGAGACTCAAATTGGCAAGCTGCGTCTTGGTCTGCCTGCACGTATCTACGTTGATGCCTTTCCCGATCAACCATTTGCAGCCACGGTGCGTTACATCTCATCCCGTGCCGAATTCACCCCGAAAGAGGTACAGACTCCAGACGAGCGGGTGAAGCTGGTATATGCCGTTAAGCTCTACTTGAACAAAAACCCGGATTACCATCTGACTCTCGGTATGCCGGCAGACGCAGTGATCCGCTGGAAAGAGGGTACAACATGGACAAAACCGAGATGGTGAGCATAAAGGGCAAAGAACAAGTAGTGCAAGTGACAGGTCTCAGCAAGAGCTACCGTAAGCATACGGCAGTCCGTGAGTTAAACCTAGAGATTAATAGAGAGGAGATCTATGGTATTATCGGCCCGGACGGTTCGGGCAAAAGCAGCCTAATGAAAGCAGTGGCGGGTGTGCTTACCTTTGATACGGGCGAGATAGAGGTATTTGGCATCAAGATAGACTCCGAGCGGGCTGCCGAACGGATCAAAGACCGTATCGGCTTCATGCCTCAGGGGTTGGGTCTAAACCTCTATCCTGAATTATCGGTGGAAGAAAACATTGACTTTTTCGCTCGCTTGAGACTTGTGTCTGAAAAAGAGTTAGCTGAGCGGAAGCAACGCCTCCTACATATGACCAGACTGGATCGTTTTCGCGAACGACCGATGAAGAACCTATCAGGAGGTATAAAGCAAAAGTTGGGATTAGTCTGCTCCCTTATCCACGAGCCCGAGCTAGTCATCCTTGATGAGCCTACTACCGGAGTGGATCCAATTTCGCGAAGAGATTTTTGGACTATTCTCTCTGAACTGTTGCGTGAGCGAGGCATCACTGCTGTGGTCTCGACCACCTATATGGATGAGGCTATACGGTTTCATCGGATGTCTTTGTTGTTCAGTGGTCGCATTCTGGCTCAAGGGGAACCAGATGAGATTCTGACATTGGCTCCGGGAGCCGTGGTAGCCTTGCAAGCGGAACCGCAGATGGAAGCGCTGGCTCGGCTCAAAGCGCATTTTCCCCAAGTGAATGCCTAGGGTCCATGGCTTCGTGTATTCGTGGAAGATGCTGACCCCGCAGCCGTGGCCCAACTGGTCAAAAGCACCCTTGCTGGCATCTATGTGAATGACATTCATATAACTGAGCCAGATTTAGAAGATGTTTTCATTGTCCTGCTACGCCAAAAGCGGTTTATCGAAAGAGAAGTTATTACAAGCTCACCTGCTACTATTCCTGAGAATCCACCGACAGAGAGCGGCATCGCCATCGAGGCACTGGAACTGGTGCGCGATTTCGGTAAATTCCGTGCGGTAGACAGGGTGAGTTTTCGTGTACGCAAAGGAGAGGTTTTTGGTCTTCTGGGTGCCAATGGCGCTGGTAAGACCACAGTCATCAAAATGCTCACCGGCATTCTCCCACCTACTGAGGGCGAGGGTCGTGTGGCAGGAGCGGATATGCGCCGCGCTGGACGGGTCATAAAAGAGAGCATTGGATATATGTCCCAGGCATTTTCTCTCTATAGAGACCTCAGTGTTGTAGAAAATATCCGTCTATATGCCGGGATCTATGGTCTGAATAGGTCTGAAACTCGTAAGCGTATGGATTGGGTCATTGATATGGCGGGGCTTGTAAGCCATGAAACGGATCTGGCAGGCAGCTTGCCGACAGGACTGCGTCAGCGGTTGGCTCTGGGCTGTGCGTTGGTACATCGTCCACAAATCCTTTTTTTGGATGAGCCTATCTCAGGTGTTGATCCACTTGGACGCCGCCATTTATGAGAGATCTTATTCCGACTTTCCCGCGAAGAGAGGGTGACTATCTTGGTCACTACCCACTATATGAGCGAAGCCGAACATTGTGACCATCTCGTGTTGATGTTTGCCGGGAAACTGGTGGCAGATGCCTCACCTGCGGAGATGAAACATCAGGTAGAAGTTGAAGCGGGT
This sequence comes from Ignavibacteriales bacterium, assembly GCA_050259195.1. Lineage (GTDB taxonomy): Bacteria > Desulfobacterota_D > UBA1144 > Nemesobacterales > CSP1-2 > PSLL01. Next base: position 12,328 of record JBLNAE010000031.1, read on the forward strand.
CACCTCCTTGAACTGGCTACCGACCAGCCGACACGAGCATTGGGCCAATTGATGAAAAACGGTTTTTCCGACGCGGCGCTTTTCGGTAACCGCATTCACGTACTTTCCCGTCAGCCCGAAAGCGATGAGGAGCGCATATCTGAAATGTTGTCGTGGGTAGGTATCAACCTGCATTCCGCGACTCTTCGCCCGCTCTCAATGGAGGATGTCTTTGTGTATAGAGTGACATTACTCGAGCAGCAGGAGCGTTTGGCGGCTAAGGGAGAATAATCGTGAATCTAAAACGTATAGTGACAATCGCTTATAAGGAGTGGCGCGAGATTCTACGCGATAAGCTATTTTTTTCTCTGGCTTTTATCGTATCGATAGTATTGATGGTAGTATTCGGCTTCGGTCTCTCATTGGATGTAGAAAATATCCCCTTTGCTGTTGTTGATTACGACCACAGCGCTATGAGTCGCGACTATGCTTATAGATTTATCAATTCGCGATACTTTGATTTCAAAGGCTATTCCTCAAGTGAGCGCGAACTCGATCTGCTTCTTTCAAACAATAATATCCGCGCAACTATTATCATCCCGGAACGCTTCCAAGAGAATCTTTTAGCCGGTCGTCCCGTTCACGTGCAAACCCTTATTGATGGCAGCTTTCCATCCCGCGCTCTGACCACTAAGGTTCAATCTGTGATGTTTACCCAATCGCTTAAGCGAGTTGTAGCTTCGGAACGTATCAGTGTAGTACACCGACCCCTTCCTGGTATGCTTCCTTATATGTGCCATCAATTCATCGGCACTTACC
>JBLNAE010000032.1:0-14555 GCA_050259195.1 Ignavibacteriales bacterium
TCCTTTTATCTCTTATCTTCAAATCCTCAAGATATGTTTCTATGTTCATCGTTATTCCCTCCATTATGGTAATTTCTAAAAGTATATTGTTTGAATCTAATTTCTGTCCAGTTTTTAGCTATTATTGCGTTGACGGCGCACGCACTCAAGGAGGATATGCAGAAGAGCATTGATGCCGGATGCACAGCCCATATTACCAAGCCGATAAAGAAGGCGACTCTTATGGAAGCCATCCATGAATATGCAAAAAATTAGTAAGGAACTTAGGAAAGTATATCCTTTACAAAAATCACTTTTTCCCTTAATGCTCCGAGAGAAAGAATCCATATAGGAACGCCTGTGGTTTCTTCAATTTTGTCCAGGTAATATCTTGCCTGAAGGGGAAGATTAGAGATACTTTTTACGCTGGATATATCTTCTGTCCAACCATCCATCTCTTCATAAACAGGAACGCAGCCTTTAAGAACCTCGGAGTTTGAGGGAAATTCGGTGAGTAATTCACCTTTGTATCTATAACCGATACAGACCTTTATCTTGTCAAATCCAGAGAGAACGTCGAGCTTTGTAACGGCAAGCCCTGAGATTCCGCATATTCTTGCCGCGTATCTGAGTGCTACAGAGTCGAACCATCCGCACCTTCTCGGCCTTCCTGTAGTTGAGCCGTATTCGCCTCCAGATTCCCTTAATCTCACAACCAAATCCTCCGAAATCTCCGACGGAAATGGCCCCTCCCCAACCCTGGTTGTGTAGGCTTTTGCCACTCCTATCACAAGGTCAATCTTGGTCGGACTCACACCCGTTCCAGTGCATGCCCCTCCTGCTCCGGCGCTCGATGATGTTACATAAGGGTATGTACCAAAATCAACGTCAAGAAGGGTTCCCTGTGCTCCTTCAAACATAATGCTCTTTCCAAGCGAGATCGCATCGTTTAGAACCTTTGACGTGTCCGTGACAAACCCCTTGAGTTCCTCCCAGTAGGAGAGATATTCTTCATAGATTTTCCTAAATTCGAGAGGCTTTCTTCCGAGAACGGTCGTAAGGTAGAGGTTCCTCTCTTCAAGGACGGAGCAGAGCTTCAGTGAAAAACCTTCAGGATAGATAAAATCCGAGAGCTGCATTCCCCGTCTTGCCACCTTGTCCTCATATACGGGACCAATTCCTCTTCCCGTTGTTCCGATTCTACCCGCTCCCATCCTCTCTTCCCGCGCGAGATCAATCTCTTTATGGTAGGGCATGACTACATGCGCTCTGTCGCTGAGTTTGAGATTCTCCTCGTTCACCGTATATCCTGCCGATCTTATTTCCTCTATCTCTTCCAATAGAGTTTTAGGGTCTACAACTACACCGTTCCCTATTACCGAAAGCTTGCCCTCCCTAAATATCCCCGATGGAATATGATGAAGAACCAGGGTTTTGCCGTTGATTACTATAGTGTGTCCCGCATTGCTTCCCCCCTGATACCTTGCAACAACATCAACCCTATCGGCAATAAGGTCAACGATTCTTCCCTTTCCCTCATCTCCCCACTGAGCACCCAGCACAATAATATTTGGCACGTTCAAATCCCTCCCTTTTTTCACCAATGCCATTGATACATACGCATCAAATGGTGCTAAGGAGTTCGTCAATATTTGAGAACTCCCTTACGCCGCCCGGCTCAATCAGTTTAATCTTTTGCGATGTTTCCAAAATAATTATCCTGCAGAGATTTAAGCTCTGATCCTCCATTACTTTTGCTGAGTTGGAGTCTTTAAGATTGAAAATAACCTTAAAACCATTTGATCTCAGCCGCTCAGCGAGACGAATCGCCTCGCTTCTGAGATTTGATCTCTTGGGCGCAAGGACAAAATGAATTTGACTATCCTCTGAACGGGTTCCGGCAACATCGAGTAGGGCTTCAATATCTACAGCAAACCCCGTTGCGGCACAGTCGTATCCATATTTCCCCACCAATTCATCATATCTTCCGCCCCTCACAAGCGAAGAAGACACGCGGGGCGATATAATCTCAAATGTAATGCCCGTATAATAGTTAAACCCCCTTAACTCTCCGAGGTCTACGTTAATCTGGCAACTAAGATCAAATTCATCGATCAGGGACAGTACGTCCTCTATTTCTTTTATGTACTTTTTTATAACCTTCATATCCTTAAATTTGCCGAGGACCTCCCTACTTCCATAAAGCTCAGGAAGAGAGAGTATAACCTCTTTCATTGCTCGGGGAATAGAGGCTCTTGAGGCCACTTTTGCGAGCGCCTCCTGGTCTTTTTTTTTAAGCGCCTCCTCTATTTCTTGTCTTGCGTCTCCGGTCTTTTCAAGAAGGAATCTGAGAAACCCCGTATGGCCAATGTCGAGCACGATTTCCTTTATTCCCAGCGCCTCAATTGCCTTTACGGCAAGCGCTATTATCTCCGCGTCGGCCTCAGGAGATGAAAGCCCCATAAGCTCGCATCCGACCTGAAAGATCTCCCTTTCTTTTCCGCTCCCCTTTTCCTCAAACCTGATTACCCTTCCATTATAGCAGAACCTCATCGGCCCCGTCTCACCTCTAAGCCGGGTCGCAACGAGTCTTGCTATCTGGGGCGTTATGTCCGGCCTTAGCGCCACAACATCGCCCGTTGACGGATCAACGAACTTTAAAATCTTATCCCTTAGATTATCGCCAAGGCCGACCGAAATAGTTTCCAGTGATTCAAAAAACGGTGTAATCACCCTTCTATATCCCCATCGGGTAAACTCCCCCATAAGACATTCTTCAACCCTTCTAATCTCTTCTGCCCTCTCAGGGGGGAAGTCCCTTACTCCTTGAGGGAGATTAAAACGTTCAACCATCTAAAGCGCTACCTGTGTGACGGATATTATATTGGGAAGTCCTGATATTTCTCCTATAACCTCAGGAGAGACGGGAGAATCCACGTTTATAAAGGCTATTGCCCTTCCGCCTATGCTTTCGCGTCCGAGGTGCAGACGCGCTATATTTATTCCCCTTTTTCCAAGGAGTGTGCACATGCTCCCTATAACACCGGGCTTGTCGTAGTTCTCGCCTATGAGGAGATAACCCTGAGGAATAACGTCGAGTGAGAATCCATTGACTCTCACAAACCTCGGCTCTTCCTTTCCGAAAATGGTTCCTGCAACGAGCTTTTCGCCTTGATTTGTCTTTACCTTTATGGAAATGAGGCTTGTGAAATCCTCCGACCTTGACGACTTGGACTCTATTACCCTTATTCCTCTCTCCTTAGCGACAAATGGAGCGTTCACATAATTTACAGCAATATCCATAATCGGCGAGAGAAAGCCCTTGAGCGCAGCAACGGTAAGAGGAAGAACGTTAAACCCCGCAACCTCGCCGCTGTATTCAATATGAATCTCTTCTACTCCGCTTCTGCAAAGTTGCCCCTGGAGGCTTCCGAGTTTCTCTGAAAGCACGATGTAGGGCTTCATTATTTTAAGAAGCTCAAGGCTAATGGACGGCATATTGACTGCGTTTCTTACGACACCGTTTATAAAAAAGTCAACTATCTGCTCTGCTATTGCAACCGAAACCTTGGTCTGCGCCTCTTCGGTTGAAGCGCCGAGATGAGGAGTGAGGACTACGTTATCAAGCGTAAATAGTGGATTGTCCTTATCCGGCGGTTCTTTCTCGTAGACGTCGAGCGCGGCGCCTGTGACTGTTCCCGATTTCAATGCTTCATAGAGATCACCCTCATTTACGATTCCGCCTCTTGCACAGTTGATTATAATTACGCCCTTTTTCATACGTTGAAACGTTTCCCTTCTTATGAGGTTCTTTGTGTCGGGCGTTAGAGGGGTATGGATTGTAATTACATCCGCCCTCTCAAGCAGTTCATCAAAAGAAACAGGCTCCACTCCCATTTTTACTGCGGCTTCTTGAGTGAGAAAAGGATCATAAGCGATTACCTTCATTTTTAACCCTATCGCCCTTTCGGCGACAAACCTTCCTATGTTTCCAAGCCCTATGATGCCGAGGGTTTTTCCAAATATCTCTTTTCCCTTAAATTTATCTCTCTCCCAGAGTCCGGATTTTATGGATGCGTGTGCCTGAGGCATCCGTCTTGCGAGCGCAAACATAAGGGCAATTGTATGCTCCGCCGTAGTTATGGCGTTTGCCTCAGGTGTATTCATTACAATAATCCCCTTTTTCGTAGCTGCAGGGACATCTACGTTATCCACGCCAATTCCGGCGCGGCCTATTACCTTGAGTCTCTCTCCGGCGGCATCTATCATGTCTGATGTAACCTTTGTCCCGCTCCTCACGATAAGGGCGTCGTAGTCTCTTATGACCTGTTTGATTTCCTCTTTGGAAAGTCCTTTTTTCGTAACGACTTCAAGTTCGGGCCGGGATTTAAGTATCTCTAAACCCTCTTCGGCAAGACCATCCGTAATTAATATTCTCAAATCTCCCTCCAAAGGAAAAATAATTTATCATCTGATGCGCAGATTCCTCCAGTTCGTCCGGCACATTTAGAAAATAGGAGATGAACCAAAGGGAAACAAATAGACCTGATTTTACGGGATTAAATATATGTGAGCCATAAATTATTGTCAATCTGGGCAGAGCATAAACCAATTCCAGAAATAAGAGTTTGCATATAGTTTTGATGGAATAAAACCTCTTAAAACCGAGTCTTATTGACATTGATGTCCTACCCGATAATCTATTAGACAGAGGTGATAAAAATATGGGTGAATTTAGCCTGCCGCACCTAATTATAGTTCTTGTAATTTTTCTCTTACTTTTCGGTCCGAGCAGACTCGGAGACCTCGGCGCCTCCCTTGGAAAGGGCATAAGGGGATTTAAAAAGGCTATGAATGAGCCGAAAGAAGTTGATGTGACGCCACCTAAAGAAGAAACCAGCCGAATTGAAGCTGCACGTCTTGAGACTATGAACAAAACAGCCGAGATAAAAGAGGAGGTAAAATAGCTCCTTATCGCTGGACAGCCTCTAATCCACACGTAACTCATGTTATCCACCCGTACGCTCAAGAAGAATCATAAAGTTGTCGTTCCCGCATGTATTAAGCGGGAATCCAATATTTATGGATACCCGATACAAACATTCGGGTATGACAATGATATGTATAACATAGGCATATAGTTAGAGGATAAGATCGGATCGAGTTGAGAAACCCGCGCTATGACAGAAGAAATAAGAATGACATTTATCGAGCATCTCGAAGAATTGAGAAGGCGACTTCTGTGGTCTCTTGCCGCCATCGCTGTCTGCTTTATTTTTACGTATAATTTTTCTAGACAGATATTCGACATCCTCATGCAGCCCATCATCAGGAATCTTCCGCAGGGAAGCACTCTTATTTTCACAAGACCCGCCGAGGGGTTTACAACATATCTCAAGGTTGCTTTTTTTGCCGCGATAGTTCTGGCGCTTCCTTTTATACTCTACCAGCTCTGGAGGTTTGTAGCTCCCGCCTTGTATAAACATGAAAGGCAAATAGCGATCCCTTTTATCCTTTTCGGTACGGTTTTTTTTGCTATAGGCGCGGCCTTTTGCTATTTCGTTGCGGCGCCTCCAGCGTTTAAGTTTCTTCTTTCCGAGTATTCATCCCAGTATGTAAAGGCCTTCCCTTCGATCGGCGAAGCCCTGTCCTTTTTTATGGCCCTCATACTCGGCTTTGGGATTGTGTTTGAATTTCCTCTTATTGTGTTTGTCCTTGCGAAATTAGGAATCGTGGACGCCGACATGCTCAAGAGAAAAAGAAGAATCGCAATACTCGTCAATACCGTGGCGGCGGCAATCATCACGCCAACTACAGACGCCTTTTCGATGATGCTCATGCTCGTTCCGCTTCTTGTCTTCTATGAACTCGGAATCTTGGTGGCATGGGTGTTTGGAAAGAAGAAGGAAAAGGCGGGCGTCCCGGCGCCGATTCCTTGACCTTTGTATATTTTCGTGTTAATTTTTACGCACAGGTGCTAGAGAAATGAAAAGAACGTATCAACCCCACGCCAAAAGAAGATTGAGAGTGCACGGTTTTCGCGAAAGGATGAGCACAAATGGGGGGAGACGCACACTCAAAAGACGTATGGCGAAGGGGAGACATAGTCTCACGGTTAAGCGTTGGAAGAAATGACTTCTCCTTTAGAGTTCAACTTCTCAAGCGGTTTAAAAATCCGAAAAAGCTCTGAGTTTAAGGAGGCTTTCGATAAGGGCAAAAAGCTCTATACGGAGCACTATACTCTTATCTATGCCCCAAACTCTCTTGGCTTCCCAAGGCTTGGACTTGTGGTTGGAAAAAGATGCGGAAATGCCGTAAAGCGCAATCGCATTAAGAGGGTTCTCAGGGAAGTCTTTAGACGGAATAAACCCCTCTTCGATTCTCTTGACGTTTTAATTGTCGGAAAGAAAAACGGCAAAACACTCGGATACAGTAGAGCGAAAGAAGAAATCACAGAAGCTATCAGAGCGGTATGAAACCGAATATATCAGTTTTATTAATAAAATCCTACAAGTATTTTATCTCCCCCATTCTTCCGCCCTCCTGCAGGTTCCATCCCAACTGCTCAGAATACGCCATTGAGGCCCTTGGCCGATACGGGTTTCTGAGAGGCCTCTGGCTCTCCTTAAAGAGAATCGCAAGATGTCACCCCTTAAGCGCCGGTGGATACGATCCAGTTGAATAGCAAAATATGATTGACCGCACAAAACTCAATTATATACTGTTTTTCGTCCTTTCCTTCCTAATAATAATTGGCTATACAGCCTTCTTTGCTCCTAAGCCTCCCAAAAAACCGCTCCAGCAAAAAACTGGTCAGGTCTCCGAACGGACTCCAGCTCCCGAGGAAAAGGGAACGAAAGTTGGCGGGGAGATCCCGCCTCCCGCTCCCGCACAGGGAAAACTGATAACGATTAAAACTCCTCTCTATACGGGTGTCATTGACACGGCTGGGGGAAGAATCGTCGAGTGGAGGTTAGAGAAATATAAGAGCAGTACTGAGAAGAACTCTCCACCTGTTGATATTCTCAATGGCTCTCCGCCGACTTTTAATACCGACCTCGAGATTAAAGGTATTCAAATTCCAAATCCGATTCCCTTTGAATTTAAGGGGGGCAGCGAGATCACCGCCTCCGATAAAGAAAGGGAAATAACGCTTGAGTGGAAATCCCCTGAAGGGGTTGAGATAAAAAAGATATATGAGATAAACCCCACAGGTTATCTCTTGGGACACAGGCTTGAGATTGAAAATGCGACTGAAGCTCCTTTAGATGAAACGCTCCTTGTCCAATGGTATGGAAGGGTAGGCCAGGAAAAAAGCGATAAAAGCTATAGAAACGATAAAAACTTTATCGCTATGGTATACAATAAGGTTGAAAGGGTAGACAAACCGCCTAAAGAAGGAGGAGTCACATTTAGAGGCACCATAAACTGGCTTGGTTTCTCGGATAAGTATTTCATCTCTACCTTCTTCCCACTTACAGGAGCAGAGGTGCAAACACATCTCGCAAGCGCGGACTCGACAAGCTCACCCCAGGTGAATTCAACCACTCAGCAGTCTCAGGGCACGCCGGGATTCGACAAAGGACTTGTCATAGCCACATTTGATTACCCATCGGATATTATCCCGCCCGGAAAGACCCTGACATATAAATCAAATCTATATCTGGGTCCTATGGACTATGAGATTCTGCGCTCTGTTGGGTTTGGGCTTGAGAACTCAATCAAGTACGGATGGGTAGGTCCGCTTGCAAGGCCGCTTCTTTGGCTCCTTAATGAACTATATGGAGTGTTCAAAAACTATGGAATCGCAATAATCGCGATAACAATCATTGTAAGAGCGGTCTTTCTCCCTCTTACCATAAAGAGCATGGCCTCTATGAAGCAGATGCAGGCAAGGATGCAGGAGCTTAAACCCAAGATTGAGGCTCTCAAAGAGAAATACAAAAATGACAAAGCGGCGCAGAATACAGAACTCATGAAGCTCTATACAAGTCATGGAATAAATCCGCTCGGCAGTCTCGGCGGATGCCTGCCTCTTCTTGTGCAGTTTCCAGTTTTTATTGCCCTCTATGATGTTTTGCTTTATTCAATAGAGTTGCGCCACAGTTCGTTTCTGTGGATAGACGATCTCTCTTCGCCTGAGCATCTTTTTAACATACCGGGGGTCGGAGTTCCTTTTAGAATTCTCCCTCTGGTTATGGGGGCGTCCTGGTATTTGTCTCAAAAGATGACCCCTACTGCCGCTCCCGGAACCGATAATGCACAGATGAAAATGATGGAGTTTATGCCTTTGATATTTACGGTTATGTTCTGGGGACTTCCCTCAGGATTGATACTCTACTGGACTGTGAGTAATATTCTTTCAATAGTCCAGCAACTCTATGTAAACCGACGATTTATTGTATCCAAAGGAGGGATTAAAGATGCCGGTAATAATCGAAAAGGAAGCAAAGACAGTATCCGAAGCGATAATAGGCGCGTGTGAAGAATTAGGGGTATCAAGAGACGCGGTAGACGTGGAGGTGCTTGAAGAAGGCTCTAAAGGGGTTTTGGGGATAGGAAGCAAAAATGCAAGGGTTCGAGTCACCGTAAAAAGAGCTGACATCACCGAAAAAGGGCTGAGGGCTAAAAAATCATTTGAGCAGATTCTTGGTTTTTTCCTCTCTACATATTCGATTGATCTCAGAGAAACGTCAGATGAAATAAAACTTGAGATAATGAGCGATGAGGATAAAGGGCTTCTTATTGGAAAAAAAGGCGAGACGCTTAGAGCGATGGAATTCATCGTGGGCAAGATCGCGGGACGGTTTTCTGAGAATGGGAGGGAGAAAAGAATCTCGATAGATGTGGATGGATATAAAAAGCGAAGGGAAGAATCCGTAGCGAAGATGGTTAAAGACGTAGTGAAAAAAGTCCGTATGTCGGGCCGGCCCGTCACGCTCGATCCGATGCCTGCCTTTGAAAGAAAGATAGTCTACATAGCGCTCAAGCGCGAAGACGGCATCAGGGTTGAAACAAGAGCCGAAGGCGAAGAAAAAAGAATCATAATAAACCCCTTGAGGCGCGGCCCAAGAAGAGATCGGGGAACCGCCCAAAGCAGGACTTAGAATATAGATTCCAAGTGCGGGTTTGCCAATGGATTGGGATTTTGTTTTTGATTATCGTTGCAAAAGGTCTTTTCTTGTCATTGCGAAAGAAGTGAAGCAATCCCGTATTAGGGAGGTAGTTCAGTTTTCTGACAAAAGTAGCCTTGCAGTGACAGACGGGGGTACTTGTTTCCTAAATCGTGGATTGTTTTGTAGCAATATTTTTTGCAATCTATAAGATGGGGGAAATCTAAATGAGCCCAGATAAACCGACAAAACCAGAAGATGAATACTTTGCCAGAGAAGACGCAGAAAAGATGAAGCGTCTTAAGGAAAAAGTGAAACAGGAGGTTTTAGAAGAACAAAGGCAAAACGCAAAGGTCGTTTGCTATATGAAGTGCCCGAAATGTGGCGGAGATTTACATGAGGTTCTATTTCGTGGAATAAAGATTGACAGATGCGCTGCCTGCGATGGGGTGTGGCTCGATAGCGGCGAGTTAGAAAAACTCGCGGGTCATGAAGAAAAGAGCGTAATAAGAGAAATTCTCAATATGTTTAAGCCTCGATAATAGTTATTAATATAACTACTCACGAACAAGCAAAAAATTTAAGTGGTCGGGGCGAGAGAATTCGAACCTCCGACCTCGGCGTCCCAAGCGCAATTTAGTTTAGTTTGCTAACTTGGTGAAATTATTTTAACTTATTGTGAATAAAAAGAAAATAAGTAAATTTTAATGTTCGAATATTTAGATTATTTAGTCTGTTTTGAGCTACTATGGACACCTATTTAGACACCAAATAGCCACTAGCAAAATCACTCTAGCAAAAAGATTGCTTCGATTGCTTTGGCGGATAAAACCTTTGGGTCTTGAAATCCTAAGGATTTCTTATTAAGCTGTTCCATGTTGGTTGTCTCCGTTCCGTCCTGCCCGTGTTGCGCCACCAAAACGCCACGGGCTTTTTCACATTTCCAATTCCTCGCTTTTTTTCACCTTATGCTGTTCCAGGAAATTCAAAAGGTCCGCTTCCCAAAAAAGAACCTTTTTCCCAACCTTATGGCGGTCGAATTTTTTATAACGCAGCCAATGATAGATTAGAGTTGGAGCCAGGCCGTAAATTTGACAGGCTTGCCCAACTGTGAGGAGTCTTCCATTGACTGGCGTTACTCTGTTTCCCGCTTTAGTGTTCTTTTCCTGCTTCAAAGTCTTCTCCCTCAGACTTAAGTTTTTTAAGAATTGCATCTTCAAATGTCGAAATCTCGTTTGCGAGAAGAGAGCAGAGACGATATCCAGTCTTCCGCGCTTCAGGCCCGGTAGAAATCACAGTGACCGTATCAATGCCTTGGGGGGTCAGGATAATGGCAATCTTGGGTTTCATGCTGCGCCCTCCTAATACATATTCTTTTGAGAGAGCGGTTTTGTCCGAAACTTTTTTAAGAATTTAAAAATTAAGTGAATAATTAAAAATGAGGGAAGCTAAGAATTATGAGGTGGGTTTTAATTTCCTTAATCGGTCATATATAGTGCTTCTCGGTATATCTAACCTTTCTGCGAGTTCTCTTACCGTTATTTTAGGAACTTCTATATATTTCAGTCTTGCAATTTCTCGGTCTATTGGATCTTCTAGGGTTTCGATCCACTTTGAAAGATCTGAAGCCTTTTCAACTTCGTGTAATTTAGATATATCTGGTACTGACTCGATTGATTGAAAATCTTTGGGTGGTTCTTCTTCTATAGATTGTATCTTATCCCATGGAAGTCCCTTTCTTTCTTCGTATTTTCTGTATTCATCAATTAAGTCCATTGCCACTTTATGTGGAACATAGCTTATTTCTTTATCTCCTTTTGCGGCCTTTACAATGCTTTGCTCATCCGAAAGATCCGAGAAGGCATATTTTACTGCTATCTGTACGTCGGAGTAACGCTTTTTATTATAGTCTTTTGGTTCTCCACCTGTCTCGGGTTCTTTTCCCGCCTTGTTTGTGTACTCCTGTCTTGCCAATTGACTCAACAACTCTAAGGATTCTTTTAGCAAGGTTGCCCCTTGTGGATACGATTCAATTATTTCTCCAAAGTGTACCCAGAGGCTATTTCTAGCGTTAGGATTAGCCTCAAGATAACGATCTATTTTTATGGCGGGTAATAGATACAACATTAAGTACCCGAGACTCAATCTCAATTCTCCGTGGTCGTTGCACAAGTCTTTTATTTTTTCATAATTTTCTTCCCTGGCCAAGTCAAATAGAGTACGCCAGTAATAAGCGAACCTTGGTTTATCCAAGTCGCTTCTTTCAAAACCCCCCGCTCCTCCGAAAGGATTATCCGTTCTGAAAATAAAACACAACACCTTGAAAGCAAGAGCCATACATCCAAGGCATTCCTCTGGAGGGGCTTTAGCAATTCGTTGTATAATGTCATCCGCGTCTGCCAGCCATCGCGCAGGGATATTCTTGTTCGCGTCTCTAATTATTCCTATGATTTTGAGCATCTGTTCTTTTAGATAGGTTGCTAGATTAATAGCGGCAGGTTTATCTTGTTTCATTTAATTAGGTGTCCATAGAGGTGTCTATACTAGCTCAAAATACCCTAAACAATCTAAATACTCAACTATAGAAATTACTCTAATTCCTCTTTATTCACAAGAAGTTAAAATGATTTCACCGAGTTAGCAGATTATACTAAATTGCAGCCTGCACGCAGACCACGGTTAGCATCAACCATCTAATAACGGAGCGTTCTCGGTGCAGACGAGCTACTAGAGACAAGAGCGGAACTCTCGCTGCTTCGGCAAGAGTTCCTTAACAAAATAGGAAACCTCTGCGGTGACGAGAATTAAAACACAGTATCACGCTTCGTATTGGATATAAAAAGGTCGCATTTTTGATGTATGGAAGCAGGCTCGGCTTGTATCTAATCACCTCAGTTTTAATCCGGTCTGTACTACTCCTTCCAACCCACTGCCTCACATCGAGCTCTGGCAAAAAAGGCATCTGGGTGTTCACCCCAAGCTCTAATAGCCGCACCCATCTCCTCAAGCTCTGATTTATTGGCCCAACCCCGATGAAGGATCAAATCCGCGTGCAATTTCAAAATGAAGTATCCCCAGAATTCGCTGATTCGCTGAGTTGCCTCGGTTGTTCCATAGTAATCATAAGATGCGGAGGCTTGGATTCTGACAAAACCTATCTCGCGGAGCAAAGCCCTATGTGTTCTCCCAAGATATAGGTTACTGCCTTTATACTTCATAACATTCTCAATTAATACCCATGCCCGCTCGAACATGGGGTTAGATGGGATAAATATATGCCCCCCACGATCGGTATCCCGCACGCCTACAATTCCTCTAGGCCTTAATACCCGATATATTTCTTTGAGCGCTTTAGAAGGATCACTTAGATGGTATAAGACAGCGTGCGCAAAAACAGCATCAAACGAACCATCTGAAAAGGGCAGTTCGTAGACATCACCTACATCGAACCGGATATTCGAAATACCCCTTTCTAAAGCATGTGTCCTTCCTACCTGAAATTGGCTTGTCTCTATATCTATACCAACAACATTACCGGGTGAAACCATTTCAGCTATATCAACTGTGATAGTGCCAGGACCACAGCCACAGTCCAGCAGATCCATGCCGGAGCGCAGATGAGGCAGGAAGAATGCGGCATCTCTATATACACTTCTTCTGCTCAATCCTCGTATAGCCAACGGATCATAGCCTATTGAATAGTGCTCTCTGTCGAAGTCACTAATGTGGTTAGGTTCGACAGGCTCACTGCAGGGTTGAGTTATATCATTTGTGCTATCCATGGATTTGAGTCTACTTTAACATCAATTCATAAACGCCGTGGTCATCCACTGCCGCGATGCATCGTTCGAATATAGCTTTCATAAGAGATTGTCCCCTTTCACTTGTAAAATCGAGCACACCTACTGATACTACCAAGCGTTGGAGTATCTGGAGAACAGAGAGCCGATAATCATACAAGAACTGGTCAAAGTTATACCCCCGAATCCCGGATTCTATGAGTACCGAGTGGTAAATCTTAAGGAGACTCTTCTCCATCCCTCTCCGCTGCTCGGGAGGCAGGCAAAATACCAAGAAATATGCTATATCTGATACACTGCGTCCACGCCCAATAAACTGCCAATCAATTACTATTAATGACGCGCCATTCTCAGATGAACTGAAAAGTAGATTATCCAAACGGAGGTCGCCATGAATAAGGGTTCGAGGAGACTCTGCCAATCGGTTCCTGATGGTTGCAACATTCCTTCCAAGCCAAGTTCCAAGCTCCAGAAATGAATCGTGTACTTGATCCCCGAATTTGTCTAAAAACGGACCCCATGACTGTTGATACAGACTTTGTACGTAGTCGGCACCGTGATTAAAAGCCGGTATCCAACCGATATTATCCAGCCGCGGACTCTCCCACCAGACTGCGTGAAATTTACCCAAGCTGCGGAAAGTAAGCTCTGCATCCTCAAAAGAGCAACCCGTAACGTTATCGCCGACACGAGCTTTGGTAATATCCTCAAGTATCAGGACACTTTCTCCAGCCTCAATATCCAGAGCACCATAGTAATAGCGGGGAATTCGAAGGTCTATTTCCTTAGCAATCTCTTTATAAAACCTAATTTCTCTTTCATACAGGCGATAGCGATTCCATATAGTCCTGAGGTTGGGATCAGAAGCAGGGAACTTGGCTATGAGCGACCTTGGTGCGCCCTCCTCGTCAACATCATAGTCGAGACCAAGCCGTGTGATCTGCCCTGTAAAGGCTTGCCCTTCTCCAATTATCTCCATACTGAATGACTTGACGATAGAGTTGTTTATTGTTCCTGTGCTACGGAGTGCCTGGGTTAGCCATTCAGGGGTAAGTGCTCTGGGACCCGAGGGGATCTCGAAATCAGCCATCGTGATGAATTACAGCTTAACACAATAATAACGCGAAAAGAATAGTGATTGCGCCTTATGGTCTCACGAACCCAATCCCCGATAAAGTTGTCGTGGAGAAATTTCTTGAGGTGCTGTTCCATGATTTTTCTCGTAGGTGCGTGTTGCCTCAAATAACTCTACAAATTTACATAGTTGGAGATACGGTCCCTCTTTATCGCTCGTGTTTTTTATTTTTCATTTATTACTTTCGCAAGTATTTTGCTTAATTCTTCTATTTTATACGGTTTAGTAATAACCTTTCTAAAGCCATAGTCTTTGTACTCAGACATAACTGGATCATTTGAATATCCACTGGATACTATTGCCTTAACCTCCGAGTCTATCTCCATCAGCCTCTTGATTGTCTCTCTTCCCCCCATACCTCCTGGTATCGTTAAATCCATTATCACTACATCAAAGGGCTTGTTATCCTCTTTGCCCCTCACATATAACTCTATGGTCTCTGCTCCGTCCCTTGCAAACTCCGTCTCATATCCAAGGTGTCCTAGCACTTTCTCTGTAAATTCCCTCACCATCTCCTCATCATCCATC
>JBLNAE010000033.1:0-5118 GCA_050259195.1 Ignavibacteriales bacterium
ATTTCTTCTATACCAGACTTGAAGATTTAAAGGATGCTGTAGCCTCTATACTGAACAGCTATAGCAAATCCACTATAGCTTCTATTACTGGATATAAATATTTAATCAATGCTATTAATGCTCTATAAGAATTTAGATTTGGTATTATAAGCCCGATCAATTAGCTCTACTATGTGCAACACTTCCATTTCTAAATTGTGCTTTTTTATTCCGCTTTTAATTTGAATCATACATCCGGGATTTGGGGCTATAATGGCATCCGCTCCGGCTTTTTTAATATTTTCTATCTTCTCATCCAGAATTCTCTGAGACATCTCAGGATGCGTAATATTATAAATCCCCGCGCTTCCGCAGCACCTGTTTGGTGATTCCATCTCTACAAGCTCAACCCCGGGAATTGACCGGATGAGATCCCTCGGTTGATTTATTATCTTCTGCCCGTGTGCGAGGTGACACGGGTCTTGATACGTGACTCTCAGGTTGAGCCTGCGGGAGTTTTGGTCTAATGGAATCTCGGAGAGAAATTCGCTTATATCTTTTACCTTACGGCTGAATATTTCTGCTTTTTCAGAATATCTCGGGTCGTCTCGCAGGAACTCTCCATACTCCTTTAGCATTGCGCCGCATCCGGCTGAGTTAACTATTATTGCATTGAGATTCTTGTCCAAGAAGGCATCAATATTTCTCTTTGCCATCTCTTTTGCGACTCTCGTTTCTCCATTATGCACATTAAGCGCGCCGCAGCAGGATTGGTTTTTAGGGACTACCACTTCGCATCCGTTTCTTCTCAAAACCCTGACGGTTGCCTCATTCACATCACCGAATAGAATGCTCATCACGCATCCGGATATAAACCCTACGCGAAATCGTTTTTCACTCACAGGTAAGAGCGTTTCCTCCATTGGAGAGAAGAATTTCTCCGGTATATCGGGAAGAAGCGATTCAGCTTGAATGAAACTATCCGGCAGGAGCTTATGTAAGAGATTTTTGAGGAGGCTTTTTTGATAGAGCCTGAGAATCCGGGCAAATATACTGAGCCTTGCGGGGAAAGGAAGGAGCCTTTTCAGGGCAATGTTTGTGAAGAAACGACTGAGCGGCGAGCCTGTGGGGCCAATTATTTCCCTTGCCGACTCAAGTATCTTTCCAAATTTTACCCCCGAAGGACAAACGCTCTCGCAGGCCCTGCATCCTAGACACAGATAAATGTGTTCCTCAAACCTCTCATTCGGTTCGATTCTGCCTTCGGCGACGGCTCTTGAGAGGTGTATTCTTCCCCTTGGAGACTCGGTCTCAAGCTTGGTAACTCTATAAGTGGGGCACTCAGGAAGGCATATTCCACAATGAATGCACTTGTATATCTCATCCAGCCCTGCGTTTGCCATGTAATACATAGGTTAACACAGGAGCGGTTATGCGCCTAATATTGAAGGCTTTAGACTAGAATAATTTTATAATCTGAAGCATTTTTGTTCCTCTCATTGGAGAATGATTCTCTCAGAGTCGTGAGTAGGTACAAGGTTATCTAAACTGGACAGATCCTAAACACAGTGTGGAAAGTTAACTACAATGCCTTGAATTTACAAGAGAAATTCGCAAAGGGTTCCTGAAGCTGTTTTCATAAGATGCTGATTTAAAGGTCTTTTTAATTGTGTCCAGTTTTCAGAAAATTACCCCTTGACAATTAAGTAAAATACTTTATTGTTTTAACTTAAATTAATTTGTGCACTTAGTTTATTGTAAGTGGGTTATGATGTGGATTACCTAGAGCTTGTGGAGTTGAAGCGTGAGCGCTAAAACCTTTAGACAGATTCTTTTTAAACTTACCGACCTTACCCCATTGGGTACCGCTAAGAGATACTTATGCATTTTACTTATGTTTGCTGTAGCTGGAAGCTTAGTACCGATCTTCTCAATTCAGAAAATTCAGCGCAGGCTCTGGCTATCTAATTCGAGTGTCTCTATCTCCCGTTCGCGCCTCTTGGGTAGTTTAATCCAAAAGAAATGCATTATTTTTGAAGACAGTTTCACAGTAAAAGATTCTAAGAAATCTTTCAAGCAATTCTCAGCACAAGGCCTTGGGTTTTTAGCCCGTAATCTTGATTCGTACTCGTCAACTATCTTTGATAGAGTAGAATATTCTCCTCACATTGCGTTTTTTGCATTGTTTTCTTTAAGGTCGCCTCCTTTGTTTTCTTAAGCGTGTTTCGGCTTACACAAATTTTAGTTATTCGTACTTTGTCAGTTTAAAAGCACTCTTTATTTAGACTGCCGATCTGTTCTATTAGCTATTGGGTTAATGCTTAGAGCTGATTTGAAGAGATTAGCTGGAATTAAGGAGGAAAGATATGGAAATAATAAGGACGCTTCAAATAGCAAGAAGGGAATGGGGAAATATCAGGTCCTCGCTCGAGGCATGCGGCGATATAGGTGAATTTGATTCCGAAAACCCTATAAATAGCAGGCTTACGGAAATTGAAGGTTCGCATCTCGTCAAAAATCTTATTGATATGGATAATAAATTTGAGACTCATGGGTATTTTACACAGGAGGCCGCCTATGTTTTCTCTGCTCTTGTGTCAAGCGCTGCAGAGAGGCTTGGGCTTGTAGGCGGCTTGGCCGACACATTTGCTAATGGGTATAGCTGGGTTAGAACAGGCTGGTTTGATATAGAACATGTAGGGAAACAACACGTAATAAAGCAGCTGTTCTTTATGAAAATCTTTTTTCCACTGGGAGGGTATTTCAACTGGGATTTTAGTTCACGTGAATCAAAGACAAAACTCAAGGCCGTCTTTAATATATTTATTGGGTGGCAGGATAACCCGAAGAGCTATACCGAGGACATTATAAACTGCAAGGATCAAATAGAGCCACTTTTGCTCGGTTTATTTTTAGCTCTGGGCTATTCCGTACCCGATGGCAACAAAAAATATCAAAGGGAAGGGGATTTCACTAAATTCTGGATGGGTTAGACACCGCGATACAGCTTTAGACAAGTGTTTGTTATACCCCTAAGGGAGTTCCCTGAGTAGCCCCTTCCTCCTTCAAAATAGCATCAGGGGACTCCCAAATTGATTTAATTCTCTGGGAAAAGAGGTAAGAAAATAATGAGAAAAGTAATCACTTTTATCATTGTCTTATGTCTTAGCGCAATTACCGTATTCTTGCGTTTTGTTGTAACTCCTATATTGAATCTTTCGGGAACGAAAAGAAGTTCACAAGATAAGCTTACAGTATCGGGTAAAGTAATAGCGATTGAAAACGGTATTTTGAGTCTCAAAGAGTCTAAAGGTCAAATTTTCAAAGTTGCAGCGACGGATAGCAGGGCTAAAGGGATGCAAGTTGGCGACCAGGTTATTGTAACCAGAGTATGAAAAATTAGGCGATTTCCATTGAGGTGGAGAAGAAAACGGTGATACAGATGGGCTAAAAACTTCAACCTCAACTACTTGAATCCTTTCATACTTTTCGCCATCTGAAGGAAAGAGGATTGTCTTGATGTTTGTGCTCTAGGGGGAGATGCGCAATAATGAGGGATGAGCTTATGGACATTTTAAGCTTAGTAGTTATGTGCGTGCTTCTGGTTCTTGCGTTCAAGATAATAGTGGTTGTAGTAAGAAATGAGGCTATTGCAAGAGAAGTAATAGATTTTCTGAGGCAATTATTTATGTGACCTCCTAAAAAAGCCCTTCCTAAAGGCATGCAGCGTGCACAAATCTTTAGGTGAACTTCTGCCATTATTATGTTTATCTATATCACCCGAAGGAGTTGCTATTATTTGTAGAGGCGAATGGCCATTCGCCTCTGCAGAATCCTCCTCATTTGACGCCGGTGCTCGCCAAATTTTAAAAAAAGATTGACCGGAGTGGCTGAATACATTAAACTAGATGCTTTAAAATCTTATCGCCGAATTTCTCATAAGATAGGAAAGCGGGGAACCCAAGATTTTGGGGCGAACCATCCATCGGTGATGTAGGGTTATCCTCCAGACCCGAGCCCGTCAGCTAACCTCGCAGGCGTCAGGAGAGAAAATGAAATACGGTTTCCTTGATTCCTTAGTTCCCAATGCCAAAAATCCTAAGAGACTCTTCTGCTTTACATTTAGAAACCCTGTATGAAAGAACTCATCCTCTTAGGGCTTAATCTTCTTCTACTGATTCTATTTATCAGGCTCCTTCGGGTACAGAATCTTCTTTCGTACCTGAGTGGGGGCAGGTGGTGGCTTACCTGGCTCTCTATCGGTATTATCACGTTTATGGATGAATTTACGTCTATATTCTATGCTCCGAGCGAGGCGCATAGGTTCATAGGAACTAAAGCTATATTTTTCCTTATTTCTACTGCCATTTTCATCCACTATTCGACGACACGAATGGCTGAGATCGCGGAAATCCTTGAGAAAAATGGGATAAAGGGCGGAGGTGTTTATTCATTCTCATACCTTGTGCTGGGTCCTATAGTTTCATTTATTGCTGTCGCATCCATCATGGTTGACTACATACTTACGGCCTGTATCTCCTCTGTGAGCGCAGTAGCAAACGGAACCACTTTTATGTCGCTCTCTCCGTTTGTAAGAACCGTTCTCCCGTTTGCCGTAATCTGGTTTATTGCGGGATTGAATATACTCGGGATAAAAGAGAATGCGAGATTTACATTCTCTATATTTGTAGGGGCCATCTTTATTGTGCTCAATCTCATTACCCTTGGCTTCTTTAACTTTACGTCAGGAAACGTAGAGGTAGTAAAGGAAAGTTTTAATAACGTCTATGGAGACCTCACTGGGCATAATATATTTCACGCCATATATGCTGTTACGGTGGGGATGGGAAGTTCGATTCTCGCCTATTCGGGAATTGAATCAGTCGTGCAAACGGCGGGGCTTGTAAAAAGTTGGCGCGATATTGGAAAGGCTTATATATTTCTCGCCCTAACCGTCGGAATCATTACTCCTCTTGTCTCTATGCTTGTTCTTTCGTCTCCAATTGATTTTCGTGTCCATGAAGAAGACCTGATTACACATTATGCGAGGGTTGTGGGTAATCATGCATTCAGCCTTGCCGTCGGTGCTCTGGCGAGTATAACTCTTATGATGGCTGTAAATACGGCATTCGTTGCATC
>JBLNAE010000034.1:0-12565 GCA_050259195.1 Ignavibacteriales bacterium
AACCTCTACCATGAGAAAACGGCAAGAATTGATTTCAACACCATAGACGCTATATGCAAGGCTCTAAGTGTCCAGGTAGGAGACCTATTTGAGTATGTAGAGACAGAAGAAAAGAAAACTAAAGAAACTAAATCTAAGAAAGGGGGTAAATAAGTTATGGGAAGCGTATTTGTAAGGACTAGAACTCATAAAGACGGTAAAAAGGCTGACTACTGGGTTATTGAGTACCGGGTCAGTGGAAAGCCCAGGCGTGAGACACTAGGCAGGGTAGGAGTTGTAACCAAGACAATAGCTAGAGAGCTCCTTAAGAAAAGAGAGCTTCAGGTAAAGCTTGGTCAGTGGGATATGATAGATGCCAAGATCCCTACCCTGAATGAATTTGCGAATGAATACCTGAAGTATGTAAAAGATGTAGCGAAAAAACGTTCTTGGAGTAGAGACGTACTCTCTCTTAAATATTTAAAAGGTTTCTTTGGAGAGCGTAAGCTATCCGAGATAACACCAAAAGACATTGATGATTACTAACAAAGAAGGCTTTCTGATGTTGCGCCTGCTACAGTAAACCGAGAGCTAGAGGTATTAAGACACTTATTGAACCTAGCCGAAAGATGGAAAAAGTTCTTTGGGAAAAATCCGGTATCACAAGCCGGACTCTTGATATTGAATAATCAGGTTGAACGTATTCTCTCACCTGAAGAGGAAGAAAGGCTTTTAGCCTGTAGTTCCCCTCAACTGAGAGCTATTTTGATTTGTGCTCTTAACACCGGAATGCGGAAGGGAGAGATTATTAGTTTAAAGTGGAGCAACGTGGACTTAGATAGTAATGTAATAACCCTGGAAGCTACAAACACAAAGAGTAAAAAGGCAAGGAAAATCCCCATAAACTCGAAGCTAAGAAAAACGCTCCTAGAAGAAAAGCTAAAAGGCGGTGGCTCCGAATATGTGTTCTTAAATTCGAATGGCAGTCCTTACAAAAGACAGGGTTCGCTAAAACAGGCTTTCGGGGGAGCTTGCAGGCGTGCAGGTATAGAAGGACTCAGGTTTCACGATCTGAGGCACACAGCGGCTACCCGTATGGTTGAGAGTGGAGCTAAAATTGTAGCGGTAAGCAGAATCCTTGGACATGCCGATTTAAAGACCACTATGAGATATGCACATCCAGAGGATTCCCTTAAAGAGGCCGTAGAAACACTGGCGAATTTTGCGTCACCTACTGACCAATCCACTGACCATTCAAAAATAGAAAGTTGAAGATCCCTTGTAACCCTCTGAAAGTATTGGGGTGGATGACCGGACTTGAACCGGCGACCTTCGGGGCCACAACCCTAATTTAAGCGTCTCTTGCATTTTCACTGCTTTGCATAGAGTTACGAGGCCCTTGATTTTAAAGGGTTTTCTCAATTCTCCTATTTCTTAGCTTTTCCCGTGTTTGCCCAGAAAGGAATATAGACCCGTAGCAATAACCGTAGCAATGACGCAACACAAACTAAACAAACTAAAATAGATTGTATTCTCTTATGATGTCTTGAGGCGTGAATTTTAACTTTCGTGCTTCTATGGCCTTCTCTTTATATCTTGTAGAAATTGTACTAGCTTTCATATTGTACCTGCTTGCTAATTTCTTATAAGCACTTTCCTTTGTAAATCCCATATTTACAAATTTATGAACCTCAATGTAAAGACTCCAATATTTTCTCTTTGTTTCAATTGCTTTTGCCTCCCGAGCTGAATAAATATCATTGAATTCTGAATTTAACTCTCTTAGGTTTGTATACTCGTTATTCTTTTTCCATGACTTGATAATTTCTCGAAATACAGGAATCTGAAAAACGTCATAATCAATTCTTCTTGCTAATTGGAAGAGTGCCTTCTCTTTTTCAGAAAAGGAAAGTGGTCTGAGGTAACAATCGACAAGTTCATAAGTTAAAGCCCTAACATCGAGTAAGTGGGTATTTTGCATCCAGGAAGGATGATCTTCCCAGCCTATATCTACTATTTCCCGCGAATTGGTTCCCAAAAGCTTTGATATTTTCTCCACGTCTAAATCAGGGACCTGTTCCTCCTCTAACTCCCACGCCCCCTTTATCCCCGTGATTTCACTCAGAAAGACCTGCTTGGCAGACCCCCGTAGTATTGACAGCATAATAGAAGGTTTCTTTTTTTGTGAATCTATTTTATAGTTTTTAAGGATCTCTCCATGTTTCTTCTCAAATCTATCAAAGAAATCATTATGAGTTATTTGATAGAGGTAGTCGTTACATTTAAAGGTGGCATGATACGAAAAGTATTTTTCAAAAAACTCTTTGGGCGCTATATCAGAAGTGTTTATTTCTCCATTTTGAAGCGCCACTTTAACACGTACACAGTCATGTCTAAAGTCCCGGTACCCTGTCTTGAAATACCCCGGGTATGAACGCAAGACATCTACACCTTTTGGCAATTTTATATCCGAAGCGTTGCACAGGACAACCAACGTTATGCAATCGGAAATGAATGAGTTGGCGCCCAGGATGCGCTCTAGGACAAGAGAGTGAGAGAGTTTGTTGGAAGGGATACCCGGTATTTGAGATCGTAAATTATCATTCAGGAAGCTTTTGGCTTTTTTCCACCGACTTTGAGGAGTTTTTGCCTCATAGCAGATTCTTAAAAGTTCCATCCTTGTCTTTCCGAACCCTGTATATTTTGCCATTCCGAGAAACCTACTTACTACACCGTGGGCTAGTTTAATATCGCCGTCGAAAAACTTTTTAGCTATCCATCTCTCAATTTTGTTTCTGCTTATCTGCATAGTACAAAATTGTACCATTTCTGTACTAGACTGCAAAGCTATGTTTTAATATAGAGAAACAAGTAAAGGAGTAAGAAGAAATGACAGAAGATGTTGAGAAAATCAACTATTCGATTAAAGAGGCTGCGCGAGCGTCAGGCTTATCAGTCAGTTTGCTTTATAAACTTTCTGCAAGGCGCGAGCTGCCCATAGAAAAAATTGGGTCGCGTGTACTGATCCCCCGGCGCGAATTTGACGCATGGCTCCTGAAACATCGGGTGTGTGGCACAAATGGCAAATAAAAGAAAGCCGTTACAGGTGTGGCTACTGTGGGGTGGCGAGCGCAGGCAACGGTGTGGAGGATGATACAGGACGATGAGAATTTTATCATACCCTCAGCAACAATTACAAGACCCCAGAAATAAGATTGAAATCCTCTCTATAACACCCGTTAAGGATCGCGGGTCACTCAGGGCTTTCTTAACATTCGGGTTGGCGATCTCATGGTAAATGATTGTCGAATAATCCAAGAAACAGGAAAACGTGCTTGGTTTTCCTTGCCTGTTCTAAGCTATAAAACCCAACATGGAACTATCCAATACCGAACACTCGTTCAAATCTTAGACGAAAAACTCAAAAATGAAATTTCTCGAGCTGCTTTATCCGCTTGGGAAAACAATAATCGGAGGCAGTATGCAACAGGTTCAGGGAAGTAAAAGCGACTTTCTCAGAGCGGCCTTGTGGTATCGGAAGAAAAGTCTTTCCGTCATTCCATGTAGGCCAAAAGCAAAAATCCCCATTATTGAATGGGGAGAGTTTCAGAAAAGGCTACCAACTGAGGAAGAAATAAGGGAATGGTGGAGGAAGTGGCCTGATGCAAACGTTGCGATCGTACTCGGAGAGGTGTCCGGTCTCGTTGTGCTGGATATAGATGACGAAGAAGCAATAAAAGGGTATCCAATCCCAGTCACGGCGGAGGCAATATCCGGCAGCGGAAAGCCGCATTTTTATTTTCACCACGTAAAAGGCATGAGGAATTATAAACGGTCTAATGGCAACGGCGGAGAAGCGTTCAGCATAAGAGGCGACGGTGAAATTATCATAGCGCCGGGGTCTATACATCCGAATGGTAATCCTTACCGCTGGGTGCAAAACCGCAGGCCTGATCAGGTAGAGGTAGCCGACCCGACTGAGTGGATGCTGGACCTGACATTGGTAAACGAAGAGGAGGAAGAGGCGGCGGCATACTACAGAAAACATGACGGCGATATCGCCGATGGCTTGAGGGAGTATGTTCAAGAGCTAAAAAAGAAAATTAATTTTTCAGACTTTGTGGAACGCAAGGCCGTCACACTAACAGAGAGACATAAGAGGTATGACCATTTCGATAATCCCTGGGGAGGGAGCAAGGGCAAGAAATGTTTTACAGTCTGGAAAGAAGAAAACGTTGCAACCCACTGGCATGAACCTGAGGACAAGCGCTCTTATGACATCATCAAGTTTATCCAAAAGCGTAGGAGCATAGGATTTAAAGAGGCCCTTAACTTCCTTGCCGATTATACCGGGATAGACCGTTATAACTTCGATGTTGATGGGAGGGTTGTAGAACAATCTGAAGAAGGACCACACTCACCCACAGATATAAAAGAAATCCAATTTCCAGAAGAAGCGTGGGTTGGTCTTTTTAAAGATTACCGAACATTGGTTGAACCTACTACAGAGGCCCCGGTTAGTTTTCATTTTGGGACTATAACAACCATCCTGGGCGCAAGGTTAAAAAGAAGCGTTCACGTTCATTATGGTGGTAATGTGTATCCGAATTTTTATAATGGGCTGATAGGGCGAACGGGAACTGAGAAGAAGGATACAGCTATAAACAGAGCGAGAAAGTTTTTGGTCCAGGATGAACTTTTAGTTGAGGTAATAGGAACCGGATCAGCAGAAGGCTTACTGCAATGCTTCATGAAGGAAGAAACCGAGATTTTAGGAAATGGAAAAGCTAGGATTACCCTAAAGCCTGTCGAAGGTAGGTGTCTATTATTTACCGAATATGAGTTTTCACGGTTCTTATCAAAGTCTTTGCAAAAAGGCTCTAATCTGCCTACTACTTTCACGCAATTATATGACTGTCCAGATGAGTATAGCCCCCCTACAAGAAACAACCGTATTATTGCAATCAAGCCGGTTCTTTCGTTCCTTACAGGCTCGACCTTAGCAAGCTGTGAGAAATACCTGAATGATGAGCACATTGGAAGCGGATTCTTAAACCGTTTCATGTTCTTTATAGATGAAACCGATAAGTTGATTGCATTTCCGCCTAAAATTGATGATGAGGGGTTTAAAACTTTTAGCAGAGCAATTGACGGGATTATCAAATGGGCTGCTGCTCTTCCAGATGGAGAAATCAAAGTATCCCCTGAAGCTAAAGCCCGTTGGGAAGAATTTTATACCGAGTGGCAAACAAAGCGCAGAGCATCAAATCCTCTTTTGGCCGATATGTGGTCAAGGATTCCTAACCACATTTGGAAGATTGGACTGCTCTACGCCGTCTCAGATCAAAGGCAAGAAATCTCTCAGGACGACTTAGAATTTGCTATTTTAGTCGGCGATTATCTTGAGAAAACATCGGCTATTATCGTAAGCCATTTGGCGAAAAGTAAAACGACCAAGATCGAGGAATACATTCTTAATAAACTTCGAACGGTTCATCCCTATGGGTTGACAAAAAACCAGATCCACATGCACGTAGGGGGCAAAGTCAATGTGACAGCGCTTGAGAGGACATTGGATGGTCTAAAGAAAATGAATCTTATATCTGAGACTGAGATCAAGTGCAAGGACGGAAAGAGGAGACCTGGATATGTTGCAATTGTGTAAGAGTGTCCATAGCGTCCATAAATCAAAAAATGCCATTTTTCTTAATAATCACAGACACTTACCTTATGGAAGAAATTCATCCATAAATGTCCATAAATGGCTTGGTTTATGGATAAATATGGAACAAATTTTCCATAACCTAATTCTCGGAAATCATTACAAAAGGTGGTCATTTATGGATTATGGACAGGTTTTACACTATTTATCTAATTGAGAGCCAATGAGCATAGTAGACCAGATAAGGGAAAGACAGAGAGCAAGAAAAAAGGAACTGAGTGCTACCCTAAACTTGGAGCAAAATCTAGGCATGAGGCTATCCGAGTTAGGCAAACGCGACATAGCCCTGAAGATCTACTCCGAGGTCTTAGTCTGTGAGATCTGGCTTTGCGGTACTGAACAGATGGCAGCACAGCTTAGGCAAGATGATCCCGAAGTTACTGTCTATACCGCGAATGAGATGAGAAGGCTTATGAGTTTAAACCCGGATCCGGAGGAACTAATGAATATCCACATGGCAAAGAGCGTATTTCCCAAGTCCAAGATTGTATATAGCAGATTAAAAAATCAATCAAATAAACAGGAGGAATATTAAATGGCTAATCGTTCAGAACCCGGCAAGGGTGAAATTGTAGGGATTTATTTGTTAGATTCTACAAAAATCTGTGATTCAGTAATAGGCGCATACAACAAGACTGCGTTGTGTGTTAGCGCAGGAGAGGATTACGCCGACTCGGTGTGGCCGATAGTAGTCAAGGTTAAGCCCGTAGTCTCTAGGTCAGAATTGTCTCAACATTTGCGTGATCTTGCCGATGCGGTAGATAATGGCTGGTTTGTAGGCGACGAGGATATTGAAACGGAAAAAGAGAGGCTGAGGTTGGTCGAGGCAGGGCACGAGCCTATCTACACCAGCATTTTTTCATCGCCAACCAATGGTAGAATTGAGATTTAGGGATAGTTGAAAAAGTTTAGGATTTACCCCCATTAAGGGGCTTTCCGGTATGCTTAAATTACCATGTTTTGCTTTGCAAGCGTCTAAAACGATTATCAATTTGTCATTTACTTATTTTTTCTACAAAAGAGGGTTATAAATGGCTGGTAAACGGTATGTGAACCTCAAAACCCCCAAGGATGTAACTAGATTCCTTTCAAAGCTTATTAATCAACTGCTCAGAAAGGAAATCGAGCTACAGCTTGCGCGTGATGCGGGCTACTTATCAAAGATTCTCCTTGATGGCTTAGAAAAAACTGAGCTTCAGGAAGAAATCGAGAGCATTAAGAGGAAACTGAGAATTCAGAATGAACCTGAAGAGGGAACTCACCCGCATTAAGAGACAGGCAGACAAGAAGTCTAATCCTACTGGCATAAGTAATTTCCCCGGTGCCCTTGTATCATTTGCTGAAGAATTAATCATACTGGAAGACGGCTCCCCTATCCGATTTGAGGACCATCAAAAAAGAATTCTCAGTGCTGCATTTACTCCTGATGAAGTGGGGAGGCTTCCTTATAAGACTGTCATCTACTCGGCGCCTAAGAAATCGGGAAAGACCGCCATCAACGCAATAGTAACCCTTTGGTTTGGTTATACTATAGACCCTCCGAATGAAATCCTGATCGCTGCAAACGACCTTGAGCAATCACAGGGCAGAGTATTCAGAGCCGCCAGGAGAATAATAGAATTCAATCCTATCTTACTCAGCTATACAGAGAAGATAACGGCTAACGAAATCCTACTTAAGAACAGAACCACAATTACAGCTCTGGCCAATGATTATGCAGGAGCAGCCGGAGCTAACCAGGGTTTAAGTTCATTTGATGAGTTGTGGGGTTATGTGTCAGAAAGATCAAGGCGACTGTATGAGGAATTAACCCCAGTCCCCACAAGAAAGAACTCAATCAGGTTTATTACTACCTATGCAGGTTTTGAAGGGGAATCTGAATTGCTGGAGGATTTATATAAGCAGGGACTAAAGGGCAAAAGGATTTTTGATGACCTTCCCGTATATGTGAATGGAGACTTATTCATGTATTGGGATCATGAGCCAAGGATGTCATGGCAGACCGAGAAATATTATGAGTCCCAGAGAAGCCAGCCTAGACCAAATACTTTCCTTCGTCTGCACTGCAACCAGTGGGTAAGCGGTGAGAGTTCCTTCTTCGATATGGACAGGTGGGATAATTGCGTTGATTCTCAACACAAACCACCTATGCCATCTAATGATATCATTCTTTACGTCGGAGTAGACACATCCACAAAGAAAGACAGGGCGGCTGTAGTGACTGTTTATTGGGACCCTCTGGACTCAACCAAGCTTTGCCTGAGCCCTAAAAGATTCTGGCAGCCTACCCCGGATGACCCGTTAGACCTGGAGGAAACTCTAGAGAAATACCTGATTGAGCTTGCCAGGAACTATCCCCTGGGAGAAATCCTCTATGATCCATTCCAGTTCCATCGGAGCGCTACTACTCTTGCAAAAGAAGGTCTGATGCTAACGGAATTTCCTCAGACTATTCCCAACCTCACAGCCATGAGCCAGAACCTTTATGACCTGATAGAGTTTGGAAAACTAAAGCTGTACGCGGATAGAGAACTCAGGCGTGAGGCCACAATGGCGGTAGGAAAAGAGACGGGAAGAGGACTCAGGATTGTAAAAGAGAAATCAACGCATAAGATAGATCAGATTGTAGCCATGGCTATGGCTTGCTATAGTGCGACTCGGAATCCGGTTGTCGAGAGTATCTTTGAAGTGCAAGAGCCACGAGAATTAGGAGTGTTTGAACTATAGGGGGAATTAGTATTGCGTTTCAGACTCGCTGGTCCTTGTGAGACGATGAGAATAGAAAGAACTTATGCATGAAATAGATTGAATAATGGTTCTCAATTAGGTAATTAGTTGGAAACGTAACCAAAATAGATATGTAGAAACAACTTAAACAGGTTTTCTTTTCTATGATTAAATCGATATTCCACTTCTTTAAGATACATTGGAAAGTGATATTTGGAACCCCCACGGTAATTGTACAGGATATGTTTAGCGTAGCTCCAAAACCCTTCAATGTCGTTAATGTGGTTTTTGCCTCACCAAGCAAATCTCTTACTATGGTTCAATGCTTTTTCCACGTGCGCTGCGACCTCGCCTCCCTTTTCGTCTGCCTCCAAAGTATGCCTCGTCCATTTTTTTTCTACTTGCCCAGAGAGGATTTTTACACCGCTCCTATCTGAAATATTAGTCCGTATATATTCTATTTTTCCATATTGAGAAATCTCATGACATGTGCTGAGCAGAGCTTGTTCATCACGCCCGCAGATTATTACAGAAGCGCCTTCTTTTGCATAGGTCTTTGCTATAGCCTTTCCAATTCCTCTGCTACCGCCTGTAACGAGAGCCGTTTTTCCTTCTAGTCTCATAATCACAATATACCACTTAGGTAGAATGCAGGATACAGTAGATGGGACACAGAAGTTTAAATTTCCCTGTATCCTGTCTACTATTTGCTATATCCTTGATTATTACTCCACAGCGTCACCGATTATGTTTCCCAAGAGCCAGTAGACAAGGCCAGCAGCGAGTAGACCAAGAAGAAAGGAAGATTTTATCCATGAATACCTCCGGCTTTGAACAGTCCTACGAAAAACTATAAATCTCTCCCAATTGGTAAGGGGCCTCGAACAAACTATATCTCTGTATTTTTGGCTACTGCTTCCGTAGACAGAAACTTTGCCAAAATATGTGCCCACGTTATCTATTTCCATATGCCGAACCTGAACCGTGGGAGAGTAGCGAATGACATCAGAAGAATATAGTTCTATACATTGACATACGAAAATAGTATCGGCTCCCCTTGATCTCTCAATAAATAGACCCATTTCATCAAATAGTTTTTTTCGAACTGCCATGTTGTTAGTATGCCCATAATACGTCTCTTTTATTTTGTTGTTAAAGACATAGTTTTTTTTCTCATTTTCATAGTCTGCCAGGATAGAAAGTAAAAACGAGTCTCGAGCCAATTGATGACTTCCAACCACAACACCAACATCAGAATCAGCCATAGCTAATTCTATCTCTTTTAACCAATCACTGGAGGGCACACAATCAGGGTCAGTAAAGGCAATGACTTCGCCTTTTGCTTCCTTTAAACCTCTATTACGTGCTGCATATGCCCCCTGTCTTTTTTCAGAGACCAATTTAACCTGAGAATATCGTCTTACAATATCGGCTGAGGCATCTGTTGAATTGTTATCAACCATTATGATCTCGTAATTTTCCATGGGGTATTTCTGTGACAGTAGTGACTCAATACACTCCGAGATGTATCGCTCCGAGTTATAGAAGGGTACAACTACGGAAATATGTATCACCCTGCGAACCATCCCTTAGATTTTTTTAGGAAACGAGCTGCGTCGCAAACAATGAGTTTGTAACCTTTAATACTTAGACGTCCGAGTATGAAGCAAAGCATCCCCATAGAGACCAAAATAATGAGGTAAAGGGTTTGTAGCGCGGAATACCTCCTTTGCTGGACGGTTCTCCTGAGAAGCGCAGAGTGTTCGGCACGGGTTAGGGGCCTATACGATTTCTTTCTTCTATTGAAGTTTTGTTGAAAGCTTCTTCCATGAATAAACTTTTTGCGAAGATGGCACCACACGCTTGTAATCTCTAAGTGTCGGATACGAGCTTCAGGCACATACCGGACGACCTCACGCGAGTATTCCTCAACGACGCGGCTCAAAAATATACTGTCTGCGCCCCTTATAATCTCTAAAAAAGGGCCGCACCGATCAAGTGCACCTCGCCGGACCGCCATGTTGTTTGTGTAACCATAATAAATCCCGCTGGAGTTTCCAGAGAAGGTATAAGCGGCTCTTTCGGACTCATAAGCCGCCAGCATTGATAATGCAGGGGACTCCACGGCATACAGCCGTCTACCTTGAATGAGTTCAATCCCAGGCGAATGCATGGCCGCTATAATACTTTCCAGCCAATCTGTTGAGGGTGTACAATCCGCATCCGTAAATGCGATTATAGCTCCCTTTGATGCGGCGATACCCCGGTTGCGTGCGGCATACGAACCCTGCTTCTGTTCCGAAAGTAATTTTATCCGAGGATACCTCCCTATGATTTTTGCGGAGCTATCCTTTGAGTTGTTATCAACCATGATTATTTCATAGCGCGATGAGGGATAGTCCTGTGCAAGGAGAGCCTTGGCACAGTCCTCTATATGCCTTTCAGAATTATAGAAAGGCACAACCACGGAAATATCCATTTCTGTCTGTTCAATACCACTGGTTTGCTGCATCTCTAAGCGTCCGCCTCAACGCCTGAAGAGTTTTTGTATCCTCACCAATTTGCGTAAGAAGCCTAAACCCCAGGAGAACAGCCCCAGTCCGACCATAAGCCGCCAGGTTAATTCCCGGAGAGGCTCAGGAAGCTTTTCTCCTTGTTTAACGTTGAATATGTGTAAGTCAGGAGCATTCGTAAGCAGACTGGCTACATGAGAAAAACTCGAACTCGTGTCAATGATAAGATAATCACATTCCGCGAGCAGATATAAATCCAATAGCGCTTCAATGCCGCTCTCCATTGGGTCCGGGCGGTTTTGACCTTCATGTAAACGCAATCCAGGTGCTGGATACCAATGAGGCGTGGTAATTACGTTCTGGTAGCTCTCTTCAAACATATTTTTTATCTGTATGTTGTCTGTTGCCAGAAAAATTTGCAAACCTAGCTCTCGTTCCAATAGCGCGTTCAGCTTCTTAAATATAGCCCAAAGACTAGCCCTATGATCTGTATAACGGACGTGCACACCAAGGGTTTTTTCCCTGAAATTATTGCCCTTGAACCCATTAACCCCTTTCCGTATCTGCGGATGGATTATGAGATCCTCTCGCAGCAACTTGCTCAATATAGCCTCGGTACTCGTCTCAGCAAATCCCTTGAATTCTCCTTTAAAGTGACTTCTGAGCAAGTCCACTTTCTGAGTGTAAGTCCACATAACCAAAACATCTTCCTGATAGTCCAATTTTGTTAAGTCAATTGATGTCCTTTGCCAAAACTCCTTATTATTTTTGTAAGGCTTTCTCATATTCGTGGCGTGTTCGTGCAGGTGACCACGCCAGATAATTGGGTTTACTGAGTCTGTCTCTGGGATTTTATCATTCGGGCTACTTAATGAACATTGAAAGAAACGATAAAATGCATTGGTTCCATCATTCGAAAAAGTGGGATCACGCCAGTCAACAATTAATCTTCGTCCCGTTAGACGTGCATACAATATCCCGGTCAAAGCGGAGAGCATTCGATTACCAAGTCCCGCTATACCTTTGACCAACAAAAATTTATCTTCATTCAAGTGCATTCCAGCGATATTATAACCGAATTTGATAGTTAGCTATGATGAAAAAACAGTGCACCTCAAGATAGGATATGATTTGTGTGATACCAAAGGAGGTGCACTATGAATTATTTAGGTGTAGATTTTCACAAAAACTACTCTACAGTAACCATATATAGACTCAAAGGGGAAAATTTTGCAAAGGCTCAAACTTTATAACAACAAGGAATCATTTGTTGAGCTTTTAAACCCCTATACACAAGAGCTCTATGCAGTAGTAGAAGCATGTCGTAACTGGTCTGTGGCGGTGGATCTATTAGATGGTCTGGTAAAGGAGATTACATTAGCACATCCGTTTAAAGTTAGAGCCATTGCAGAAGCTAAAATTAAGACAGACTCAATAGACTCTGAGACATCAGCTCAACTACTCAGACCAGATTTGATACCCCAAGCATATCTTAGGGACAAAACTAATCAGATAAATCAGAGGATTTTACGCAGTAGGAGCTTCTATGTGAAACTCAGGACACAGATAAAGAACCGAATACACTATATGATAGATGCACAGAGAGAGGAGATAAGAGAAGGGG
>JBLNAE010000035.1:0-18162 GCA_050259195.1 Ignavibacteriales bacterium
TAAGAACCTCGCGATGGCCGTAATAACATAGATTAGGTTTTTCACTATTAATTCTCCTTTTTGTGTTTATTTAAGTGGTACTCCGGCTTCTGTGAAAAAACATTGTAGGTAAAATTTTCAAAAATTCCAACTCAGCTTAACATTATAATATTAGACAAAAAGCCCCGTTTTCTATTTTGGCTGTTTGTATAGATTTTGCCATTCACTTGCAAGCATCCCGTAAACCACATGATCAACAAAGCGATCATAAAGCCACTCCGCCTGCCGTATAACTCCTTCCTCTCTAAATCCTAACCTTTGTGGAATTGCGCGACTCTTTTTATTTTCAACGGCGCAGCGTATCTCAACGCGGTTCAACCCAAACTCATTGAACGCATAGTCCACTAAAACCCGGCAAGCCTTAGTCATCAACCCTTTTCCTTGAAAAGAAGCTCCCAACCAGTAGCCAATGCTTGTCGCTCGATTGGCCCAATCAATTTTATGGTAGCCAATAACCCCCACCAGTCTACCTCTAAACCAAATACCCGACTGGAAACCACTATTATTCGCAAACTGCTCAAGCGAGCCCTTAATAAACTCCTCCGTATCATCAAGAGACTTGTTGGTATCGAGCCAAGGAAGCCACTCCCGGAGATATTTTCGATTCTGATTCATCAGGACAAATAACTCTTCCGCATGCCGCTCTTTGAGTAAACGAAGCTCCGTTTCGTCGTCAATTCCAAAGCGAACCATGAGATTCCCACCATCTTTAAACTTTTGTATTATCTGAGAAAATAATGTAAGCAAAATTTTTGACTTGGCCTCTTATCCGTCCTTATCTCTTCGAGTCTCCGCTTCCTCCAATCACCTGATCAATTGATAGATTCCCTGCGCCCCAGATGAGCAGAGAAAGCGCAAGTCCAATAAGGGCGAGATTATATTCGAATCCGGGCCCATTGCTATTATTAAGAAAGAATCCATTTTGCAAGTGAACTTTGTATATTGCGACAACCATATCTATTGCAAGTCCAATCGCGGCGATGCGCGTAAGGAATCCAAGAGTCAAAGCGATTCCTCCAAAGAACTCGGTTAATATTGCAACCACTGCAAGAAAGGGTGGAATGCCTTCCTGTGCAAAGAATTGAATCGTTTTTGACATTCCGGGTCCGCCGAATAATCCAAGAAGTTTCTGCGCTCCATGCGCGAAGAATATGACGCCGAGGGCAAGGCGTGCGAAAATAGGCGCCCAAGACGGGTAGGTTCTAAATAGCCACATGACAATCCCTCCTTTCCGGTTATATGGATAATAATTTACTCACAAATTCCATAGCTGTCATACCTATTTTCTCATTCAGTCAAGGATGGACATAAATCAATTTCTCTAATAAGTAGAGGCAGGTTTCAAACCTGCTCTTACGATTTGCTCCGGTGCGGATTTTCGCCGCTCAAGTATCATACGCATGCCATATCTGGGACGCAATGTAACCAGAGGTTGAAGCTCGACCGGATGGCCGGAGACAAGGCGCATACGCCATTTCTGGGCAAGAGTTGCAATGATGAGCACTCCCTCCATCCATGCAAATCCCTCGCCTATGCACTGCCTGGGGCCGCCTCCGAATGGAAAATACGAGAACCTAGCCCGTGATGCCCTTGACTCAGGGGTCCACCGCCTTGGGTCAAATGTAAGCGGATCGGGGAAGTATCTCGGATCGCGGTGCATAACGTATGGACTCATGAATACGACGGAACCAGCAGGCAGAAGGTAATTAGCAACCTCATAATCGCCGATCGCCCGGCGGCCTAGTATCCACGCCGGTGGATAGAGGCGCATCGCCTCGGCAAAGACCATTTCCGTATACTGCAAGCAAGGCACGTTGTCGAAAGTAGGAGGACTTCCAGCAAGCACCCTGTCGATTTCAGCGTGGAGCATTCTTTCCACATCCGGGTGCTCTGAGAGCAGATACCAGACCCACGTAAGCGCGTTTGCCGTCGTCTCGTGGCCGGCAAGGAGTATTGTCAGTGCCTCATCGCGCAGTTGCTTGTCCGACATTTGGCCCCCGTCGCCCTCTTCATCTTGTGCGCGCAGAAGCATCGAGAGAAGGTCCCCCTGATCTACACCGCTAGCCCGATGCTCATTAATTATCCTGTATACCGTCGCATCCAGACGATTCTGCGCCCTCTGAAGGCGGCGATTGCCGGGAAGTGGGAGTTTATCAAAGAGTTCGGAAAAGGGGAGAACGCGCGTGCGCCACTCATCCATCGCTACAGTGAGCGCATCGCCAATCTCATTCGCTTCCGATTCAACGTCTGCGTTAAAGAGCGTCTTTCCGGCAATTGCCAGGGTCAGGCGCTTCATCTCCTGTGCAATATCTACGGTCGCACCATCCTGCCAGCGTTCCCCCATCCGCGCTCCGTAATCCGTCATTATAACCGCATATGCCGCGATGCGCTGACGGTGGAATGCAGGCTGAATGAGCCGCCTTTGGCGGTGATGGAAATCGCCCTCGCTTGTGAGCAATCCCTCGCCCAACAAAACCTTTGTTCGCTCAAGCCCCCGGCTTTTGATAAAATTCCGGCTATGGGTTACCAATACGTCCTTGATGTAGTCGGGATGGTTGAATAGAAAGACATTTTGCGGACCCACTCTAAAATGAACAATGTCGCCATAGTCGCGTGCAATGCTCATCAAAAATCTTATTGGATCGCGGCGGAAGGCAAACAGATGACCAAAGAGCGGCTTACCCTTTGGGCCTGGCGGATAGCTGGCAGTTGTCATGTGAAACCCTTTTGAATAAGCCTCATTTCTCATACCTCTTCCTCTCCAGGTCTAATTCGGTAAAAAGCCCGATTGAATGTAGGGCTTCGTTTGCCTCATCCAGGGATTTAGAACCCGAAACAATCCTTGCCGGTTTTGATACCTCTTCATAGACAACCCTCGGAGAAAAGTAAAATGTCAGAGTAGACATGGGGGATAGAATCACCTTTCTTGTCCCACCCCGGATAGTCGTCTCTCCAATTGCCCCTTTTGCACATTCAACAGGGATTCTGCTTGCCTCCGTTCCAACCTTTGAGATAACCATCTCAAGCTCTCTGACAATCTTAGGCGTAATTCCCCAGGCTCCGAGAAGCCCGCCCCCCTTTGCAACAACGCTAAGAGACTTTTCCAATTCCTGTGCGCTGAGTTCTCCATCGCTTCCGTATCCAAAGACCCCGAGAACGGTGCTAAATTCCTTTTCAAGCTCAGCAAGAGAGGCTATCATAATAGAATCGGCCAGAGGGCTTGCAAGCCCTTTTTCATCCCCGAATGCAAGCGAGTCCCCCCCCACATCTATTCCTACTAAAAGGTCGGCACCCATGGCTTTCATAGCCTTACCCAGCCCTTCCACTACGCCTTCTATGCCCTTTGTTATATCAACCAGAAGCGTTTCTATTCCGTATATTTCGGCTATTTGGGTTTCTGCAAATCTCACGCCCGTCGTTGTCACGGTATCTTTATTCGCAAACCAGACGGTGCCATTTAAAGGACTTAAATTTCTAATCTCGTCCAGAGTCCGAGGACCTGGGATAGGGTCATAAACAGACCTCTCCCAGGGAAGACCGCCAAGTATGCACTCAATATTGAACATGCCAAATAGCCTTGCCGTAGGAATCGTTCCCACAACATCGCCTCCGCCTCCTATCCCTATGAGTATTGCCCTTTTGGATTTTCTTATGAGGTTTTCTAAAGATGGATTTAATTCCACTTGTGCTTTAATCTCCTTTTCTCGTAGGTCAAAAAAGTTAAATTATACCATTTCAATAGAGCGAATGTTAAAATAATCGAGAGAGGTGCGCCATGATCAAGCTTTATGATTACCCTCAATGTCCATTTTGCCGAAAGGTAAGAGTTGCTCTTGCCGAGAAAGGGATTCAATACGAAAGAGTTTTCGTTGACCTGAGAAAAAAGGAACAGAAGAAAGAGGAGTTTTTAAAACTGAACCCCTATGGTAAAGTGCCAGTTCTCCTTGACGATGGCACTGTGATTTATGAATCGTCTGTGATTAATGAGTATCTCGATGAAAAATATCCAAAACCTCCGCTCATGCCTTCTGATGTTGCAGGGAGAGCTAGAGTCCGGATTTGGGTTGATTTTTGCGAATTTCATTTCCATACCCCTTGGTTCAACATCTATAGAGAAATGACGTTTAGATCCAAAAACGAACGGAATGGAGAGTTAATAGAGAAGAGCAAGAATGAAATTAAAGAGCATCTCAGCCGTTTAAACCGGGAGCTTGAGGGGCATGAGTATCTGTCAGGCCCATACAGCCTTGCAGACATAGCTTTCACGCCGAGAATTGCGCTATTTGATTCGCTCGGAATCAGAATAGATTCGGAATTTAAGGATGTAAGGAATTGGATGGAGAGAATTAAATCAAGGCCGAGTTATAAGGCTCTGGAATTGTAGCAATGTAGGAGCGGGGTAATCTCGCCCCTACATGAAACTATGATTCCCCAAGGAGTTTTCTTCTTTTAAAATAATCCTTTTTCTTCCCTATAGATTTTTCGTATATAAAATCTGCGAGGAAGAGTTTTTTTTCATCGAGAGTTGATAGCTTCTTCAAATCCCTCTCTACCCACAGGTTTATTTTTATTCTTTCCTCCTCAGTGTAAGGATTGGAGTGGGGAAGAGTAAGAATGTAAGCCTCCTGAATGAGCTTCTTATAACTATTCTTTGACGAAAGAATCTCCTTCATAGCCATCCTTTCGGATATTGATTCAAACTCGATCTTCCTGTTAAAAAGGGTTGAAAAAAATGATTTGCCTTTTTTTCGACCGTTCTCTTCACCCGCGAACTTATAATATGTCCTTCCTCCTTCTTCAAACGGAAGAATCATCCCCTCTTTAATTAGGGGATCGAGCTTTTCTTGCACGCGGAAAATGTCGGCCTCCGCTATCACGGACATCTCCCATATCGTAAGCGGACCCCTTTTCTTGATTAATTCGACGTATGTAGAAGAATCTATGGACTCTATTCTCTTCACGCTCATTTCAGATTAATAATCAATCATGAAAATTGAGTGGTTGTCAAGGGTTATAACATTTCCGGATGAAACATAGTTAGGTGTCAATGGGAACTGGGATAAAACCTAAGTCCTCTCCACAATTTCAAACACCTTCCTCAATGCCTCATGCAATTTCTCAGGCTTATTTCCGCCGGCCTGAGCCATGTCGGGTTTTCCGCCGCCCCCACCGTCAATGAGAAGGGCAAGCTCTTTTATAATCTTTCCCGCATGGAACCTCTTACTCAAATCCTTTGTAACGCCGACTAGGAGATAAGCCCTGCCATCGTTTCTGCTCCCCAGAACCGCAAGCCCAGAGCCGATTTTTTCTTTAATATCATCCCACATCTTTCTGAGTTCATCAGGACTGACACCCGAAATCTCTTCCGATAGAACCTTCACACCCTTGATCTCTGTTATATTATTGAGGAGCGTTTTTGCCCTCTCGCTCATCGCTTTGCCTTTAAATGATTCCAGCTCCTTCTTTATCCTCTCATTTTCCTCAACCATCTTCTTTAATTTAGATATCAAGTCGGACTGAGGAACCTTGAGAAAATCAGAGGCATGGGCAATGAGTTCCTCCTGTTTTCTAATAAACCTCCACGCGGATTCTCCGGCAAGGGCCTCGATTCTCCTTACTCCCGCGGATGAAGCCGTTTCGGTTACGATTCTAAAAAGCCCGATCTCCCCTGTTGTGTGAAGATGGGTTCCCCCGCAGAGTTCCTTGCTGTAATCGCCTATGCTCACGACTCGGACTCTATCCCCATACTTTTCCTCAAATATAGCCATAGCCCCACTCTTTATCGCTTCGCCATATGGAACATCAGCCTGTGTTATTACCCTGTCATCCCATCTCACCCTACCGTTTATGATGTCTTCCATCTTGTGTATAGTTTTGTCGTCAATTGACGAGTAATGAGTAAAATCAAACCTCAATCTCTCCGGCGCGACAAGAGAGCCTGCCTGCCTTACGTGATTTCCAAGTACCTCCCTTAAAACTGCATGAAGCATGTGAGTCGTTGTATGGTGTGTCCTTGCGCCATATCTAAACCGCTCATCAACCTGCATATCCACCTTATCGCCTACCCAAAGAGTTCCCCTCTCCACAACCGCATGATGGACTATCAGATTAAGAAGCGGCTTTTTCGTATCCACTACCTGAGCCTTTCCCGACTCGCCCTCTATAACTCCTCTATCCCCCACCTGACCCCCGGATTCACCATAAAAGGGAGTTTTATCGGTTATTAGCTCTACTGTGTCGCCTGCGCCCGCGCTATCAACGAGTCTTCCGTCTTTTATTATGGCGGTGATTCTCCTCGTGTCCCTAGTCCTGTCATATCCAGTGAAGTTGACCATAAGTCCACCTAAGACAAACTCCTTATAGAGAGGCACCAATTCCTCATCTCCTGAGCCTCTCCAGGCGAGTCTCGATCTTTCTCTCTGCTTTTCCATCTCTTCTTCAAACCCGGTGTAATCTACCTCCAATCCGCTCTCTCTGGCTATATCTTCAGTCAGATCTACGGGGAAACCGTAAGTATCGTAGAGTTTAAATACAACATCACCGGGCAGAGCCTTTTCGCCCCGATGTTTGTCAATCTCAAGGTTTAAGAGCTCAAGTCCTCTATCTATTGTTTGGAAGAACCTCTCTTCTTCATTCCTTACTACCTCCATCACAAAGCTCAATCTCTCTTCAAGTTCCGGATACGCGCTCTGCATTATGTCTTTTACCTGGTTGGCAAGACCGAAAAGACACGGCTCCTTAATTCCGAGCATCCTTGCATGTCGAACTGCGCGCCTGAGAATCCTTCTTAGTACATATCCTCTGCCTTCATTTGAGGGAAGCACACCGTCCGAGATTAGAAAGGTTACGGCACGGGCATGGTCGGCAATTACCCTCATTGAAACATCAGATGATGGATTTTCTCCATAGGATTTTCCGGATATCTCCTCAACCCTTGATATGATTCCACGAATGAGGTCTGTTTCATAATTGCTCTTTACCCCCTGAAGCACCGCCGTGATTCTCTCAAGTCCCATTCCTGTGTCAATGCTTGGCTTTGGAAGCGGCATGAGATTCCCCGAAGAATCCCTTTCAAACTGCATAAACACAAGGTTCCAGAGTTCGAGATAGCGGTCGCAGTCACACCCTACGCCGCATGTTGACTTTCCACAGCCGAGGGCCTCGCCCTGATCAATTATTATCTCTGAGCACGGACCGCAGGGACCCGTATCGCCCATCGCCCAGAAGTTATCCTTCTCTCCCATGCGAACGATGCGCTCCGCAGGAAGATGGATTTGCCCCCTCCATATTTCAAAAGCTTGGTCGTCATCTCTAAAGATGGTGACCCAGAGCCTGTTTTTAGGTAGTTTAAAAACCTCTGTAAGAAGCTCCCATCCGAATCCGATTGCTTCGCGCTTAAAATAATCTCCAAACGAAAAATTCCCAAGCATCTCAAAGAACGTATGATGCCTTGCCGTATAGCCAACGTTTTCAAGGTCGTTGTGCTTTCCGCCCGCCCGGACGCACTTTTGACACGAAGCAGCCCTTGTATAGGAACGCTTATCCAATCCCAAGAAAACATCTTTAAACTGCACCATTCCTGCATTTGTAAAAAGGAGGGTAGGGTCGTTCCTGGGTATTAGAGATGAGCTTTTGACAGGGGTATGGCCTCTGTCTTCAAAGTATTTGAGAAATGTGCGCCTTATATCCGAACCTTTCATTGTTTTCCTTTTATTTAACCACTAACTAACACGGCAAACACGAATGAAAAGAAAAATTTTCGGAGGATAAAATCATTTTGTAGGGGCAGGTTTGAAATCTGCCCCCTACTTGTTAGAAGAACTATTCGCACCCATTCGTGCTAATTCGTGGCCCAACTGCTTTTACAAACCTCTTAAGCGGATACTCTGCCGCAAGCTGCCCGCACGCCCCTAGAATATCGCGCCCACGGTTCTTTCTTATTCTCACATTGATGCCGTAAGAGATTAGAATCTTCTGAAAATCAAGCACCCTCCCATCGCTGGGAGATTTATACGGAAGCGCAGCAACTTCATTAAATGGAATGAGATTTACCTTGCATCTTACGCCCTTTAGTAATTCCCCAAGCTCTCTTGCATCATTGTCGGAGTCATTAACGCCCTTAAGGAGCACGTACTCAAACGTGAGGAGTTTCCTGTTGGGCACAGGAAATTTTCGGCTCTCCTCAATAAGCTCCTTTATGCGGTATCTCCTATTAATTGGCATAATTTCATCTCTCAGATTGTCTCTCGGAGCATTAAGCGAAACGGAGAGATTTACGGAAATTTCTTTGCCTAACTCCCTAATCTTGGGAGCTATTCCGGATGTAGAGACAGTAACCTTTTTAGGAGAGAACCCGATAAAATCAGGATGCGTAAGCGTTTTGAGCGCTCTTATGGTGCCTTCGATATTGTCGAGTGGCTCTCCCATTCCCATGAAAACTATGTTCGTAACGGAATGAGAATTGCGGTTATTTACCTCAAGGAACTGGTCTAATATCTCGGACGGCTTCAGATTTCTTATCTTTCCAACCCTTCCCGTCAAGCAAAACGTACACCCAAAGGCACAACCAACCTGAGTGGAAATGCAGAGCGTAAATCTGCGATCATCCGGAATTAGAACGCTCTCTATCCGGTTTCCGTCCTCAAGCTCAAAAAGATACTTCTTTGTGCAGTCACGGGAAGTTCGTTCTTCAGCGAGTTTTAGAGATGAAATTATAGCCACGCCACTTAGGCTTGACCTAAAATCCTTGGGAAGATCGGTCATCTGGTCAAACGAACTCACTCCCATTTTGTAAATCCATTTTCCCAACTGACGCGCACGGTAGGGCTTTTCACCCAGTCCAACAACAAAATTCTCCAGTTCCTCCAGACTCAGGTCTTTTATATTAATTTTGCTCATCCCCTTAATTTTACCTGTAAAGAGCGGGATTTAATAATCCGCCATCCTCTCCTTTTAGCCTCAGACCTTAAAATAGGGTCAGGGTTTACCACAATAGGATTTCCCACAAGCCTGAGCATCGGTATATCGCTTGCGCTGTCCGCATAGAAATAACTCTCCTCAATATTAATTCCATTTTCTTCCGAAAACCTCTTTGCCCAGTAGATCTTCCCCTCCCCCACGCAGATGGGTTCAATCACCCTTCCCGTGAAAAATCCGTCTTCTACCTCGAGCTGGGTAGAAAGGCAGTGGTCAATACCAAGAAACCTCACGATTGGTTCGCAAGTATATTTTATAGAGCCTGAAAGGACGGCAGTTATATGACCGCTATCCTTGTGATTCTCTATCCATTCCTTTGCCTGGGGGTAGATGTAATCCTTCACCGCACTCTGGAACCAGGACTCGCAGAACGAAATCATCCCCGATTCAGGCCTCCCCTTCCTTTCCTTCGCAAATCTTTTCATCATGGTTTCAACGTCCAGGAGATTAAGCCTGTACTTGAGATACAGGTAAGACGCCTTAATCATTTCCCAACGTTTTATGTCACCTTTCTTGTAGAGATATTTTGAATACAGATTTGCTGTAGTCTCACTGAGGAGCGTTTTATCTAAGTCGAAAAAGGCGCAAATCTTCCCATTATTAGAGGATTGCATTTAATCCCTACTGGGTCTTGACAATTAAATCTTAACATTGAAAGGCGGCGGGTTCAAAAACGTGAAGGGTTGCGATGGTAAAATCAAATTAATAGGGTATGGCACCCTGTGGCTTGCCCCTATCATCTAAATCCGTATTACACCCTCTTCAACAGACACAATTGAGAAGGAGGTTCCATAGCTTACGACAATCTCTTTAGCATCCACATAGTCGCTTACCGACCTGTAAATCTCAGATGAGACGAGGACCTTCCATAGCGGGGCCTCTTCGCAAATCGCCCTTGCAAGCCCAACCACCTCTTTTACGCCTTGAGGAATGCCGGACTCCATATAAAACGGCATAGTTTTTGCCTCTATTCCGATTTTTCCACTTATAGCCTCTTTGCCCTCAACCTTTCTTTTCCTGCTCATATTTGCAAGAACCTCAAGCACCTCGACAGCGGCGCAGACAGCCCTTAGTTCAGGCTTATCCTGTTCATCGGGAACATTAAAGAGCGCAACGATTTCATCTTGAAGAAGCGCTTCTATAACGCCGCCGTAGTTCGATACGATAGAAGAGGCGGCTTTTCTATACTGGGTAAGGAAAGAGGAAAATTCCGCAGTACTGAGCCTTGTAGAGAGCGACTCAAAATCTCCAATCTTGGCGACAAACACTGTGACTCTTCTAATCCTTGGCTCTTCTTTCCTCTCAGAAGCAGCTACGGTCGGCTGAAACTTGGGAGGCTCTTTAGCTATCTCTTCTTTTCTCCTTATCTGATCAACCATTTGGTTAAAGCTTTCAAAAAGCCTAATCATAAGGGGGTCCTTCTGCATATCTCTATCCATATCAAGCCTAGATGCAAGGTCTCCACGCGACACACGCTTGATCCCCATAATGACGCTCTCAATTTGAGCATCCCGTTTTTTGGAAAAAGGAGGAGAGACCGTAAAGAGATAGATAACGGAGAAGAAAATCCCTATTGCCACGCTCCAGAAAAGAGAGTGAAAGATTAATGGCTTAACCTCAATCCCTTTAAGCCCTGCTATAACCGTATACCCATCAGGCATAGAAAGTCTAAACCTCTTTACCCCGATTTCCCTTTCCCTTCCCAGGCTTTCCTTGAGAATTCCATTTTCATCCAGGAGTTTTAGATATATGATGTCCGGCCTCACACTCAGCAGTTCCTTTGCAACCTGCGTAAAATCCTTTCTGCCTTCAAAAAGTGTTCCAATCTCATCGGCCTTGTATCTCAAGAACTCCGAGGCGCTAAAAAATGAATTAAAAACTGAGACGGCAACAGACACACATATAAAGAATAAGATCAGAGAAACTCCCCTCTTAGCCTTCGC
Organism: Ignavibacteriales bacterium; assembly: GCA_050259195.1. Classification (GTDB taxonomy): domain Bacteria; phylum Desulfobacterota_D; class UBA1144; order Nemesobacterales; family CSP1-2; genus PSLL01. Next base: position 10,959 of record JBLNAE010000035.1, read on the forward strand.
GCCAAAGTCGCTTGATCTGTTTCCAGTCATGTTTTTGCCTCTTTCCATTTCAATACATAAGAGGAGTGCAGCGGGAACTCTTAAACATAATTCACTGACAAACCATATACATAATCCCGAACATGCCGTTCAAAAAGTAGCTCACGCCACTATCACCATAAATTACCAACTGGCTAGAACCAGTCTCATAAATGGTAGTAACTCTGTGTTTTCATAGCTTTTTTTGCGTTCTACCAGTATTTATGAGACCGCTTCTAAACATATTACCTCGATTTATTTCTTAATCAATGAAAAAAATTAGAAGGAAACAACATGTAAATCTAACTTAAGGATTTAATTATAATCTTTGAAAATTTAGTGAAATAAACAGTAGATTTCCACCAAATCTTGCTAGTCGCCTACTAATGGAGGCAAACGGCTATTCACCCTTCTATTATCGCGCTTAACAAATTAGGAACAACCGACAACGGTTTGGCTTCTAAATACTCAGTATCGATTAGTAATCGTGGTCTCTCGATTAATAAATTTAACTTGAGACAGGTTTAATGCTCACCTTTGTCCTATCCTTACCCGATCTTTCAAAACTCACAGTCCCATCCACAAGCGCAAACAGGGTAAAGTCTCTTCCAATACCTACATTTTCCCCAGGATGGAATTTTGTTCCCTTCTGCCTTGCCAATATGTTGCCCGCACCAACAACCTCTCCGCCGAATTTTTTTACACCTAGTCTCCTGCCCTCGCTATCCCTTCCGTTTCTTGAACTTCCGCCGCCCTTTTTATGAGCCATATAGATTCACCCCCTAACTCTCGATGTCCGTTATTTCAACAGAAGTATAAACCTGACGATGTCCCTTTTTTCTTCTATATCCCTTTTTTCTTCTAAACTTAAACACAATTATCTTTTCGCCTTTTTCATGGCCGAGAATCTTGCCTTTAACCCTCGCATTCTCAACCAAAGGAGAACCGATTTTACTCCCCTTTTCGGAATCGGACACCATTAATACCTCGCCGAATTCCACAGTGTCACCGGAGTTTCCTTTGAGTTTTTCTACCTTTATAACATCGCCCGGTTTTACTCTATGCTGCTTTCCGCCGGTTTTAATAACTGCTTGCATTTCGCTAACCTCCAAATTTAAACAGTTAATTTTTGCCGATTTCCAGTCCGTTGTCAAATTTTACGCAACCTTACATTGTTATCTTCTAGGTGAACCACTCTTCTGAGGCTAAAACTCTTCACACTTATACCAAATCCGGAAGCCGATACATAGCCCTGGGTTCTTCGCCTCCTGTTTAGTAGAGACACATACTCGTTTTCATTCAGCCTGAGCAATGTCGAAGATGAAGAATATTAACCTAAGAAACGTCCTTCGATAAACTCAGGACGAACGGTTTATTTTAACTACGCTAAGTGCCTATATGTCAGCTCACAGGCACTAATCAGAAAGAATCAGTATTTATCTAACCGAAATACCGAAATCGGAGTATATTTTGAACCCTCCGGATGGAGCAGGCTCTTCATAAGGGCAATTTCAGCTATGAAAAAAGAGGTATTTTGAGGAACCGGAAAAGAGCCTTTAGATTGCGCTCTTCCTCTGATTCTCCCTATTGTCACGTGAGAGACAAAAGCCTGGTTCTCCTTTTTAAAACCGAACCCCTCAAGTCTCTCTTCTATCTCACACTGAAGCTTTAAAAGCTCATGGTTCTCGGATAAACCGATAAAGAGAACACGGGGATTCCTGAGATTGGGAAATCCTCCAAATCCGGAAATCGCCGTCCTAAATGGAGAATATGTTCTAACCGACTCCGCAAGGACGCTTTCTATTTTCTCTATTTTTGACTCCTCTACCTCCCCCAAGAATTTAAGCGTGAGGTGGAGTTTTTGGTAGTTTTCCCACTTTACTCCCTCCCAATGGGGTTTCATATCCATTATATACCTCTTCATCTCAAGCTTTATTTCTTCCGGGATAAGCGCGGCGATAAAAGTTCTCAATCAAGCCAATCCTTACATTGTCATCTGCGAAAACTGACCGAACAGTATAATATACCGCGTAATTCTACCAAAAAAGCGTCCAGTAATTTAGGGGTTTCTTGACATTACCATCTTACCTTGCTATCTTAAATGAAGTAGAGCGGGAATAGCTCAGCTGGCTAGAGCATCTCCTTGCCAAGGAGAGGGTCGCGGGTTCGAATCCCGTTTCCCGCTCCAGCGAATAACCGTTTATTTCCCTACAGTTACGACTGATAAGTTGGCAACTATGGGGGTTGTAGTTTTTGGCGTGGTGTCCAAGGAGGTGTCCATAACTTCCAAATTTAGGCCGCCTCCCAGTTTATCAATTGCCCTTTTCTTTGCTGACTCTCTTGTATGAGAATACCGCTTGAGTATTCTCATATCTTTATGTCCAGTAAGCTCCATGACTGTCACCAAATCCTCTTTCTCTCCAACAATCAGGTTAGAACAGAAAGTATGGCGTAGGTCATGGAAACGACATTTCCCTATACCTGATTTTTTTAATGCTGTGTAAAACGCCCTCTTCCAAGCCGACTCCGATGTGTACGCCTCACCTTCCGGGGTCGTAAATGCGTAAAGGATTCTCTGACTTGTCTTTTAACTCCAGCAGGGTTGAGAGAAGACGTGAATGTAATGGGATTATGCGGGACTCATTGTTTTTACTTTCCGTAACGATTAAATAGCCATCTTTTAGATTTATATCTTCCCATTTGAGTTCGGCTATTTCTCCCTTTCGCATTCCCGTAAGGTAGGTGCATAAGAGAATGGGTTGAAAATGATCACTTGCTGAAAGATAAAGTTTCTCAAATTCCTCTGACGATAAAACTCTAGGGATATATTTAGACACTTTAACAAGTGTTAGTCCTTTTACAGGTGTAGCCGTGATTAATTTCCATTCCACCGCAAGATTCAATATGCGACGTAGAACCCCCAACTCCCGATTGATAGTCTCAGGTTTTTTCCCCTCAGATTTTCTATGTGCCTTATATTTATCTACCAGCCACAGATTCGTTTCAGAGATAAGGCGGTCTCCAAAGAAAGAACTCAAGGGCTTAACTATGGATACGATCTTATGAGGATGCTTATGGCTGTTTTTTGCCCATTCCAGAAATCTGTCAAACAGCGCATTCATCCGCACGGGCTTCTTGGTCATTTCAAGATTAAACTTCCCCTGAACTATTTCTCCTACTCTTGCCTTTAGTGCTTTTTCTGTCAAGGACCTTGTAACCTTGTCAATATGTCCTACCTACTTCCCTTTTTCGCCTACCATCGAGTAGGTAATAGTCTATAAACCACCGATTGCCTTTTACGTATACTCCCATAATTTATTTACCCCCTTTCTTTGGTTTTTGTTCAGGTAGGGAAGGTTCTTTAATTTCGTATCCTTCCCTTTTCATCACTTCATGAATCCAACCCCGGATTAACTCAGATATTGTTAAATGGCTCTTTTTAGAGTATTGCAGCAAAAAGCTAAATTCTTCTGAATCAACCCACACTTGTAATTTTCTATTCTTTAATCTCTCTCTCATTAGGATTATACTATACTCCCAATATGAAAAATGTCAAGACCTAATTTCTAAGAGGCAAATACTTTAGCTCGGATTATGTTTTGATATTCTCCCAAATCTCGGCGAGCACAAAGAACATCTTGCCTAAACTTAGATATACATTCCTCAATCAATTTGATGTCAGTAGTGTAGAGAAGCTATAATAAGAAAGACCTATTAAACGCAGGGAGCTGACAAAATGAACAGTAAACAGTATGGCTTGATAGTGACATTAGTTGTGGTTACCGGATTAGGGGGTGGAATATGCGGAGCACTATTAACCTACGTCTTCATAGGTAAGCATGAAAAAGTTATTGAGGCTAAAGAGTTTCACGTTGTGGATGAGGAGGGTAGGACTCATGCCGAACTGTCGTTGTTGAATAACAGACTCCCAGTTTTGCGTCTCTTTGATAAAGAAGCCAAGATCCGTGTCGCACTCGGCGTGCTACCTAATGGAACGCCGGGACTAGCTTTTTACGACAAAGGTGGTAAGAGTCGCGTCACAATAGCCCTCTTGTCCGATGGAAGCCCAAGCCTAGCTTTTTACGACAGCGACGGCATTACTGCTCGCATCGTGCTTACTGTGTTGTCTGATGGGCAATCGAGGCTAACTTTTCACGACAAGGATGGTAAGGATCGTGGTGTACTTAGCGTATTACCTGACGGAAGCTCAGATCTAACTCTTTATGACGAGAATGCCAAGGCTCGTGTCACACTTACTGTGTCGTCTGCGGTCTCATTCTTGAGCCTTCGTGACGAGGATGGTAATGTTATCTGGTCTGTGCCACAGACCCAAAAGAAGCACTTTATAAGAAGGAGAAGAACTAGAAGTTTGTATCGCTGAATCGTTGATATAGAAATTTTATCCCATTTTATGCATAAACCTCTTCTATTCCTAATAGCTGTCAATAATAATCCCTTGTCAACATCCCAAAAGAAGTGTAATGAAATGTTGTGTAGGTATGTTAAGTTAAATCATCTCGTTATGTCAAACTAGAAATCGGTTGAACTAAGAGAAACGCAAGTAATATAATCAGGGTACAAAGAAGATAGAAGTAACAAATTAATTGATGCAAGTAGTGTAGAGAAGCTGCAATAGATATATCAAGGGTTCTTTATCAGTCAGTAGATCCCCGTTTTATTGCCATCCCTTGACACTCAAGTTTACAAACATGTGAATGCCATCCATTAGGAATCCAATGATTGATCTTCCATGTTAGACTTATTATGCTATCTGCACCACGTCCTTTTGCTGAATATATCAGTCCATCTATACATTGTTTGATGGGGCCGGAGTGTTCACCTTCGGGAAGGCAGGAGATAGTATTATCGACCCCTTGACAGTATTTATGCTTTGCTTTCAGTTATAGGACAAGCTCATATCTCTGAATTTCGCACATAATAGTACATTTATTTTCAAGGTGGATAGCCTCATTGATCATCTTGAGTTCTATAGGCGTGTTGACAGAAAACTGCTCTTTGGGTGATAATTGTGTTCAAGAACCGAGTTCATAAGTAAAACATGATACGTATACCAGGTGAATTATTAGAGTGCGTTAAGAAAGTAGACACGAGAATTTAGTTTGTACTCAAACTGACCCACTACCTAAATTTGATCTCAATCATCAAAGTCAAAGCCTGCTTCACTCATACTTGCATTCTTCGCTGCGGATGAAGGACACCGGTGTTGGTTCAAAATCAACGGCGGCATGGGTGGTTGAGTGAAATCAAAACTGTCCAGCATGTCATTTGCCGCTTCATCGCGGTCAGCCAGGGGCTTTAAGTTATAGCGCTCCTCTACGAATTTCAAGAACGACGAAAATTCGTATTGGGTATGGAGATGAACCCCTTTTTCACAAAAGGGGAAATAATTAAAAGCGGAACACGTGGACCAAAACCAAATTCATCAACATTTGGAGGGGGCACATGGTCGTAGAATCCGCCAAAATCGTCCCAGGTTAAAAAGATCACAGTGGAATTCCAATCCGGTCCCCTCATTACTGCGTTGATTTGCTGTACCGTCCAATTCTCGCCCTGGCAGGTGCTATGGGGCGGGTGCTCGCTGAGCGGCGCGGTTGTGACCAGCCAACTGACAGCCGGCAATTGTCCATTCCGTGCGTCGGTGACAAATTCAGTATACGGCACAACGTGCTCAGACCATAGGGAACTGTTACGGATGTGATCGATCGCGTCCAATGTAGACCAAATATAACCGCTCTCCCCTTGTTCAGGTGCATAGTACTTCCAACTTATACCTGCGACTTCGAGGCTATCCGCAAGCGTTTGGAAATCGAAGCATGGGTATTGTTCCGTTATGCTGCCATTGTTGTCTATTACTTCTACAGCAGCCCCAGCCGGGGAGTCGCAACCCCACCTTCCGAGTGCGTTCTTTATATTGCCAATTGCTCCCCCGAACTGTGCGGCCACGGTGTAAAGATGATTTGGGAAACTGGCGCCGTGGAGAGACGAGAACATATGATCGGCTAGAACAAAATCATGTGCATACGCAAAATAATTTGGAATATCTCTTTGCTTAAGTTGCGTGTAGGCAAGAAAGTCGCCATTCTTGTTGCCTGGTTTACGGTTATTACTTTTAATGATGAGGTCGAATTTGTCCATTTTGCCGCCGTCTATTGCTAAGATGGCACACTCCCAAGCGTGACATATGTCGTGAGGGGTTTGATCTGGTGTGTGACCGAGCGGGATTACCTTGCCAGTCGAAATGGTGCCGGTGGTGGCGCCATCCGCTCCGGGAAAAGTTCCAAAGTAATTAAGGTGCGGTTCTCTTTAATTATGAATACGATGTGCTGAATCACCTGCATATTGGCCGTGGGTTGACCCTGTGAGATTTGTTGGCGAGTTTCCGACTTACCACCTTGTGATCCAATTGATGTCAAGATAATAGAGAAAAACACAATCAAAATCGTGAACTTCTCCAGAAGAAGCTTTTTTCTCATAATTCCCCCCTTCTGAAGCAATATTCTACAAGCCCTTAAGCCTCTTAGAACCTACTTTGTGCAATCCTAACGTCCTCAAGTGAACCTATTATGTTTAATCGTCCAAAGTCGAACAATAAAACTCAACCGTATAATTTCTCTATGAGGGAGAGTATTAGTCGAGGAGAATTAAAAAGATTCTTAAGAGAAGAAATATGTTAGGGATTTTGGCAAGATGACTGGCCCGGCTCAGCGTCACTCATTGTTTTATTCCCTCTTCAAGACGATTAGATTATAGATAAAATCAGAAAGTGAAGTCAACACGGCGAATTATATGCTTTCTAAAAAGTTCTGTGACATTAGGAATAGAAAAACTTTGTGTATAATATGGGTTAAAGACTGGTCGTGTGAAAAATGTGCGAAAGAGAAAGTAGATATATTTTTTGATGGCCCCTAGGCTTTCCTAGCCTAATCTTGTAAGGTCAGAAAATGAGATCTATTTCTATCATTTTTCTGATTATCCTTGTTGCAACAGGTACATATACCTCATCACTCGGGTTGGCTCAGGACGATAATGAATTTCCATTTGGACAAACAGAATTAACTCGATTAGCTAAAGGAGAAGCTATCATAAGGTCTGACGAATCCGATAAGAGGAGAGTGCAGGCTGCTATTTGGATTGACTCACCGGCCCAGCCAATTTGGAGCGTATT
>JBLNAE010000036.1:0-7052 GCA_050259195.1 Ignavibacteriales bacterium
CTTGGATGTACAACCATCATTTGCACCGACAAGACTGGGACGCTTACTACAAATCAGATGAGTGTAGTAAAGCTGTGGTTTAACAATAAACTGTTCGAAATTACAGAATCGGGCTACGAGCCAGCTGGTGAAATACTTTATAACGGCTCCCCTCTCTCTCAGGAAGAGATAAGAACCTCAGGAATGGAGGCATTAATTAAGATAGGCACTCTCTGCAACAATGCCGAGCTTCTCAGTCCATCAGACGAAAAACCGTTCTGGGGCATCGCCGGTGACCCTACTGAAGGAGCACTCGTTATACTCGCTAAGAAGGCCGGCTTTGACTATAAAGAGATAAAGGGTAAAAACCCGAGAATCTTTCAACTCTCCTTCGATTCCGTAAGAAAGCGCATGTCTACGATAAACGACATGGAAGGAGAAAATACTTTAGCTAATGTAAAGGGGGCCCCCCGTGAGGTGCTTTCACTCTGTAATTCAGTCTACCTAGATGGCAAGAAACAACTCCTAACAGATGAAACTAGGAATGTCATCTTACGACATCTCGATAATTTTGCCAGAGAGGGGCTAAGGGTTTTAGGCTTAGCCTATAAAGAAGTAGAAAAAAAGGATACTTACTCCCCACGTGAGGTCGAAAATGAACTTACCTTTGTAGGACTTACAGGAATGATGGATCCGCCTCGTCCCGAGGTTCCCCGAGCAATGAACCTATACTACAGTGCAGGCATAAAAATTATCATGATTACCGGCGACTATGGTCTTACCGCACTCTCCATTGCGAGAAGAATCGCCTTGTAAGAACTGAAAGTGCCAAGGTTATTACCGGTGCTCAGCTTACGGAAATGAATGATGATGAACTTAAAGAGGTCTTGCGGGAGAAGGAAATCATATTTGCAAGGGTTTCTCCTGAGCATAAGATGAGTATAGTGGATACTCTCAAGAAAATGGGAGAAATCGTGGCTGTTACCGGTGATAGAGTTAACGACGCCCCGGCTCTCAAAAAAGCACATGTAGGTATTGCAATGGGTCTTCGCGGAACAGACGTTGCAAAAGAGGCTGCAACAATAATTCTTACAGATGATAACTTCGCAAGTATTGTCGCAGGAATTGAGGAAGGAAGGGCCATATACTCAAATATAAAGAAATTTGTAACCTATATTTTTGCTTCTAACATCCCTGAGGCAGTACCTTTCATCCTTTTTGTTCTCTTTAAGATTCCCTTACCCCTTACCATAATGCAGATACTAGCAGTTGACCTTGGTACCGATTTACTCCCTGCCCTAGGACTTGGAACCGAATCTCCAGAACCGGGAATTATGAATCAGCCTCCCAGGTCTTTAAAGAAAAGGCTCTTGGACCTACCGCTACTAATTCGGGCTTATGGTTTTCTAGGAATAATTGAGGCTGTGGCCAGTATGTCAGATTACATCTTTGTTTACTACTCTTCAGGCTGGCGCCCCGGTATGGAGTTAGTTTCATCCGGTCCAATTTATCTAAAGGCTACAGCTATGTGCCTTGCGGGAATTATAGCATCTCAAATAGGTAATGTCTTTGCCTGTCGTACTGAAAGGGAGTCTGTATTTAAAGTAGGTTTCTTAAGTAACCGATTGGTTCTGATTGGCATCGGGGCCGAACTTATTTTAATAGGCTTAATCGTTTATCTCCATCCAACTCAGAAAATATTTAATACCTATCCCCTAACTTTCGTTGATTGGGCTTTTCTTTTTACATTTACCCCCCTTATCTTCCTCGCCGAAGAGGGTAGAAAGTATACACTCAGGCTTACCAAGAAAAACGCTTGAATATTTTGTTTATACAGATGTGGTATCAGGCTGCCCATAAAGTCTTACAAAGGCCCCTAAAATATCTGAGGTGGTTATTATCCCGCTGAGTTTTCCGTCTCTAGAAATTACGGGAAGCCCATTTATTTTGTCTTTAATCAGCAAACTGGCGGCTTCTACAACAGGTGTATCTTCATTCACGGTTATAACTTCCATAGTCATAATATCCCCTACCCTAACCCTATCTTCTAATTTATAGGGTTGGTTCCGCGATAAGAAAACATCGGGAAGCTCAGGTTTTCTAATGTCTCTATCAGTCACAATCCCAATGAGTATCCCGTCTTTTATTACGGGAAGCTGTCTTATCTTATATTTCTTAAGAATCAAAAAAGCGGTTTTTACTCCTATTTCAGGTTCCACGGTTATAGGACTTCGTCTCATCCAATTTTTTACAAGCATCTTCTCACCTCATTTTAAATAACCCTTGATGGACCTCCACTTAGAGTCGAAGCCAGATTAGCAAGCTCAGTTGCTACCACAACTACTATGTCATCCACCGATACTATGCCTACAAGCTTTCCCCTTCTTGTGACAGGGACCCTTCTTATAGAGTTCTTGGAAAGGATTTTAAGTATATCAAATACATCTGTGTCTTCGCCGACCACAATTAGTTTTCTACTTCCCAGCTTTTTGGTCATAACGTCTTCAACCAGAATCTCCTCTGGATTTTCACGGTTAGCTACAACTGAAACTATAATATCCCTATCTGTTATTATATCAATTGGGTTTTCTTCATTATTCACTATAACCAAGGCACCTATATCCTCATTCTTCATTAGAAGAGCGGCCTCTGATATAGGAGTCAATGGTGATACTGTAATAACTCTAGTTTTCATAATGTCTTTCGCAATCATTTCTCTTCCCCTTTTATTTAATCTCATTATACTTTTAGGCAATTCATGTGCCAAAATTGATTTTAGATTAAGCACCTTAATTCATTTATCTTTAATAATCTAAACCATGACTCCAAATCTAAACCGCTGTCAGATGTCAGAAAATAGGACAAAAGAAATGTGGCATCTAAACTAGAAGGCTCTGTATTTACTAAGAAAAGTTTTTGGCATGCCTTTTGATAGTACTATTGCTTGAGAGATTACAATGCCAATGGAATCAAATTAGGATGGCAGAAAGTCAAGGAGTAAAATACCAATATTGAGAGGCAAAAATGTCCGACTATGGATCCCTTTATATTATAGATACCTCTTACCATACTGAAAGGCAGGTATATGAAGTAAACATCGGATACATGGCAAGAGATGAGGAAGTTAATGGACGTTTCACAACTATTGATATCCGAGTAAATATACCAAACCATAAAAGTGATATAAATAAAATTAAAGAACTAGCCCTCAACAAAGCAAGGAAGGTATTAGTGTTGGCTTCTCAAGCCCCGGTGGGAGAAGAATAGAATCGCTATCTTGTCACAAAAGATAGAAAAGGAGGCAATAGCATGGCGACCTCTTATACTAAGAGTCCGATCTCGCCCTTCGGTGATCAATCGGGAATGGTTTATGAGTAATTCAATAAGTTCTTGCTTATTATTCCGCTCAAGGTCTGGGTTAATGCATCCTCCCGCGTTTTATCCGTACCTACAATTAGGTGTTTGTCTCTTGGAAGCTCATTTGTCTCTCCAAACTCATCTTTAAACCTCTCGAATATCCCCCAACGTCCATCAGAGACGGATTTCCCCCTTTTTTCCCTTTCGATAAGTCTTTTCTTAATATTTTCTTCACTGGCTTTTGTTTCAATAAAATAAAATGACACTCCTAGAGCCTCAGCCTCGTGAAGAACTAATTCCCTGAACTCCCTTTTTGAAAAACTGGCATCGAGAATTACTATTTTCCCCAGCTCTATAGCCCTTCTCCCTTTATTTAAAACCTCCCGATAGGTTATATTAGTAATATCTCTTGAGTAAATCCCTTTATCGAACTCCTCGTATCTTCTCTCCGTTGGCTTTAGGCCCATGATTTCTTTTCTCACGCTATCAGAAGATACAATTCCACAAGAAAGCTCTTCGGAAAGCGCATGAGCAAGCGTACTTTTTCCTGTTCCTATAAGGCCAAAAACCACAATCAACGCAGGTCTAGAACCAAAAAGTGCATACCGAAGAGCAAGTCTAAAATACCTTTTAGCTCTTTCTTCAGAAAATTGCCTCTGGTCGTCGGGGACCTCCGGTTCACCGCTTCTTATACTCTCTACTTTACCCCTTACATAAGCCCTATAGCACTTGTAAAAATCAATTATATCAAAAATCGTTTTATCCTCCATCCTCCTCGATATTTCAGAGATAATAAAATTCGCAAAGTCATCGTAGCCGTTAAAATCCAAATCCATAGCTAAAAAGGCTATATCCGAAGCGATATCAATGTATCTAAATCTCTCGTTGAACTCTATGCAGTCATAAATACAAACGCCTCGAGGACTTAGATTTATATGCTCAATGTGAAGATCGCCATGACAGTCTTTAATTAGACCCTTTTCGATTCTCTCTTCAAAGAGGCGAGATTTCTTTTTAAAGAATGCATCGTTATAGAACTTAATTGCATCGTATGCGACCTTTGAAATTGTCTTCCCGATAAAATGCTCTGAAAGTGAAAAATTCTCATTAATGTTTATCCTGATCCTTTCGGGTCTTCCGTATTCACTTATGTTTTGCGTCACCAACTCCTGCTTATAGAACTCAACCAGCTTTTCTACAATCCTAAGTAAGTCATCTTTAGTAACCCTGCCTTTTGCAAGGAGATTTTTAAGAAAATATCTATCGGGCAGCTTTTTCATCTTTACAGCGTATTCAATAACTTCATCGCCTTCTTCAAAGGAAAAATCGCCATTTCGGATAGAAATTTCTTCAACCCCCATGTATGCATCGCAAAGCCTGCTGTTTAGCTCAACCTCTTTTTCACAGTAGTATCTTCTCTTATCAAGAGTTGAAAAATCCAAAAAACCAAAATTCACCGGCTTTTTTATCTTGTAGACATAAGGAGGAACTATAAAGATATGGGATATATGTGTCTGTATGTGCTTTATAGATCTTGGCTGATGCGGGTATGAAGAGGGATTTAAAAGAAAATCAATTAGGTTGGAAGGCACCTTTTCTTCCTTCTTTCGCATTCGTCCTTTGCCTCCTATGGTTTTAGAACTAAAACTGCGCAGGAAGACTCTTGAATGACCTTCTCTGTTACACTCCCTAATATAAACCTCTTTATACCTTTTCTTCCATGGGTATTCATCACTATTAAGTCAATGCCTTTACTAGATGCATAATCAATTATCGCAACCGAAGTGCTTATTCCCTGAACTACCTCCGCGTTAATCTCTAATCTGGTAGCTTCTCTATTGCGAATTCCAAGCTTGAGTTTTATATCCTCAACCCTTTCTCTAAGTTTATCGGAAGAAAGCTTTATTAAATCCTCCGCCACACTGTGAGGGGTTTCGTAATCACTGTAGCTATAGGCATATAATCTAAAAACGTACAAAACCGAAATGCTGGCATTTATCCTCTCCGCTAAATCCATTGCATAGTTAAGAGCAGAATCTACTTTTTCATTTACATCTAGTGGAACAAGGATACTGCGAATTTCTACCGCGTCTCCTTTATCCCTCTTTTTAACCGCAAGGACTGGCACGCTAGATTCCCTCAGGACTTTGAGAGTACTGCTTCCAATCAGTATTCTGTCTATGAGTCCAAGCCCCCGCCTTCCCATGACTATAAGGTCAGCTTTTTCACTAACGGCAAATTCAACGATCTTCTTATTTGGCTCTCCTTTTAAAATCTCCCCTTGAAAACTAACCCCTTGATTAAACAACTCATCTCTGATAGAGGCTAACTTTGACTTATAGCTCTCTTCAGCTTTTTCCATCCACCTGTAGTAGAATTCGCTTTCAGGATCGTCAAGGTATTCGTATAATTGTTTTTCGGGCATCTCAATTACATGTACGCCTATTATTTTAGAGCCAAATTTTTGGGCAAGAAATCTCGCATAATTTAACGCCTCATTAGACTCCTTTGAGCCATCCGTAGCCCATATTATCTTTTTCAACTCTCTCATAAAGTTTTATCCCCTCTCTGATAGTAAAGTTGCAAAGAGATATAAATATAGACTCTTAAACCCGCCCTGTTGGGTTTACTATACTTCTTCTTTAAGCGAGCCAAGAAGCTCACGCAGCTTCATCGTACCCAAACGGATCCAACTCTTAACCGTTCCAACGGGTTGGAGCAGTTGGGCGGCAATCTCACTCTGTGTCAGCCCCGAGAAGTATGCAAGCTCAATTACCTTACGTTGCTGGAGAGTAAGTTTTGAGAGGGCATTGCGAATCAGTTCCTGTCGTTCATCCGCTATAGCTGTCTCTTCAGGGTTAGCCGTAGGGGTTAGGACATCCATCTCAACCGTCTCCTCCACCTTAGAGCGCGGCGTGTTTGAGCGCAGCCGGTCAATCGCGCGGCTGCGCGTGAGCATAAGGAGCCATGCCAAGGGCGTACTTCGACTAGGATCGTAATCCGCCGCTTTACGCCAGACCTGCATATAAACCTCAATCGTTGTCTCTTCAGCCTCAGATATATCCGTTAATATCCTGAGCGCAAGTCTGTAGATTAAACGACTTGTGTGATCGTAAAGCGCTTCGAGAGCGGATTCATCACCTTGAGCTATTTGGGATATGAGCATAGCCCAGTCCTGCTCTTGCTTAGAAAATTTGGCTAAATTGTGGGACAGCTTTGCCATCTCTCCTTTGGATTTGCACTCTGGGGCAATTCAATAAATTCAGACACTTGTCCAAAAATCAATAGAGAGTAGTCTAATCTTCAGTATCCCTCTCACCCCAGTATAGCATAGGATTAGAGTTCTGAGCAAGAAAATGTAACGGTTCAGTACATATGAGACAAAGTTGAGGGGTAATTGGTATGAATAATGCCCTTGTCTTTGAGAAATTGCAATGGCGTCTTGTAACCCAGAATGCGATGAATAAGAGCATTCGGTCGGAGTAACCCACAGACTCTTGGGCTAGGGCATCTAGTTGCTCCGATTTGTCGCAACTGTGGTCTGACGCAGTTATATATGTAGTTCCAGTAACTAAGTTCTTTATTGAGTTCAGGCACAGTCCAAGGACAATCATTAACCTCATAGAACTCCTCTGTATGCGTTCTCTGTACCCTCTCAACACACCCATTGAGCTTTGGACTCTTTGGAGGCAATACGAATAATTTGATTCCTGTTC
>JBLNAE010000037.1:0-3526 GCA_050259195.1 Ignavibacteriales bacterium
AGGATAGAGAGGGTTTCCCGGTCGAGTACATAAGCACACCGATTCAGGAAGGAGATAGAGTGGTAGGGGCAGTTGTCACATTCAGTGACATTACAGAGCGAAAGAAAATGGAAGAGGATAGGCTGAACTTTAGTAAACTGGAATCAATAGGAGTTCTGGCAGGAGGTATAGCGCATGATTTCAATAATATGCTAGCTGCGATGCTTTCCACAATATCTGTGGCAAGGATGGATACGCGTACAGGAACCAATCTCCACAATAATCTCATAGAAGCGGAGAGTATATGCCTTCAGGCAAGAGGGCTCACTCAACAGTTGCTTACATTCTCTAAAGGAGGAGCACCTGTCAAGAAGCTCACATCCATTGAGCGGATTATAAGGGAATCGACCTCTTTTGCCCTCAGGGGTTCTAATGTGAGGTGCGAGTTTAGTATAGAGGATAACCTTTGGGATGTAGAGGCAGACCCGGGACAAATAGCACAGGTTATAAGTAACCTTGCAATCAATGCTCAACAATCAATGCCTCAAGGCGGAGTAATTAAGATTAGCACAAAGAACACTGAATTAGGAAGAGGTTTCATACCCGCCCATATTAAAGGAGGAAACTACGTGAAGATAACCATAGAAGATGAGGGAGTAGGGATACCAAGGGAGCATCTGTCAAAGATATTTGATCCATACTTTACTACAAAGCAGAGGGGAAGCGGGCTGGGACTTGCAACAACGTATTCAATAATAAAGAGCCACGATGGATTCATAGATGTAGAATCAGAGCTTGGAAAAGGGAGCAGTTTCCATGTCTATATCCCAGCATCAGAGAAGAGAGTATCCCAAAGGAAAGCAGAACCAGAGAAAAGAACAGAGGTAAAGGGCAGAGGAAGAGTGCTCATTATGGATGATGAGGCAATTATAAGGACTGCCGCAGGACGGGCGATTATGAGGATGGGATATGAGGTGGAATATGCTAAAGGCGGGGAAGAGGCAATAGAGATATACACAAGGGCTAGAGATGAGAATAGACCCTTCGATTTAGTCATAATGGACTTGACTATTCCGGGTGGAATAGGAGGGCGTGAGGCAATAGCCAAGTTAATGGAAATAGACCCGGATGTCAGGGCAGTGGTATCAAGCGGGTATTCAAACGATCCGGTCATGTCTGAACATAGAAGATATGGTTTTAGAGGTGTTGTTGCTAAGCCATACGACATCGAAGAGTTAGCTGAGATACTGAATAAAGTGATTGATGGGAAATGATTGGATGCCGCAGTGGCAAACGGCAATTCACTCCTATTAATCAGCCCGTTCTATCTTTGAAGGCCGCCTTTCCAGGGAATCTGGCTTCGCTCCCGAGTTCTTCTTCAATTCTCAATAACTGATTATACTTAGCAACTCTATCGCTTCTTGATGCCGAGCCTGTTTTTATCTGTCCTGCTCCTGTAGCAACAGCAATGTCGGCGATTGTCGAATCCTCAGTCTCTCCCGAACGGTGAGAGATTACGTATGTATAACCGGCTCTCGCCGCCATGCCAATCGCCTCAAGCGTTTCTGTAAGCGTTCCAATCTGATTGACTTTAATGAGGATCGAGTTTGCAATCCCCTCCTTTATCCCTCTCGAAAGCCGCCCCGTATTGGTCACAAAGAGGTCGTCTCCTACGAGTTGAACCCTTTCGCCGAGTTCCTCCGTAAGAACCCGCCACCCTCCCCAGTCGTCTTCCGCCATTCCATCTTCAATTGAAACAATTGGGTATTTATCAACCCAGTTTCTATATAAATCTACGATCTTATCCCTGCTTAGCTTTTTATCCTCGATCAGGTATTTCCCATTCTCATAAAGCTCGCTCGAAGCTACATCGAGGGCGAGGGAAATCTCTTCCCCCGCTTTATAACCTGCCTGGGTTATCGCTTCAATTATGCATTCAATCGCCTCCTCGTTTGATTTTAAATTAGGAGCAAATCCGCCTTCATCACCAACTGAGGTTGAATAGCCCCTCTTTTTTAGTATCACCTTCAAATTATGAAACACCTCGACCCCTGCTCTTATGGCTTCAGAGAAAAGGTTAAATCTTAGAGGAACAATCATAAACTCCTGAATATCGAGATTGTTATCAGCATGCGCTCCGCCGTTTATTATGTTCATAAGTGGAACGGGAAGAATACTCGCCGAAACCCCGCCTAAATACCGGTAAAGCGGAAGCCCGGTGGAAGTTGAAGCCGCCTTTGATACGGCAAGGGACACTCCCAGAACAGCGTTTGCTCCCAGTTTCGATTTGTTCTGAGTTCCATCGAGCTGAATCATAATGTTATCTATATCGGTTTGAGATGTTACATCCATGCCAACTATCTTAGCGGCTATTACGACATTTACGTTTTTTACGGCCTTCTGAACCCCTTTTCCCAGGTATCTCTTTTTATCTCCGTCTCTTAGTTCAAGCACCTCATGCTCTCCCGTAGAAGCCCCTGAGGGTACGGCAGCTCTTCCAAAGGAGCCGTCATCACATTTTACGTCAACTTCAACCGTAGGATTTCCGCGAGAATCGAGAATCTCTCTCCCTTTTACAGAAATTATCTTTGCCACTTTGTTTATCCTCCAATGGGTTGCAATTTTAATGAAGAGAAGTTACCATGAGAGAGTTTCTTTATCAATGTTGCCATCAAAATTTGATGAATATATAACCATACCGTGGTAAATAGCAAATTGAACACCTAAAGTGGAAGTAGGGACAGGATGTTATAATAGTAAGGTCTAAAGGCTGTAAAAAATTCGTTCATAATACATTTGGATATAGTAACAAGCCAACTAAAGTCTAGTAGACCTTTACAAAGTATAAGCATAGAATAAGCTTGGAGATTAATAAGTATTATGAGGATCTTAATGCTAAGCTACGAATTTCCCCCTCTGGGTGGCGGAGGAGCAAAAGTAGTTTACGGGTTATCCAGTGAATTAGTAAAGCTAGGACATAGTGTTGACCTTGTGACTATGGGTTTTCAGGAACTTCCTAAGTATGAGCAAGTCAATAGGGTCAATGTGCACAGAATTCAATGTATTAGGGCAAGGGAGTCTGTCTGTTCCACACCCGAGATGGGTTCCTATATCCTTTCCGCCATACCTGCTGCATTAAGACTTATGAGACGAGAACGCTACCATATAAATCACACCCATTTTATTTTTCCAGACGGTCTGGTTTCATATATTTTAAAAAAAATCACTGGACTTCCTTATATTATCACAGCTCATGGGTCTGACGTGCCGGGATATAACCCTAACCGGTTTAAGTTGGGGCATAAGATGTTTTCTGCGCCGTGGAGGAAAGTCACACAAGGTGCAGGGCAAATCGTCTGTCCCAGCGAAAGTCTTAAATCACTTGTCCTCGGATGTAGTCCAGGTACTAAAGTTACAGTGATTCCAAACGGCATAGATATAAATAAATTTCAAATAAATGGGAGTAAAAAGAAACGTATTCTTCTAGTAAGCAGGATGTTTGAGAGAAAGGGGATTCAATACTTTCTTAGGGCTTTGGAGGGACTAG
>JBLNAE010000038.1:0-15869 GCA_050259195.1 Ignavibacteriales bacterium
AAGTACTAAAAGCATCGTTTACGTATTTATCGGCTAATGATGCCAGTTCCTTGGAAAACTCAACGTCGTTTGCTTCCTCTTCTTTGTGAAATCTCAGATTCTCAAGAAGTAACACCTCACCACCCGCAAGATGATTTACAATATCTTTAACATTTTTTCCAATACAGTCATTAACAAATTTTACATCCTTGACTCTAAGCACTTTAGAGAGTCGCTCTGCAATGGGTTTTAAAGACAACTCAGGTACTACTTTCCCCTTGGGTCTTCCAAGATGGGAGGCGAGTATCACTGCCCCTCCTCTGTTAGCCAGGTACTCGATAGTTGAAATTGCCCTTCTGATTCTATAGTCCTCTCCTATCTTCCCTTTCTCAATAGGGACATTGAAATCAACCCGAACAAATACCCTTTTCCCCTTATAAAAATCATCCGGCATATCAGAGATTGACATCTTCATATTTAAAGACCCTCCTGATTCAAGTTTCTCCTTCTCTGTATTTTCATTAATGCCAAAGTATTACCAATACGATTGTTAAAAGAAGTAGACTCCACGCGGTTTGAATTAAAAATTCCAGTTTCATACTTTTAAGATTTTGCTCATAATTCACCTTCTCCTTCCCTCCCGTGATTTTCCCTTGCTATATTTCACTATATAGTCGGGATTTTTATGGTTACGCTGCAACCCTTTTCTCTCTCGCATGAGACAGCTATGTGGCCGCCCATACTCTCAATTATTTCCTTTGACGTGTAGAGTCCTAAACCACTTCCCAGGGTTTTTGTTGTAAAAAATGGTTTAAAGAGATTGTTCATCACATCAGCCGGAATGCCGGGGCCCGTGTCCCTTACACTTGCAGAAATAAACCCATCCTGAGCCGTTGTCTCTATGAAAAGCTCGCCTCCTTCGGGCATTGCTTCAATAGAGTTATTCACTATGTTCTCAATACAGTAATAGAGCTGATATTGGTTCTCGAAAACAGAGGGAAGGTTTTCCCCAAGATTGAGATGGAAATCCACGCTCTGAAGTTTTCCCTTCGCCCTCTTTTCTTGATATAGTAGCTCAACCACCTTGTTTATGTCTATATAGGATTTATCCGACTTATACTTGGCCTTAACCAAGTTCACAAAGTCTTTGAGTGTCTCTTCAAGCTTAATAGCCTCTTCAAGTATCGCATCCGCGTACTTCATAATGGGCGATCCGGGATCGGTTTTTTTTCTTAAAACCTTCGCAAGTCCCGCCATTGCAATCACCGGATTCTTAAAAGAATGGGTCAGCTGAAGCACCATCTCGCCTATCGAAGCCTCCTCTCTGAGCTTCATTATAATCTCCTGATGCTCCCTCAGTTTAATGTTCGCCTCTTCGAGCGTCTCAACCCTCTCTTCGAGTTCCTCATAAGTCAGTCCTCTTTCAAGTGCAAGCGAGATCTCCGTGGCAAAAATCTCTATCGCCTTTAATTCGTCTTCCGATACCTCTCTTTTCGTGAGAAAATTGTCAAGTAGTATCGCTCCAAGGGGACGTTTCAGGTGCGAAAACAGAGGAACTATCCAGAATGGAATATCGCGATAGAAATTGCGAAGAGCACCCGGCATGTCATCTTCAGGAGAAACCCTCAGCATAACGCCGGGCGGATAGAAGTCTCTAAGTATGCTAAAGTCATCAGGCGTAACCCCGAGAACCATTCCCGTTTTAAAGGCCCTTTTAAATACTCCCTCATTTATGTCGAATTCCATTTGTCTAAGGACCTCGCTGAACTTCTCTTTCTCCCTTTTAAATATATCGGAGGAAAATCTAAAAAGGTCCGGTACGGTGAGGTTTTTTTCCGAAATGTCCCTCCAGATAGCAAAAGCCTCTTCGGGGTTTTTTGGGCCCAGCGCAAAATATCCGCGAAGCCTTCTATTCTGAGAAAGAAGCACAATGGCACGATTGAAACCAAAACTGCTTCCGGTTGTAAACGCCATAAGACCCTTATAGAGTATCTCATCCAAATCCAGCACAAGCTTGAGTGAAGTTGAGAGATGAACCAACATATCGAACATCTCTTCTTTAATTTTGAGGGATTTTCCATACTTCTTTAGTTTCTGTTCCCTTTTTAAGAGTTCATCGAGAACTAAGGGAAAGGTATCAAACATAGAACCCTTTTCTTCGGCGAGGGCTTTTAAATCATTCCTAAGCTCTTCACACTCAATACATTTCTCTCTAATGCGTTTTTTAACATCTCCCAGAAGATATTCTTCCCCGGGTTTAATGTAGGGGCACACCGAAGGGTCGTCTCTAACCGTCCAGCAGTACCTTTCTCCAAACTTAGCCATATCTATTAAGATCCTCCAAATACGTTATTTCGACTGCCCGACACAGTTGGGCAAATACCGGTGCGAGAAATAGCAATATTAAGATTATCACCGCGCAGAAAGCGAAGCAAGGCTTTTTTGTGACTGGACAAATCGTTTATCGCTCCGAGTCAATTAAACAGGCAATCGTAGGAGGCCAGACCACACACCCCATTACGAAATGCACCGTGAAGAACTCAATCCTTAAACAAAACCCACAGCCTCTTCTTGCTCCATATTCCCCAGCCGGGAAGTAGAAGAATAAATCTTCCAGAGAATTTTTCACACCGGGCGCTAAATACAACCTTTGACCCGCTCCTCCGTTCAACCTCATAGACCCCGATATCCCAAACCTCTGCTTCCCCTACTCCGTATCCATCGCTTATAATGGTTCCGGAGCTAACAAACTGGTCTCTATCCTCTATTGCAAGCCTCTTTTCATCCTCAACGGGGAAATTTTTAGGAAGAATCCAGGACCTTAGAACCTCCCCCATCTCAAGCCTCAGATCGTAATGAGGATAAGACGTTTTATGTCTTTGAATGATAATTCTAGGAGTTCCATTCATAAATAAGTCTAAGCCCTTTTAGTGTAAGAAATTCATCTACCTCTTCTATGGTTCTGCTCTCAGGGGTGATGAGGTTTGCAAGCCCACCCGTCGCAATCACCTTTGGATTTGTGCCCATCTCTTTTTGAATTCTCTCCACAATGCCGTCTACAAGCCCCGCGTAACCATATACAAGCCCGGATTGAATACTGCTGACTGTGGTTCTTCCTATCACCGTTTTGGGCCTTATAATCTCCACCTTTGGAAGCTTTGACGCCGCCTCAAAAAGGGCTTCGGCAGATATAATGAGCCCAGGAGCAATGGCGCCTCCCAGGTATTCACCCTTTTCGGATATGCAATCAAACGTCGTAGCCGTACCAAAGTCCACGATTATAACGCTCTTTTTATATTCATCAAAAGCGGCCACCGCGTTTACAATCCTGTCGGCTCCTACCTCTTGGGGATTTTTGTAGAGTATAGGCATTCCGGTTTTTACTCCCGGCTCTATAATAAGTGGATTCACGTCGAAATAAGACCTGAGCATATAATTCAGAGTTCCAAGGAGAGGAGGAACAACACATGAAATCGCAGCCCCTTTAATCAGCTTTAGACTGATTCCCTTTACCTCAAACAGGTTTCTAAAGAGAACCCCGTATTCGTCCGACGTTTTAGCCTTATCCGTTCCAATCCTCCAGTGGCTTACAATCTCTTTCCCCTCGAATATTCCAAATACAACGTTTGTATTTCCAACATCTATCGCAAGAAGCACGTCTTTTCCTCCAGATTCATCTAAGCCCCCACCTCCTAGAGAGCAACCATTCAAGAGAAAAAAGGGTTAAAAGGGCTATGAAAAACCATGGATTATCCCATATTTGAACCGTCTTATAGCCCGTAGTTACCTTTCTGGGAGAGAAATCAATTCCGAGTTCCTCAGGGTTGCCTTTAACTGTAATGAAATGGCCGCGCGACTTCTTTGAAATTGACTTAAGTAAATCCCCATCCATAGTGGGACTCCTGAGTTCATTCTCCGGAGGCCCAACGAGAAATTCTATTTCATCTCTATTGCCGTCTTCTTCAGCACCCAAACCCTCGTCCTCTTTAACCTTCACTTTATAGATCCCGTATTGTCCCGTCTTTATTTCGGCTCCAAGTTCATCCACGCCCGTTTTTTCAAGGCTCAGCCCTCGTTGGGAGCCGTCTGGAAAAACAACAGAAGCCTCAATTTTTTCCTCTGTGGTTTCATAATTAATCGCCCGTACATCCACTTTGGGATTTTCTCCAAGAGTGTATGAAGCCTTATCCGTCTTTACTCTTATATCCTTCAACTCCGGGTCGTTTATCAACCACAAGAGCAACCGATTCCAGAATTTCTGGTAGTAAGGCGAAACGTCTCCTTCCCCCGCACGAACAAAATTCCATTCCCACGAAGAATCCGAGAGAAACGACGCGACTCTTCCGGATTTAACACGGCTCAGCGCCAAAACCGGCTCTCCATTGGGCGTCTCTATAAGGGAAAGGACGTGTGGCTTTAATCCCTCGACCTTATTAAATCCATCAAGTTCAGGCATCCCATTCCAGTAGTCTTCATTCTCCTTTTCATCGGGAATAACTCTCATAACTGGATGATGCGCCCCAATTGCGGTAAGTTTGGCGTGGAACCTCTCTGTGCTAAAGGTCTCTTCAATCCTGGGGGGAATCGAGTTAAGCTCTACGGGAAGGATTTCGGAAACGGGGGTTCCTCCGTAGCTTCCGCTGTCGAAGCTCTTGTCGCCTCCTACCATAAGAAATGATCCGCCCCCTTCTACATAATCCTTCAGCTTTTCAAGATGAAAACCATAAATTCCGTAGGGTCGAAAGTCAAAATTCTGGAATATTACGACGTTAAATGTTCCGAGTTCGGTTCCAAAAAGTTCGTCAACAGGAAATGGAATAAGGCTCAGCTCGTTTTGAGAGGCAAATACAAGATCAGACGCGCTTCTCAGTATGAAAAACGAAACGAGATCAATGTTCGGGTTTTTCTTGAGTGCCTTTCTTAAAAATCTCACGTCCCACGACGGACCTCCCGCCACGTGCAGCACGCGAATTTTATCAACTACGATGTCCATTGCAAATGATTTCTGGTTGTTCTCCTTTATCAACTCGCCTGCAGCCACGGGAATGGAGACCGTATAAATCTTTCTTCCAAGAGATGTTGGCGTAATCACAAACTCTACCTTTTTTTCCTCTCCTGAGTCTATAGAAATTCCCTGAGTCGAAACGACATTGTCTCCCTCTTTCAAAGTTACGGGAATGTTAGATGGTTTAAAACCGACGGATTTAATCACAACGTCCACCGAAACAGGGTATCTCAGAAATGCAACCTCGCTCGCCTTTACGCTATCAATCCATATATCGCGGATTTTGTCACTTAAAGAGCCAATCACGTTTATAGGAAAATCAATATTTCGCAGGAACTCGTCGGCATTTCTCCTCATTGCGCCGTTGTCGGCACCGTCTGAAAAAAGGATAACTGAGCTAAGCTCACCCGGGTGGTAATTATTCTCTAGTTCTTTAATGGCCTCACCAATGTCCGTGCCTTCGCCGCTTGGTTCGTCTGCATTTATAAAATCCAATGAGGCAGGCTTCAGGGATTTGTCAAATACGTGGTAATTAAGGATGAAATTCCTTTCAATCTTTGAGAAAAAATCTCTGTGGCTTTGGAAGAAATTTCTTACAGCCCCAATCCTCGAAATTCCCGATTCATCCTCCGGAAGGGTCATGCTCCACGAGCGGTCAATGAGGATCGCGAGGTGCGGTTTTTCCTCTCTGTATTGCTCAATCCTCAGTGCAGGGTTTAAGAGTATGAAGATTATAAGTAAAAATGATGCAACTCGGAGCGAAACGAGAACGGCTCTCTTTCTTGATGCCCCTGTTCTTCTTGTATTCCTCAAAGCACCGTAAAGAACGATAGAGAATAGGAGTAGAATTAAAGCCCACCCCATGATTCCCAGTGGATTTAGAAAAACAAGCCTCTCGATCTCGTGCGGCATCAGCTTTAATCTACCATAGAAAAGATTGGTTTTCCTCAGAGAAGTAGGGGAATGTTGCAACATGCCCCTACTTCTAAGATTCATCTTTTAATTGGAATGAAAAGGGAAAATGTATTGGGCGTTCGGTGTGCGGTATTGAAGAGAAAATTTTGCTTGAAAAGGGTTACTCCTTGGGTAACAATGGTAATAGGAAAGGTTTACGCATAAAGTGGGAAAACATCCGTACCGTTGATAGTGAAGTCGTCTAAAACTGAATCTCTCTATTATGGGCGTTCATCTTATAATTGAGGACCCTGAGAGATTTATTTGATCGTTACGTTAGGAAGAGCTGTTTGTAAAAATCGTGACGGTTGAAGGTTTGATAAAATCAATGTTCTCAAGGGTGCAATCAGATTATGGATTAAGGAACTAATCTGCACGGGTCTTAAGACCTTTTTTCAACAGGCTCAAACCTTCCGGGTCGATCAATCTCAATTAAGTAGCTAATGTAATTAAGGAAGGATAATCATGGTGATGAATAGCAAAATTGATCGGTTGTGCATCAACACTATACGCACTCTGTCCATGGATGCAGTACAGGCAGCCAATTCTGGTCACCCCGGTACCCCCATGGCTATGGCACCTGTAGTCTATTGCCTCTGGCAGCGGTTTTTGCGGTTTGATCCTGACGACCCAATCTGGCCAAACCGCGATCGGTTTATCCTTTCAATCGGCCATGCTTCGATGCTCCTCTATTCAATGCTGTATCTCTGCGGGGTAAAGGCGGTAAATCCCCGGTATGAAACGCTCGGCGAGCTTTCGGTGACCCTCGATGATATTAAGAAATTTCGTCAACTCGACAGCAAATGCCCTGGGCATCCTGAATACCGCTGGACATCCGGGGTCGAGGCCACAACGGGTCCCTTAGGTCAAGGGGTTGCAACAAGCGTCGGTATCGCTATGGCCGGTTATTGGCTGGCGGAGTTCTTCAACCGCCCCAATTTCGATATGTTTAACTATCACGTGTACGCCCTGTGCGGAGACGGAGACATGATGGAAGGAGTATCCAATGAAGCCGCGTCTCTGGCAGGCCATCTCAGGCTCTCAAACCTCTGCTGGATTTATGACAATAATAGAATCTCTATTGAAGGAAACACGGCTTGGACCTTTAGCGACGACGTCGCCGCACGGTTCATGGGATACAACTGGAATGTCACACGCGTGGGCGACGCAAATGACCTCGAAATGATTGAGCGCGCTCTCACAACGTTTAAGAATATAGATGACCGACCGACATTGATTATTGTAGATAGCCATATTGCTTATGGCGCGCCCCATAAACAGGACACAAGTGCGGCGCATGGAGAGCCTTTGGGCGAGGAAGAAGTCAGGCTGGCAAAGAGAAACTACGGCTGGCCCGAGGACGCCAAATTCTTTGTGCCCGAAGAGGTGCGGGAGCACTTTCAAAGCGGAGTGGGCAAGCGCGGGCATGATTTGAGAGAGGCATGGACGACTAAGTTTAGCGAATACAAGACTCTTTATCCTGAGCTTGCCCAACACCTTCACTACATACAGCACCGCGAGCTTCCAGACGGCTGGGATAAAAATTTGCCTACCTTTTCGGCAGACCCAAAAGGGCTGGCAACCCGCGATTCTTCGGGCAGGGTTCTAAATGTTCTCGCTCAAAATGTTCCCTGGCTCCTTGGCGGGTCGGCGGACTTGGCTCCTTCCACCAAGACACGCCTGACATTTGAGGGAGCAGGAGATTTCACATCCGAAAACCGAGCCGGGCGCAATCTTCATTTCGGTGTTCGCGAACATGCAATGGCATCAATCCTAAACGGGCTGTCGCTTGCGAAGGTACGCCCCTACGGTTCCACTTTTCTCATATTCAGCGACTACGCGCGGCCCGCGATCCGATTGAGCGCCCTTATGGAACTCCCGGTAATATATATCTTCACACACGACTCCATTGGTCTCGGCGAGGACGGACCGACTCATCAGCCTGTCGAGCAGATGGCCTCTTTGCGGGCAATTCCGGGACTAATCACTCTGCGGCCGGCTGACGCCAACGAGGTAGTCGAGGCCTGGCGCGTAATAATGCAGCTCCGCCATGAACCTGTGGCCCTCGTTCTATCCCGACAGTCTCTGCCGACACTGGATCGCTCCAAATACGCCTCCGCCTCTGGCGTAGAAAAGGGAGCATACGTGCTCGCCGACGCCAGAGATGGCAAACCCGATGTTTTGCTCCTTGCGACTGGCAGCGAGGTGTGGCTTTGCGTAAACGCATACGAGCAACTCAAGGCCGAGGGCATCAAAGCGCGCGTTGTGAGTATGCCTTCATGGGAGCTATTTGAGAAACAGAGCCAGGAATATAGGGACAGTGTCGTCCCTCCCGATGTCACAGCGCGTGTCTCCGTTGAACAGGCCTCGACTCTGGGTTGGGCTCGATATGTCGGCATGACCGGACATACAATTGGAATGAAGACGTTTGGAGCGTCGGCACCGCTTAAAGAGTTGCAGAAGAAGTTTGGATTTACTCCTGATAAGGTGATTGCCGCAGTTAAAGAACAGTTGGCAAAGGCGAGGTAAGATATGCGAATTGCTATTGGTTCTGATCATGCGGGATTTCAGTTGAAAGAAATCATGTCCGCTTACCTACGTGAATCTAAACACCAGGTTATGGACGTGGGCACGCACAGCACGGAGCCTGTAGACTACCCCGATTTTGCCGAAGCTATCGGGAAGGCTCTAATAGAAGGACAGGCAGACCGGGGAATTCTAATCTGCGGCAGCGGCGTCGGCGCTTCGGTGGCGGCTAATAAGATGCCCGGCGTACGCGCGGGTCTCTGTCATGATACATACTCAGCCCACCAGGGTGTGGAGCATGATGATATGAATGTTCTGGTAATGGGCGCGCGGGTGATTGGAGTTGAGCTGGCACGAGAACTCGTCCGTGCTTTCCTGGGAGCCGAATTTATGGGAGAGGAGCGCCACCGCTGGAGACTGGAAAAGATCCGTCTGTTGGAGGCGCGATACAGGGGTGGAGGAAATCCTTAGAGGAGAAATGACTATGAACCCTTTGAAAGCGTTAAACACATACGGTCAGTCAGTTTGGCTGGACTACATTCGGCGCGGTCTTATAACGAGTGGAGAACTTAAGCGCATGATCGAAGAGGACGGGTTAAAGGGTGTTACATCAAATCCATCAATCTTCGAGAAAGCAATAGCAGGCAGCACCGACTATGCAGATATCCTAAAGGTTCTGAAACAACAAAATTTAGATTCCATGTCGCTCTATGAAAAATTGGCCATTCAAGACATTCAAGACGCCGCCGATATATTCAATCCGGTCTATAATGAGACAAATAGACGCGACGGTTATGTCAGTCTGGAGGTCTCGCCGTATCAGGCTCATGACACACGGGGCACGATTGATGAGGCAAGGCGTCTCTGGCAGGCGGTTGGAAGGGAGAATGTTTTGATTAAGGTTCCGGCTACACCCGAAGGCATTCCCGCTATTGAACAGCTCATCAGTGAGGGTGTTAATGTCAACGTTACGCTGGTCTTCGCGCTGGATGTATACGAGCGTGTCGCGCTGGCTTATATAGCGGGCTTGGAGAGTTTGGCGGCGCGTGGCGGTGATATGAGCAAAATCGCAAGCGTCGCCAGTTTCTTCGTAAGCCGCATTGATACCGCCGTTGATGGTATTCTCGCCTCTCGTCTCAAGACGGCTACAAGTGCGGGCGAACAGGCGCTTCTGCGGAGTATAATGGGAAGGGTCGCCATCGCAAACGCCAAGCTCGCATATCAAAGATATAAAGAGATTTTTCACAGCGATCGCTGGCAGGCGCTCGCAAGAAAAGGCGCGCAAACACAGCGCGTCTTGTGGGCAAGCACAGGCACAAAGAACCCGAATTACCGCGATGTGCTCTACGTCGAGGAGCTTATAGGACCCGATACAGTAAACACGATGCCCCCATCCACATTTGAAGCGTTTCGAGATCACGGGCATCCACGGGCAAGCCTCGAAGAGGATATTGAATCCGCGCATGACACGATGGAGACACTGGAGCAATTGGGCATTTCAATGAAAGAGGTAACGGACAATGTGCTCAAAGAGGGGGTGCGCCTGTTTGCCGAGGCGTTTGATAAATTGCTCAACGCAGTTGAGACCAAACGCAAACTCGCGCCGGGCGCAAAGATTGACAGTCAGGTTTATACGCTGCCGGATAATCTCTCCCCTCAGGTTAAAGAGACGCTTGAAGAGTGGCAAGTAGGTAGGAAGGTGAGGAGGCTCTGGGCGCGTGATCCATCCCTTTGGACTCGCTCCGATGAGAACAATTGGCTCGGCTGGTTAGGGATTACAGAAAACCAGTTAGCGCACAGCCAGCACCTGATGAGAATTGCAGAAGAGATAAGGAACGCGGGATTCTCCCACGCCCTTCTCCTCGGCATGGGCGGATCAAGCCTGTGCCCGGAGGTGCTCAAGATGACCTTCGGCAGGATTAATGGCTATCCTGAACTCCTCGTTCTTGATTCAACCGATCCGTCTCAAATCAGAGCAATCGAAAATAGGATAGACCTCGCCAATACTATATTTATTGTGTCGAGCAAATCGGGCACGACTTTAGAACCGAACATATTTAAGCAGTACTTCTTTGAGCGAGTAAAGGGAGTCATCGGTGCGGAAAAAGTCGGAAGCCGTTTTATAGCCATCACAGACCCCGGCTCGAAGCTACATCAGATCGCCGAGAGCGAGGGTTTCCGTCACATTTTCTTTGGCGTGCCGAGCATAGGCGGCAGGTACTCAGCCCTTTCCGACTTCGGCATGGTGCCGGGTGCAATAATGGGTATAGATGTGTTGAAACTCCTAGACCGTGCCGATGAGATGGCAATTTCTTCTTCATCGTGCCTCCCCGCCGAGGAGAACCCCGGCGTAGTGCTGGGTGTAATCCTGGGCGTTCTTGCCAAAAACGGGCGTGACAAGGTGACAATTATAGGCTCGCCCGGCATCCAGGATTTCGGCGCGTGGCTGGAGCAAGTCCTTGCCGAGTCAGCCGGTAAGAATGGAAAAGGAATTATTCCTGTTGATCGTGAGCGGGTGGGTTCACCCAGCCTGTACGGTAATGATCGGGTATTTGTCTATATTAGGTTGGAATCTGCACCGGATAAATCACAGGATGCGGCGGTCGAAGCCCTTGAAAAGATAGGACAGCCTGTGGTGCGCATCTCAATGATTGAACCATACGATTTAGGTCAAGAGTTCTTTCGATGGGAGATGGCGACGGCTGTGGCAGGGTCAATTATCGGCATTAATCCTTTTAATCAGCCGGATGTGGAAGAGAGCAAGGTGGCTACGCGGAAATTGACAACTGAATATGAGAAGACGGGTTTGCTTCCGTCTGAGACGCCAATACTCGAAGATGATGGAATCAAGTTGTTCTCAGACAAGAAGAACGCCGATTCGCTTATCAAAGCCGCAGGCCGCGATAAGTCACTCGTTGGCTATATCCGTGCGCACCTGAGCCGCCTAAATGCTGGTGATTACTTTGCTCTCCTGGCGTATATTGAGATGAATGATGCCCACGAGAGACGACTCCAAGCTATGCGCCACGCCATCCGCGATAGAAAGCGGGTAGCAACGTGTCTGGGTTTTGGTCCTCGCTTCCTGCACTCAACCGGACAGGCTTATAAAGGCGGACCGAATACAGGGGTATTTCTCCAATTGACATGCGACGACGCATCGGACCTGCCCGTACCCGGACAGAAATATACATTCGGCATTGTGAAGGCCGCTCAGGCGCGAGGCGATTTTCAGGTGCTGGCCGAGCGGAATCGGCGCGCACTCAGGATTCATCTAAGTAGTAATTTAGAAGCGGATTTATCAAGGCTGCAACATGTGGTGGAATCGGCATTAGGTTAAGAGTGTGTATGTGTGCGATAATGGTTTAATATTATCTCCGCACTAGCCAAGTGATTGATATGAGAGCTTAAACTCAAACAGGAGGCGATAGAGATGCAGGTAGGAATGATTGGTCTGGGAAGAATGGGAGGGAACATGGTGCGGCGCTTGATGCGCGGTGGACATGAGTGTGTAGTCTTCGATCTCAATATCAGCAATGTAAAGCAATTGGCAAAGGAAGGCGCAAGAGGGGCAACTTCATTGGATGAATTCGTGAGTAAATTGAAGGAGCCGCGGGCGGTATGGATAATGGTTCCCGCAGGCGAACCCACAGAACAGATAGTTCTAGCCTTGGCCGAGCGCATGGAGGCAGGCGACATCATAATTGATGGCGGTAACTCATATTACAAAGACGATGTGCGTCGGGCAAAAGCGTTGAAGGAAAAGGGCATCCATTATGTGGACGTAGGTACAAGCGGAGGCATCTGGGGGGTGGACCGGGGTTATTGCCTGATGATCGGCGGAGAAACAGAGGTTGCCAACCATCTATCGCCTATATTCAAGACTCTGTCGCCGGGATGGGGTGAAATACCCCGCACTGCCGGACGCGAAAATATAGGGAGCACAGCCGAAGACGGTTATCTCTACTGCGGTCCCAATGGCGCCGGCCATTTTGTTAAGATGATTCACAACGGTATTGAATACGGCTTAATGCAGGCCTACGCGGAGGGATTTGACATCCTGCGCAATGCCAATTCAAAGGAGTTATCAGAAAATCAACGCTATAACTTCAATCTCGCCGACATTGCCGAACTATGGCGGCGCGGCAGCGTTGTCGGATCATGGCTGCTTGATTTAACCGCAATGGCCCTCGTTGAAGACCCAACGCTTTCCAATTACACGGGCTTTGTACAGGATTCAGGCGAAGGTCGCTGGACGATTATGGCCGCCATCGAAGAAGCGGTTCCCGCCGAGGTGCTCTCGGCGTCCCTCTATACCCGTTTCCGCTCACGTCAGGAGCACACATTTGCTGAGAAGTTGCTCTCCGCCATGAGGTATAAGTTCGGCGGCCACGTTGAACGCCCAACTGGAGGATAGGTATAAGTTCGTTAATTAAGGAGAAAAGAGATGGAATGCAAAGATGAAAGGAACATAACCGATGAATCACTGGGTCAGCCTGCCGACCCCTGCGTTATGGTTATATTTGGTGCGTCCGGTGATTTGACCAAGCGCAAGCTCATTCCGGCACTCTATAATCTGGCTAGGGAGAATTTGCTCTCAAAAGGGTTTGCTGTCGTAGGATTTGCTCGTCGCCAAATGACCGATGAAGAGTTCCGCGAAAAGATAAGCCGAGACATCAAGGAATTCGCCACGGGTCCAGTTGAGCCGAACCTCTGGAATTGGTTTATCCGGTGCTTTTATTACCTATCGGGTGATGCTCAAGACCCGAACGCTTATAATAAGCTTCAGGGTCTATTGACAGAGGTGGACAAGGAGCACAACACGCGAGGGAATTATCTCTACTATCTTGCGACCTCTCCCGATTTCTTTTCTCCAATTGTGCAACAACTCGGCTCAGCCGGACTCACACGCGAAGAGAATGGCCACTGGCGTCGGGTTATAATTGAGAAACCCTTCGGGCATAACCTCGATTCCGCTCGCCTCCTCAATCAAGAAATCGGGAAGGTACTAAATGAGAATCAGACCTACCGGATTGACCATTACCTTGGAAAGGGAACTGTGCAGAACATACTGGTCTTCCGCTTTGCCAACGGCATCCTAGAGCCTATATGGAACCGTCGCTACATTGACCATGTGCAAGTAACGGTTGCCGAAGACCTCGGCGTCGAACAGAGGGGCGGATACTATGACGGAGTGGGGGCACTGCGCGACATGGTGCCAAACCACCTTTTCCAGTTACTCACATTAACAGCAATGGAACCGCCGACCTCTTTTGGAGCAAGCGCCGTGCGCGATGAGCAGGTCAAGCTCTTGCGCTCAATTCAGCCTCTGTCCCCGGAAGAGGTTCTCAGGAGTACGATGAGAGGGCAATATGGGGGAGGCACAATTGGAGGACAGCAGGTGCCCGGATACAGGTCGGAGCCGGGGGTACCCCCTGATTCGCGCACAGAGACTTTTGTGGCTCTCAAGCTGCACATAGACAATTGGCGCTGGGCGAACATCCCTTTTTATCTGAGAACGGGGAAGCGGCTCCCCAGGCGTGTCACAGAGATTGCAATTCAATTCAAGCGCGCCCCATTTATGCTATTTCGCAAAACGTCAGTTGATTATGTGAATCTAAAACCGAACCGACTTGTGTTACATATTCAGCCCGACGAAGGCATATCACTCAGCGTCGGCGCCAAAGTGCCCGGGCCTATCGTGCGACTGGGAACGGTTGATATGGATTTTCAATATGGGGATTATTTTGGCAGCACCCTCAGCACCGGGTACGAGACTCTGCTCTATGACTGTATGCTTGGGGATGCAACCTTATTCCAGCGTGCAGATATGGTTGAAGAGGGCTGGAGCGTAGTGACTCCCATCTTAGACGTATGGAAGGCATTGCCGCCTCGAGATTTTCCTAATTACGCAGCGGGCACATGGGGTCCGCATGAGGCCGATGATTTAATGGCTAAGGATGAAAGGGAATGGAGGAAGTGCGATGAAGATTTTAGCAGGAGACATAGGCGGCACGAACACGAGGCTCGCCTTGTTTGAGCTTGAAGGAGGGCTACTCAAGCAGGTAATAGTAGAAATATTTCACAGTCGGGAGTTCGAGAGCCTCGACCTGATTGTTCAAAGGTTCATAGAGAAGCACAAATTGAGAATCGAGTATGCGTGTTTCGGCGTTGCCGGTCCTATTAAATCCAAGCGCTCCGAGACGTCAAACCTGGCGTGGTTAGTAGACGCGCTCCAATTAGCCACCGAGTTGGGAATTAAAACTGTCGAACTCATCAATGACCTCGAAGCGAGCGCCTATGGTATTGCGCTACTCGAACCTAAAGACCTACTTGTTCTTAACGAGGGCGTGCCTGTTCAGGGCGGCAACGTGGCCCTTATTTCAGCGGGCACGGGATTGGGAGAGGCCGGTCTCCAATGGGATGGCGACCATTATCAGCCTTTTCCTTCTGAAGGAGGGCACGCCGACTTCGCACCACGTAATGAACTGGAAGTGGAATTGTTTCTCCATCTGCTGAAACAATATGGCCACGTGAGTTTTGAGCGCGTACTTTCGGGACCGGGTTTGTATAACATCTATGAGTTCCTTCGAGACACCGGGCGCGGTGAAGAACCGGCTTGGCTCACCGAACAGATGCGCCGGGAGGATCCCTCCGCCGTCATCTCTCGTGCTGCCCTTGAGGGGAGTTGTGAACTGTGCGTGCATACACTTGATCTTTTTGTGTCAATCTATGGGTCTGAGGCGGGCAATCTGGCTTTGAAACTGATGGCGACCGGAGGCGTATATGTAGGCGGCGGGATCGCTTCCAAGATAATCCAGAAACTGAAAGATTCAACATTCATGAAAGCGTTCGTGTCAAAAGGGCGTATGAAGTTCCTGCTTGAAGCAATACCTGTGCGCGTGATTTTAAATGACAATACGGCTCTTCTAGGCGCCGCCCGCTTGGCGGCGCTTGAGATTTCCAAGATGTGATACAATTTGTCCGTAGTCAAGGTGTTTTTGCTTTAAGCATACTGAAAGGTTTTATATAGCTCCTTCATGGTACTATAGGCTTAATTTTCTTGAACCCCACCCTTTCTCTATTAAACTTTACCCCAATATCCCTTAGAATTCTTGGAGCATCTTTGTAGAGTGTGTCTCCCATTCTCTTCCATTCCGTTTTTTCACCTTCAGAAAGTAGTGCATGAAATACTATCTTTCTTTGTAAACCCAGTCATGTTAGAGCTTCCCTTGCACGGGTGGAAGGCGTTAGGTAGAATTGTCAAGCTCCCGAAAACCGGTCCACCTTTTAAGTTAGATTTTTCATATGATTTTCTCTAGTGAGTTGAAAGAAATCCATCGTTAAACCCCTTAGTTTCATTACCTGATACGATAACCTGTGGTGCAGGAGGTCTGTATCCAAGTGA
>JBLNAE010000039.1:0-4596 GCA_050259195.1 Ignavibacteriales bacterium
TATGTCTGGGATTGAGTCTATACTTTTTTTCCATACCCAAAATCAAGGGAATATACACACTACTTAACCCATCTCTAATAAGCTGGATGAAACCCTTATCAGGACTTTCCCCCTCAGATTAATATCACAAGATTAACCCTGACCCACGGATTCTAAAGACCAATAGAAAAACCTCTAAAAAGCAACTTAAGTCCTTTTCTTTACATCTCGGCTTGACTGGATATTCTAAATATGTTATCTTTATCAGCTATGAAGAAAAGTAAACAGGTAAAACCTATGGAAAAGGCAATATACGTAAAAGCACCCGCGGAGTTTGTGGAGATGCTCCATCAATCCCAATGGTATCTGAAGATGAGACCTGCTCAGATTGTGAGAGAAGCAATAATTGAGTATTTGGAGAAGCATTTACCGAAAGATGTAAAAGACAAAATCCTAAAGACAGGAGGTAAGTAATTATGTCAGTCTATAAAAGAACCATAGTTAGTAAGGACGGTAAGAAATCACTCTACTGGTATATAGAGGTTGGGTTACCTGGTGGTAAGAAGATTAAGAGAAGTATAGGAAAGGTGAGTGAGATGACAAAGGCTGTAGCTAGGGAAGTAGAGTTAGACTTAAAGCATAAGGTTAAGCTAGGTCGGTGGGATATGATTCGGAATATCCCTACGTTTAATGAGTTTATCGCTGATTTTATCTCATACGTTAGAGATATCAAACATAATAGGGCTTGGAGGGGTACCGAGGATTGTGTAGAGAGCTTTGCTAGGTTCTTTGGAAATAAGAGACTATCGGAGATTAATTCAGCTGACATAGAAGACTATAAGAGAATTAGAACGCAAGAAGGAAGAAAACCGGGCACCATAAACAAAGAGTTAGCATTTGTTAGACACTTATTCAACTACGCAAAAAGGTGTAAGAGATTCTACAGTGATAATCCAGTTTCAGTTTGTGGACTTCTATCAGTAAATAACCAGAAGACTAGAGTTATAACCCCTGAAGAAGAAGCCTTACCTCTTGCCAATGCAGAAGAACCGTTAAAGAGCATGATTCAAATAGCACTACTCACGGGACTTAGGCTTAACTCAATTAGAACCCTCAAATGGAGTTGTGTTGACCTTAACACTTACACAATGACTGTAGAGGCGATTCATTCAAAAAACAAAAGGACCCAGGTTTTGCCAATAAGCAATGCCCTCAGAAAGATACTGTTGGAAGCAAAGTTCAAATGTAGAAATAGCGAATATGTATTACCCGGTGCGGCAGTATTGCCCAAAAGTGCAATAAGCACACATTTTGACAGGCTTTGTAAGAAACTTGGAATTCACGGGGTTAGATTTCACGACCTGAGACATACAGCCGCAACCCGTATGATTGAATCAGGTATCAGTATAGTAGCGGTCAGCAAGATTCTAGGACACTCAGATATTAAAATAACAATGCGCTACGCTCACCCCGATAACTCCCTTAGAGAGGCGGTAGAGATTTTAGCGAATTTTGCAAATTCTACTACCAATTCCACTACCACTGAGAATTCGAGAGATGCTAACTCGCTGATTTGATTTGATTAAGTGACAAATGCAAACGTACTACATATTCGACAGAGTTGGTTATAATAGAAGAGATTAATGGCTTCTCAAAGGTCGAGTAGATAACCAAATGTCTGAACTGTCGAGACGATACATAAAGACGGGATTCATTTTCTTTATAGTTGGTCTATTGCTTGGCCTGCATATGATTACAAGTAAATACATTCTAGGTAAGTGGCCGAGTCCACAGCTTATTACCGCCCATGTCCATGTTCTCCTCTTTGGCTTTATAATATCTATTATTATGGGCGTGGCTATCTGGATGTTTCCGCGTCCGCAGTCAGAAAAGCACTACAGTCCAAAGCTTGCAGAGATAATTTATTGGCTCCTGACCCTTGGAACAGCAATTCGCTTTATTAGCGAAGTTACTAGCCCTTATGTGACCTGGATAGTACTTAAGTGGTTAATTATCTTAGGCGGCATTTTCCAAGTCCTAGCCGGGCTTCTTTTCGTATACAACGTGTGGATACGGGTACGGCCTGTGGGGAAGCAAACCTGACTGTCGGGTCAAGATGGAGTCTCGAGGGCATCTATCACTTATAGCTCTTGGGTATATATACACAATAAGGCTCAGACTCCATATAATCACCCGTTAGGGCAAAGGCTCTGGCCCTTGAACCGCCGCAGATGTGCCTAAACTCACAAACGCCACATTTACCCTTGAGCTTTGTGTAATCCCTAAGCTCCTTAAAAAGAGGAGAATTTCTATAAATATCTACGATACTTTTTTGCTTTACATTTCCCCCAGAAATTGGTAAAAAGCCGCTTGGAAAGACCTCTCCGGTGTGGGATATAAAGACAAATCCCTTTCCGTCATTTATCCCTCCAAGCGCCCTTCCTATTGCATCGGGCACTTTAACCGCCGGGCGGTCCGGTATAATTTGCTTGGCGTTTCTTGATTCAAAAAGGGATCTCTGGATAAACAGCCTTCTATAATGCGGGGCTTCGGTGGATTTTATATCATAGGGCATAATCTTTGATAAATCATACATTATATTGAATGCAGCCTCGTACTCTTCTGGAGAAATTTCATCCTTTTTCTTTCCTCTACCTGTAGGAACAAGAAAAAACACGCTCCAAAGAACAATATCAAAGTTCTTAATTAGATGTGCGATATTGGTTAAATCCTCAAAATTATACTTTGTTACCGTAGTGTTTATCTGAAGTGGAATTTTCTCTTGTACGCAGTCCCCAATAACCTTCATTGTCCATTCAAAACTCCCATTTACCCCTCTGAAGGAGTCGTGAATTTCTGGACAGGAACCATCAAGGCTTATTGCAATCCTCGATACCCCTGATTCCTTGAATTTCTGTATGGCTTCTCTTGTAAGAAGTGGAGTGGCGCTGGGGGTTATGGTAGTTCGCAGCCCTCTACCAACGCTGTAGCCCATGAGACCATATATATCTTTACGCTTTACGGGGTCGCCTCCTGTAAATACCAGAAGGGGCGAGCCGAATTTTTTTATCTCATCTATGAGATGATACCCTTCTTCAGTTGTGAGTTCTCCCGGGTTTTGCCATGGTCTTGCTTCGGCTCTGCAGTGAATGCAGGCAAGATCGCAGGCTTGGGTTACTTCCCAGATCACAATGAATGGAGAAAGAGAAAAATCAATGGATTGTCCTTCTTTGCTCATATTTTTAGAAACTCCTTTTTAACAGGCGTTAATTAAGCCTCTAGATTTTTTTGCAATCTTTGTGCCATAATGAGTATTCCCTCGATTGATTGAGGTTAATTTGCCGAACTGGTTGTAAATATTGTTTAAAGTACGGCAGCACGTAACTGGCCTAAAGCTTAATAAACTACTGCTCCTTTAATCTAAGATCTAAGGTAATGTGTCTGATGTCAGAATGTCGGACAATTTATGATAGCCAGGTCTTACGGATTAATTTTCAGAGTCCGCCATCCTTAAAGTTATAATAGGGTCACGTACATCATATAGTCAGAGGAGGCGCTCCTCAAATTTGATTTAAAGATACTCTAAATCCTGTGGTTCCCAGGGCCGTTAGAAGAGTTCTTTCTCCTGAGATGACATCCAGAGTTCACTCAGTTAGTATTAATGAATTTTTAGTGGAAAAGGATCGGATATTTTGGATATAAGATATGAATAGACAGTCAGGTAAGGGTAAAAAAATAGGGTTGTTATTCTCAAGTTTATTTTCGATACTCGCTTTGTTAGGAGTTTTAAGCTCTGGGGTTGCAGTTTATCTGGGGTTATTTCCCAGAGACTCTCACATCGGAATAGGACTCTTTGCCATTTTTATTTCTATTGTCTTTCATGTCTTGAATGCCTCGGCGTCTCCAATGAATTTTGTCTCGGTTCTATTTCTAGCTGGTGCCTTTTGGAGTGGCCTTATGAATATAGAGGGAAAGGGCGGAGATACCTCGATGATGCATATAATAGTCGCTCCTTTAGCAGTGGCCGTATCAATTTCAACGAGTGTTTTAAACCTCCATCTCTACGTAAAGGAAAGAAGACAGTAAAACCACTAAAAAAGCTCCAGGTTTTTTCGTGCACCTGACGATTTGTTATGGATTGTCTATAATAACTTGAGAATTTTCCGTAGATCACAGGAGAGGCGAACATGATTAAACACTATGCAAACTATTCAGGGCTTTTTTTATTGCTCCTTATAGGAGGCCTCTTTGTCCTTCTATTTACTACCTGCTCAAGCGATAAAAATGGATCGAACCGCTTAGACCCTTCAGCCACAGCACAGGCTAAGACCGCATCCCAGCAGCCAAGTTCTACACACGGCCCCAGCGTAGAAGAACCTACCGTTACTTCGCAGAAAGGCCCCAATGGCCTTGTTCCCACCGTCACCTTTATATTACAGACCGGCATCGCTGAGGGGCGCCTTGCTTTCATAGGTAAGGGTGGAACTATTGACGGGAAGAGTAATCCGGATTTAGAGGTAAAGTCAGGGGATGTGGTTCAAGTGATTCTGATCAATGGTGAAGGCGCTGAACACGATATTACCTTTCCTGATTTCAATGCGACTTCAGACCATGTGA
>JBLNAE010000040.1:0-3236 GCA_050259195.1 Ignavibacteriales bacterium
ATCTTTCAGAACTGTTGTAGCGATAATTCGTGGTGACAGCTGAGCGCTAGCAATCTGAACCGCAACCAGAAGCATTGAGAATACAAACACAGTAAAGGTGATCGTTGAAGCTGCAAGCCCCCCGCGATAGCGCGCGCCCCTTCCGGTCCAAAGCTGAAGAAGGTCCATTTGAGACGGGCATCAACTTCACGCAGGATCGGAGCAGCAATAAGTGCCAGAATCACGAAAAGCAATGGCACAATCCACATAGAGGATTGGATATAGTTACGAATGCGGTATCGGTGAATCCATGCCATCGGAAGACTCTTTTAGTTTAAATTCCCCACCATCTTATTATATCTACCTGTAAGTTAGATACAAATAGCCCTCCTTTTAAGAACTTATGCAACAGTAAAAAACGATTGCCGATGAGTCATTTTTCTGTAAAGTTCTATGCGCTTTTAAAAAGCACTTCTCTTTTTTGATCTACAAAAATCAATTTGAACTGCTTGAATCGTTTAATTCTATTTGATTAAATTCTGGTATGAGAAAGGAGATAAAATGACTTAAATCAATTTAGAAATAAATAACCGAACCGTATATCAACCCCAATAAATAAAAGGGTACGTCTATCAGAACCTCAGCGGAGGCGGGCTTAATATCATAAATCCGGGAATAGCGCAAAAACTAAACTAATAGAGCATAAAAACACTCCATAGAACGCTTGGACTCAGGAACTTTGGACAAGAGGGTTCCATCTATGGGCGCTATTTAAATGATCAGATACGGGCTTGACTGAGAGCGATCCGATACCGAGAGTTACTCGCCCTTTTTGTGACCTTTCCGTTTATGCTGTTTGAGCACCGTTCGCGCGGCGACCTCTTTAGCACGCTTTCCGTAGCGCTTCTTGGATTTTTCTTTGATGTGCTCGTATTGACGCTGCTCTTTCTCGCCAACGCCGCGCAGGTGTTTTTTCTTAGTCTTTGGCATAATAAATCACCTTCCTGTTTTATGTTTTCTATTTGCCCTTGCTAAAGGGATTTTTTCTTCAAATGCATTGTTCCGTATACACTTACACTGCGGTTTACCGTTGCTATTCGAACCGTCTCTCAGTTGCTTATATTACAATGTGTAAGCAATATCCGTGCCGAAGAGCGGTGCTGTTAATCCTTAATTTTTAAGAACAGTTAGGTATGAAAAAAATTTGAGAGGAATAAAAAATCTAACAGCTGTGCAGTAATACACAACCGTTATAGTGTATTACTGCACAACCTCTGTCTCTCTAAACGCCGTCCAACCACAACCTCCTGTAAAGGCTGAGAGTTAAAACATTAAACCTGCCTGGTACGGATATTGCAAAGCGTAAAGGTTGAGTAAAAGGAGTTGGTCTTCATTTAGTCTACAGCTACTACACATGTAATTGGATGAAAAGGGGGTGTCATTATGCAGGAGAAAGCAAGAATATATGGTATATATAAAGCCAGTACACTGACTGGCAACAGGGTTAAAAATGCGGCGGGAGAGAGAGTAGGAAGGATTAAAGAAATCATGATTGATCTTGAAGAAGGACGTATTGCCTATGCAGTCTTGTCATTTGGCGACTTTTTTGGATTGGGAGGCAAGCTGTTTGCCATTCCGTGGAACGCTCTCGTGTTCAAGCCCCATGAGAGTGTATTTATTCTCAATGTAGATAAAGAGAGGCTTAAAAACTCTCCCGGCTTTAATAAGAACCACTGGCCGGATGCGGCTGATCCGCAATGGAGCACAGGCCCTGTGCCGGACACCGACTCTATACTGGGATAGAAGCGCGGCACGAAAATTTGCGGGTGGAGAGAAGGAGGTGAGATTGATGTTAATATGGGCGATAGCTTTTCTGATTATAGCAATTGCTGCGGGAGTCTTGGGGTTTGTAGTGATTGTTGGTATTGCGGCGTTAATTGCGAAGGCATTATTTTTTATTTTTCTAATCCTGTTTGTATTGTCTCTAATATTTGGCAGAAGAGCACCCTCGGTTTAATTGTTGCCATTGAGAGATAATTAATCGGTTCAGCCCGCATGAGGTGAATAGCTCGGCACCAGCTCTCTCCTGAAACAATCAAAAAGGATTGTTTCACTCGCTCATACTCAGACGAAGGCCCGGAGGATTGTTATGAGTTCCAAGATTGATGATAAAGCGCTTCCAATAGATTCGGATGAACCTGAGCATGAGCCGGATATCACGAAACTTGCCGAATTCCCACGGGAGGCTCGGAGCATACGCTCCTTTACGCTGACCGGCATATTTGTCCTTGCGCTTTTCTACACACTCTATTTTGCCCGTATCTTTTTACTGCCGATTATGCTTGCCCTGCTTTTTGCTTTTCTTCTGAGACCGGCGGTGCGCGGTCTTGAAAGGCTCCGCATTCCTGAAATAGTAGGAGCCGCCCTGGTGCTTTTAGTGCTCTTAGGAGCCGTAGGTTATGGAATCTCCCTGGTTGCCACACCCGCTTCAGATTGGATAGCTAAGGCACCGCAAAATTTGAGACAGATCGAAGACAAGTTGCGCACCCTTAGGGAACCGATAAATAAGGTAAGCAAGGCGACAGAACAGGCAGAAAAAATAACAAGTGTAAATGAGGGCAAAAAGCCTCAAGTAGTTAAGGTCGAGAACAATAGCTTTATGGACATTTTCTTCAATCAGACCTCAGAGGTTCTCATTGGAGCAGGTACAACGCTTATACTTCTATACTTTCTGCTTGCTTCCGGAGACTTGTTCCTGCGTAAGATGGTCAAGGTACTGCCCACATTACAAGATAAAAAACGGGCTGTTGAGATTGCCCACGAGATCGAGGGACAAATTTCCATATACCTTCTCACTGTGACTATGATATTTGGAGGCCAGGGTTTCGTGTTTGGTGTTGCAATGTTCTTTATGAAGATGCCTAATCCGTTGCTTTGGGGGGTAATGTCCGCGCTGCTTGAGTTTATTCCTTACCTCGGCCCGGCAGTGGGTATCGGCGTGGTTTCGGTTGTGGCGCTCCTTACATTCAATAGCATAGGGCACGCCGCATTAGCACCCCTCATTTACTTTGGTTTGACTGTTATACAATCCAATCTCATTACACCTATAATCCTGGGCCGGCGGCTCACCCTTAATCCTGTGGTCGTTTTCGTTGGGATTGTTTTTTGGGGATGGATATGGGGAATAGTCGGAACCTTTCTTGCCGTCCCTATTTTAATGACATTTAAGATACTTTGCGACCATATCGAGCCGCTTG
>JBLNAE010000041.1:0-4192 GCA_050259195.1 Ignavibacteriales bacterium
TTGTCATTCTGAAGGAGCAAAGCGACTGAAGAATCTCATTTTTTACAGTGTTTATTACGTTTTTCTGTAAGATGCTTTGCTACGCTCCAGCATGACAAACCAGTTTTGGGATGACCTCTAGTCAATACAAGCTCTATGCGTACTTGCTTAGTGTAATTGACCCCAAAAACTGGACCAGTGGCTAAGGTGGGAAACGGGATATAATCTACTAAGCCACAGGAGGTCAAAGTGATGGGTAAGAAGCGAAATAACTATAGCGCGCAGTTCAAATTCCGGGTAGCTCTCGAAGTGGCTAAAGGGCTGAAGACAATAAACCAGGTAGGTAGCGAGCGGGGAGTACATCCGAACCTTGTGAGTCACTGGAAGCGGCAACTGCTTACTGGTTCAGCCGTTATATGTTAGATTGGGAACTATCCAATACGCTTGATGGAGAATTTTCTATGGAATCTCTTAGAGGTGCGCTTAGAGTGGAGAAGCCAGAGATTTTTAATACTGATTAGGGTGCTCAGTTCACGGCAGGGGCATTTACTTCAGTTCTGGAGGAAGCAGGGGTGCAGATCGGCATGGATGGACGAGGTCAGGCATTGGATAATGTATTTGTTGAAAGACTGTGGAGGAGTGTTAAATATAAAGACATTTACTTGAACAACTATAGCAACGCGCCGGATTTGGAGCTAGGGCTAGAGAGGTATTTCAGGTTCTACAACCATGAACGTGTTCATCAGAGCCTGGATATCAAACCCCGGCAGAGGTGCATTTTGGGTATGGGAAATGTCAATCAGAAATCCACCTTAGTTTTGCTTAATTTTGGTCCAAAATTTGGGGTCAAGCTCCGTGACAAACATCGGAGAATGGATAGATGGAAGATAAGCATTTGTAACACCTTTATTATCTATTATGTTTTGATAAATAAAGATTTATGTATAAAATAGCTTATCCGTTGGTAGATGCCGATTAGAGAGGAATAGAGTCTTATGAGAGAGATAAAAAAGGTAATATGGGCTACTGATGGTTCAAAGGAATCCGAGGAAGCTCTAAACTATGCAAGATTCTTTGCCCAGAGATTCAACTCCCAAATAATAGGGGTATATGTAATTGAAATGCAACAAAGATTATTATACGACTACTCCAGGGATCCCGATAGCGAACGCTATAGGTGGGTGGAAAAGGCTGTGGAAACTCATAAGTCAAGACTGGTTTCTATAGCAGAGAAATTAGGTGTTCAAGGACTCTCATTCAGAGCAGAGGTTTTA
The DNA here is from genome assembly GCA_050259195.1 of Ignavibacteriales bacterium. Taxonomy (GTDB): domain Bacteria; phylum Desulfobacterota_D; class UBA1144; order Nemesobacterales; family CSP1-2; genus PSLL01. The sequence goes on from JBLNAE010000041.1 coordinate 1,254, forward strand.
ATAGGAGAACCGAGCAATGAGATTGTTGCAGTTGCACGTAGTGAGAAGGCCGACCTCATAGTTATGGGGAAAAGAGGACTGGGTCTTATCGGCAGGATGCTCATTGGAAGCACCGCTATTAAAGTTTTAAGGGAATCCAGTGTTCCAGTTCTTGCTGTTAACAAGAGGGATAAAGAGGGCGCAATAGACATACGCAATATCCTTGTTCCACTGGATGTATATGAGAAAACAGACTCCGCTCTTAACTATGCAATAGATTTAGCACAGAAGATTAATGCTAATATCTCGGTTGTGTATGCCTTTAGGCTGGATACCTACGCTACTCTTGAGGTTGAAATTCCTCCCAATGTAATAAACGAGTTAATAGAGGATTTGCTAAAGTTTTCTTCCACCGAACTTACAAAGAGGGTTGAGAAGGTAAAGTTAAAGCTTAAGACCGATAATAAAGAAACTGATAAATTGGAAATTAATACAGAGGTGATTCAGGGACTAAGCCCATCGATGAGGATAGTTGAGTATGCAACCAGTAAGAACATGGACTTAATTGTAATCAATACTCATGGAAGAAAGGGTATAAAGAAGTTTATATTGGGCAGTGTAACGGAGAAAGTAATTCAGGAATCTCATTGTGCGGTCTTAGCTCTGAGACCATAAGTAAGAGGCAAGGTATGGGCGAAAACCCCAGGGCATCGAATCCGAACGCAGTAGAGGTCATGGCAATAACTCGTTACTTCGGCTCTATTGCTGCCGTCAAAAACCTGACCTTTAATGTAGCTGCCGGCTCAATATTCGGCTTACTAGGGCCAAATGGAGCGGGTAAAAGTACGGCTTCAAAATGTTGACTACCTTACTGCCACCAAGCTCAGGTACGGCACGGGTGGCAGGGTTTGATATTATTCGTCAAGCGGAAGCTGTTCGACGCAGTATCGGTTATGTGCCACAAATGTTGTCCGCCGACGGAGAATTAACCGGTTATGAAAACCTGCTCATCTCAGCAAAGCTTTACGGCATACCGCGTGCGGAACGTGCGAAACGCATTGAGCAAGCCCTTGAGTTTATGGAACTCTCTCACGTTGCCAATATGCTTGTAAGCCACTACTCTGGAGGAATGATCCGACGGTTGGAGATTGCGCAGTTCATGCTGCATCGGCCACCTGTCCTCTTTCTGGACGAACCGACGGTAGGACTCGATCCAGGGGCTAGGCGGGCAGTATGGCAGCGCATCCGTGAGTTACAGCAAGAGTTTGGAACCACCATCCTCATGACCACTCACGATATGGAGGAAGCCGATGAACTCTGCCAGGTCGTGGCTTTTATGCACCAGGGCGAGTTGCTGGCACTTGGCTCACCCGAGAAGCTCAAGTCTGCTCTTGGTCCCACTGCCAGCCTTGATGACGTTTTCATTCATTATGCAGGAACCTCTATTGTGGAGGGAGGAAAATATCGAGATGTCGCAAGAACTCGCCGTACAGTCCACCGCCTGGAATAAAGCCCATCGTTTTGCAGACTTTCTGAGGCAGACCATGGCAGTAGCCGAGACTGATGTTCGCAAATTGCGCCATGACCCGGTCGAGCTCGTGACACGGATGGTGCAACCCACTCTGTGGTTATTGATCTTCGGTCAAGTATTTTCGAGGGCGCGCGCTATTCCTACCAGTGGAATGAATTATCTTGATTTTATGGCCCCCGGTATTCTCGCCCAAAGTGTGCTCTTTATCGCTATCTTCTACGGTATTTCCACTATATGGGAGCGAGACCTGGGGATTGTACATAAGTTCCTGGTAAGCCCTGCGCCACGCATTGCCCTTGTATTTGGCAGAGCCATCTCCTCCGGGATACGCGGCCTATCCCAGGCGCTCATTATCTATGTGCTCTCCCTATTGATCGGCATTCATCTGCGTCTTGGCTTTGGAGCTATAATTGATGTTCTTATCACGGTGATAATAGGCTCTGCGGTTTTCTCCACTTTTTCGTTAATAGTAGCATGCCTGGTCAAGACAAGAGAACGCTTTATGGGGATTGGTCAGGTGATGACTATGCCGCTCTTTTTTGCCAGTAATGCCATTTATCCCCTAGCCATGATGCCGTCGTGGTTGCGTTTTATCTCCAGAGTGAATCCGCTTACTTATCAGGTCGATGCGCTCAGAAGCTTAATGGTTACAGGTGGACATAGCTTGTTTGGTTTTGGTATTGATTTCTCCGTGCAATTGTCTGTACTGATTCTACTTCTTGTAGTAGCTGCAAAGTTATATCCGAATATTATCAATTAACTGTTCGTTTCAATATACAACTTCAAAAAAATACCTTGAAGTTTTTGCTCTGTTCTTCCACACCATTTTATTACATATCTTGTAAGCCTTCTCATAATCATTTCGTGAAGTAATTTTTACTTGATTTGGTCTTTCTCCGGGATCTTTTTGCCATTTTTCTACTTGCTCCTCTTTAGCATTTTAGGAAGCACAAACCGCAGTCCAAAACGCTTCGTTAATCAAATTTGAAACGATTACTCTACCAGCAATAATGTGTTCCGATGTGATTCAATGAGGCTCATCATTTGGGCGCCTCTTTCACCTTCTTCCATGTGCTGTCTGGATCATACCTCTTCATGGCCTGTGCAATCTGTGCCGTATTTTTTCCCAGGTCCTTCTCGTACACCACACCTTGTTGGTTTACGATGAAGGTCATGATTCCGGAAGACCTATACTTGGCAGGATACGCGACGAGCGCGAAACCAAGAACCATTTTTCCATTAACTACATAGTCATACTGGCCCCCAGGGGCATTCTTTCCTTGCCCCTTAAGTATCTTATAGAAATACCCGTGATAGGGCGAGAACTCATCGCTTTGTGCTTTAACATCGTACCCCTTCTTCGCTGCCTTCGCTATAAGCGGACCGAAGGGGCTCATTTCCTCACCTTCTTTCGCCTCCCAGTACAGAC
>JBLNAE010000042.1:0-9140 GCA_050259195.1 Ignavibacteriales bacterium
GGGCTGGTGCTATATTGACCGGATTTTTTTCGAGCGCTTCTAAATGAGTTGAGGAGGAACATCTATGACTGCTGAGTTATGGCCAGCGTTGCCGTTGGGAGAGTGGAAAGACACGTATGCGACACTTCACATGTGGACTCAGATCGTAGGGAAGATTCGGCTTGTGCAAAGCCCAATGGTGAATCATTGGTGGCATTCTACTTTATATGTGACCTCTCATGGACTTGGGACCTCACCAATCCCTTACAGAAATCGAATCTTCGAAATTGATTTCAACTTCATTGATCATAAACTCGTCATCCATACAAGCGACGGAGTTACAAGAGCTCTTCTTCTAGCACCGCGCTCCGTAGCCGACTTTTATGGGGAGTTAACGGCAATTTTGCGCTCTCTGGCAATTGAGATCGAAATCCACTCCAAGCCGGATGAGGTTCCGAATCCGATTCCTTTTGCGAAAGATCACGAGCATGCCTCCTATGATGCTGAGTACGCTAATCGGTTTTGGCGCATCTTGGCCCAGGCAGATAGGGTGCTGAAGGAGTTTCGCTCGCGCTTTATCGGCAAGTGCAGCCCTGTGCATTTTTTCTGGGGTAGCTTTGATCTTGCTGTCACACGCTTCTCAGGCCGTCCAGCACCGGAGCATCCGGGCGGTGTGCCGAACCTGCCGGATTCCGTAACGCGTGAAGCTTACTCGCACGAGGTGAGTAGTTGCGGCTTCTGGCCGGGTGGCGGTGCTATAATAGAACCAGCATTCTACTCCTACGCATACCCTGAACCGCGAGGCTTCAAGGACTACCCTGTCCAACCCAAGGCCGCGTTCTACAGCCCGGATATGGGGGAGTTCATTCTACCGTATAATGCAGTCCGGCAGGCAGACAACCCAGACGAGGTATTGCTTGAATTCCTGCAGAGTACATATGAGGCGACTGCGAACAGTGGAAACTGGGACAGGGCCGCGTTGGAGCGGACAGCGGTGGGGCAGAAACAAAAGTGAGCTATGAATCAAAACAATACTGCTATCTATCAAATAGGTGAAGCTGTTTTAGCTTTATCTTTGAGTCGGTTATTTCTACAGGATAATTTCCAGTAAAGCAGGCATCACAGAAGTTTTCTTTTCCTTCTAAAGCCTTGTAGCTTTCTACGGCCTTTATAACACCTTCGAGGCTCAGGTATCCAAGCGTGTCCGATGTTATGTATTTATTTATCTCTTCTACATTGAGAGAAGAGGCGATGAGTTCCTCCCTGATCGGCGTGTCTACTCCGTAGTAGCATGAGAAGCACATAGGAGGCGAACTGATTCTCATGTGCACTTCCCTTGCCCCTGCGGCACGAATCATTTTTACTATTTTGCGGCTTGTCGTTCCTCTTACGATTGAATCATCAACGATTACCACCCGTTTTTCTGAGAGCACGTCTCTTATCGCATTCAGCTTTAGCTTTACTCCAAAATTTCTAATTGATTGCTGTGGCTCTATAAACGTTCTTCCCACATAATGGCTTCTCAGGAGTCCAAGCTCAAGCGGAAGCCCGGATTCCTCGGAATATCCCATTGCCGCCGGAACACCTGAGTCGGGAACGGCTACGACAATATCGGCATCAGCAGGTTGCTCGCGCGCAAGCTGCTTTCCGAATTCTTTTCTCACCTGATAGACGTTTCTTCCAAATATAAAGCTATCAGGTCTAGCAAAGTAAATAAACTCAAAAACACAGTGCGCATGCCCTACCTCGGGAAAAGGCTTAATGGATTCAGTCCCTTTAGGGCTTATGACCAAAATCTCGCCAGGCTCTACCTCTCTTACGAACTCGGCTTCAATCAAATCGAACGCGCATGTCTCAGACGCAACTACTGTTGTATCTCCAAGCCTCCCCATCACGAGCGGTCTAAATCCATAGGGGTCTCTTGTTGCAATCATGAATTCCGGAGAGAGAAAGAGAAGTGAATAAGCTCCCCTGCATTTTATAAGAGCCTCGATTATTCTCTTTATGAGACTTTCCTCTTGAGACCTTGCAATGAGGTGCACTATTACTTCTGTATCTGTTGTAGATTGGAATATTGCTCCGCTATGTTCGAGCTCTTCTCTAAGGGCTCTGGCGTTTGTGAGATTGCCGTTGTGGGCGATTGCAATCTCGCCGCGAGAATAAGTAACAACTATTGGTTGAGAGTTTTTAATGTGACTCGAACCCGTGGTTGAATACCTTACATGGCCTATTGCATTCTTTCCTGGAAGCCTTGAGAGAACCTCTTCTGTAAATATATCGGACACGAGTCCCATCTCGCGATGCGTATAGAGATGAGTACCGTCTGATGTAACGATTCCTGCGCTTTCCTGTCCCCGATGTTGAAGCGAATGAAGCCCTAGATATGTAAGGTTTGCCGCCTCCGGGTGACCGTAGATTCCAAAGACACCACACTCTTCTTTGATTTTGACCATATTTTAGACTGGTTAATTAGCCGTGAATGAACACGAATCTATACGAACAGAAGAATACAGCAGTATTTCTCCCCTGTATCCCGTGTTCTGTATACTGTATCCTGACTTACTTTCATGCGTGTCGCTCGTGGCTAAATCGTTACTTCAAAATGTCTTCAAACCCAAAAGCCCAAGCTTGATAAGCTCTTGAGATTGGAATGTTAATTAGTCCCTCCATAAATAATCTATCTCCTCCTACCTCGCCTATTACTTGCATAGGAACCCCATGTTTTAGCGCTATATTTCCTAATATATAAACGCTTTCCTTATCCAACGAAACTATTGCTCTCGACTGAGATTCCCCAAATAAGAGGGCATCCTCTCTAATTCTACCACATAATGACCCTATCTTCACACCGACCGGCCCATTGGGCGTAAAACATGATTCGACAACGGCAACTGCCAGTCCTCCTTCAGATAGGTCATGTGCTGAGTTGAGTATTCCAATCTCGGTTGCTTCAAGGAGGGTCATAATCAGATTCGATGCGGCTTCTAGATTTATCTGAGGAGGAAGACCCAAGGTCAATCCATGGATGAGATTTAGATATTCAGTTCCGCCAACTTCCTCTCTCGTTTCTCCAAGAACTGCTAAAACATCGCCTTCTTTCTTGAACCATTGAGTAATGTGATTTATTGTGTTTTCTATGAGTCCAACCATCGCAATGGTTGGGGTTGGATATATGGCTCTATCCTCGGTTTCATTGTAGAAGCTCACGTTTCCACTCACAACCGGAGTTTCTAACCTTCTAGCCGCCTCCGATATTCCCTCTATGGATTGTTTAAACTGCCACATGATTTCTGGTTTTTCAGGATTTCCAAAATTTAAGCAATCCGTAATTGCAAGAGGGATAGCACCTGAACAGGCGAGATTCCTTGCGCTCTCTGCCACAGCAATCTCCGCGCCGACATAAGGGTCAAGATAGCAATACCTTGAATTGCAGTTTGACGTAATTGCTACCGACTTATCTGTTCCCTTGATTCTTATCACCGCCGCATCAGACCCCGGAGCGACAATCGTGTTTGTCCTCACCATGTGATCGTACTGCTCATAAATCCATTTTTTATTCGAGAGATTAGGGGAAGAGAGGAGCTTGAGAAGAACCGCACCCAAGTCGTTCGGGACTGGAATAGAGGATAATTTCAGTTTATTTACATTCCTTATATAGGTTGGTTTCTTGTAGGGTCTTCTATAAACCGGGGATTCTTCTGCGATTGGGAAGATAGGAAGGTCAACGGCTATCTTCCCATCTTCAAGCACCTTTAATTTTCCGCTATCCGTGACCTCTCCAATCACGGCAAAATCGAGCGCCCATTTTTTAAATACCCTTTCAGCGACCTCTTCTTTCCCCTTCTGAACGACAATTAGCATCCTCTCCTGGGATTCCGAAAGCATTACCTCGTAAGGCGTCATTCCGGTCTCCCGCCTTGGCACCTTGTCTATATTCAAATTAATCCCCGTCCCTGCGCGACCCGCCATCTCAACCGAGGAGGATGTAAGCCCTGCCGCGCCCATATCCTGAATTCCAACGACGACTCCGGTTTTAAAAAGCTCAAGGCAGGCCTCAAGCAGGAGTTTTTCTGTAAACGGGTCTCCTACCTGAACGGCGGGTCTCTTTTCTTCCGCCTCTCTGGTGAATGTCTCGGATGCCATAACCGCACCGTGAATCCCGTCTCTTCCAGTTTTTGAGCCGACGTATATTACAGGATTTCTAACACCCTTTGCGTGACCCTTGAATATCTCGCCTCTCCCTGTAACTCCGAGGGCGAAAACGTTTACAATGGGATTTGTGTTATAGCACCCATCAAAATACACCTCTCCGCCTACTGTTGGAATGCCTACGCAGTTTCCATATCCCGCGATTCCTGAGACCACGCCTTCTACCAGATACCTTGTCTTGGGAAGCCTTGGGTCTCCGAATCTCAGTGAGTCAAGAAGAGCAATGGGTCTTGCTCCCATTGTAAAAATATCTCTGAGGATTCCGCCAACCCCAGTTGCAGCCCCTTGATAGGGTTCGATGAAAGACGGGTGGTTGTGGCTTTCCATCTTAAATGCAACGCAGATGTCATCGCCAATGTCTACAATACCCGCGTTTTCCCCCGGACCCTGAACTACCCTTTCTCCGCGGGTGGGAAGTTTTTTTAGATGGACTTTAGAGCTTTTATAGGAGCAGTGTTCAGACCACATGGCGGCAAATATGCCAATCTCTGTGATATTCGGCTCCCTGCCTAGTTCTTCTACTATTCTCTTGTATTCGTCTTCTTTTAGCCCGTGGCTCAGGGCAATTTCTAGGTTACTCATTGTTCTTGGCTTAGAAAAATATACCTGTTAAATAGACCGGAGTGTATGGCTTATTAGCTTATTTGCATTACAAAAGACAATCGGCTTGATTCTTATTCTATTATGTTCGGGCTATAAGGTATGTAGAGATTAGGAGGTTTATACCTTTACAAGCAAAAAGGTAAGCGGGTTTAAGTTTTGAAGATAAAGCAATCCACAGACTGAGGTTTACTCAGTCCTCTCTTTCTGAATTAATAAATTAGTAATAGTTAAGTTCTATGGGCTCCTCCTCTGTGAAGTAATTACAACCGAGTAAAAAATCGAAGCATGGCTGGCATGTAACCATGTTGAAGGTTAGTATGAACAGAGAATAAGATTTTTGACCGCAGACACTGCAGGGTTGAGGGGAATAGGATATCACAATTTTTAGGGGATTTTTACTCCTTGATACAAATTCTAAGAAAGGATTTGCACTTGCTATTGGGGCTGTCATGTCTCACCTCTGCTACTTTAAATTGCAATTTGTATGCCAGATATTATAGATACGGCAGAGAGATGTAAGTTGTTGAAATTACAACGGTATTCGTTTGATCAATCAAGGGAATGATATAAGGCACTGGGCAAAGTGAACAAATTTGCACAGAATTTGATCCCACACGAACATAAATTCGTCCTACAAGAAATTCATAAGCAGGCGGGCTGTTAAGGAAATTTGTTGAATAGTAAAATCAGAGGTCTCTACCATCTCTACATACTTACCTGATGAACACTTCTTTACTGGAATGGTATTAGAACTATTATTTCATCATCCAAATCTTTTGCGTAATCAGATAAAAGTAAGAGCTAATTCCTTGTATAAAGAATTCAATCCCGACGTTCAACAAACCGTATTGCGCCTAGCTCTACAACAATACGGCGCTACGTTTCAGGGTTGAAGACCCAAAACCAAAGGAGCTTCCTCTACGTGTTTATGCGCGCTGAGATATGTTTCGGGGTTTCTCATTTTTCTTGCCACATTAAAGATTCGAACTGCCGCCCAAGGGTTTCCGCGCACCATTCCCATAGTTACCTTCTTGATAAATTCCCGGCCCAGTTTTGTGTTCTTGTGTCCCTGATGACAGAGATCGGCAAACCTTGCATAGAACTCCTGCGGAGGGAGTTTTGTCGGAAGAACAAGATGGAGCAGGTCAAAGAGTTGATAGTTTCTTGTAAGGAGGTCATTTTTCCTTTCGTCGTAAACCTCTGTTCCGGGAAGAGGGGTAAGAATTGTAAATGAAGGGGTAACGAGCTTATGCTCAACGACATATCCCTTTAGTTTCTCGAAGTCTCCTTCGTCCCATTCAGGGTCAACGATGAACGTAGCCATAGGCCTTATGCCGAACGAGTTTACAATCTCAAGCGCCTTTTCATTCACACCAGCTTTTGTGTGTTTCTTTACGGACTTTAATCCTTCGTCGTCTATCTTCTCAAGCCCAAGGAATATGAATTCAAGTCCGACCTCTTTCCAGAGTTGTATCACATCCTTGTGCCTTACGACTACATCCGCTCTCGTCTCGCATGTGAACCTCTTTTTCACTCCCATTTCTTTGAGTTTCAGGGCAAGTTGAATCGCTGGCTCCTTGTGGAGAAACGCGATATCGTCTGTCAGGAATATGTGCTTTTCTTTTATATTTGCAATTTCCTCAGCAAGCTTTTCAGGTGATTTTCCCCTTATCTTTCTTGAATAAAACACCCAGACGCTGCAGAAATTGCACTCATAAGGGCATCCTCGGCTCGTCTCAAGAGAGGCCATAGGTCCATCGAATCCTATATGGTAATGCCTTCTCAGATTTTTTGTAATGTGCCTTGCAGGAAATGGCAGAGCGTCAAGGTTTTTTATTATTTCCCGCGCTGTAAAGCCATCGCGGGTCATAACACCTTTGACCTTGGCAAAGTCTCCGCCGCGTTCGAGTTCGTTAATCATTTCCCTGCTTGTAATCTCTCCTTCTCCGATTACAACCGCATCTACCTGACCCTCGAGAAGGTCTGATGGAAGCAGCGATGCGTGATGTCCTCCTACAAATACAAATACCTTGGAGTTAAGTTCTTTTACACCTTTAGCTACCTTTAGGGTAGGGTATACATCTGTCGTGAATGAGCAACTGATTCCCACCGCCTCTGGAGAAAATCGCCGGATTTCTTCAGAGAGTTTATTTAGCTTTTCAATCCTGAGATCGAGTATTCTCACGTCGTGGAAATCTTCAAGGAGAGGAGAAGCGATATTTTCAAGTCCCAGAGGTTCGGTAATTAGAACCCTACTTAGCCCCAGGTTTGTACCTTGAGGGGGCTGTATGAGAAGTACTCTCATGGCAACCTCCTGTTTTAGGAGTTTTCAAGGTGTTTCCTATGAGTCTCCAGATAGTATCTGGAGTTTGTCATCATCTGCATTAATTTGTAGACTTTTATTGCTATATCTACATTTTTACGTGTAAGGTTCTTTAGAATTCTCTTAAAAAACTTGGGCCCTAATCTCGCCGTTGGATGACCGAAGTTATAGAGATCGGCAAACCTCTCATAAAAACGTTCAAGCGGAAGCCTTGTAGGAAGAACAGCATGGTAGAGATCATACATAAGATAATTCTTACTAATTAGTTCCTCTTTTCTTTCATCGTAAACCTCTGTTCCAGGAAGGGGAGTGAGTATTGAATATGTCGGCGCTAATAGATTATTTACGATAACATACTCTCTTAGGTGGTCGAAGTCCTCTTCTGAAAACATCGGATCAACAATGAACGTGGCAATCGGCCTAATTCCAAGAGATGTTAAAATCTCTAATGCCTTTTCATTCGTGGTTGCTTTTGTGCGCTTATTTACTGATTTTAAGCCTTCATCATCTATCTTCTCAATCCCCACAAATACAGTTTTAAGTCCCACCTCTCTCCAGAGTTTGAGCAGGTCTCTATTTCTTACGATTAAATCAGCTCTCGTCTCGCATGTGTAGTCCTTTTTGATCTTATTTTCTCTAAGAAGAAAGGCGAGTTTTTCAGACTCATTACGGTTTATAAAGGCTATATCATCTGTGAGAAATATCTCTCTTTCCTCAATGCCAGCTATCTCCGCCAGGGCTTTCTCCGGAGATTTTACCCTAGCCTTTCTTTCAAAGAAAACCCAAACACTGCAGAAGTTGCAATCAAAAGGGCAACCGCGGCTTGATTCCATAGCCGCCATCGGACCGTCGAAAGCCATGTGATACTTGTTCCTAAGTTTCTTTGTCAAGTGCCTGGCAGGCACGGGAAATAAGTTAACATCCCTTGCAAGCTCTCTTGGTGTAAAGCCCTCACCCCCTATATGGGCGTGGGTCATAACCCCTTTTACCTCAGATGGGTCTTCACCCTTTTGGAGCTGGTTTATAAGCTCTTTTGCCGTAACCTCTCCCTCTCCAATTACCATAGCGTCCACCGAGGGTTTTAAAAGGTCGGATGGGAGAAGGGACGCATGATGTCCGCCTACAAAAACGAAAATACCCTTTTTAGAATTCTTTACATGGTTTGCTATCTCTAAAGTTGGATAGACATCAGTAGTAAATGAGCAGCTTATCCCAACCGCATCTGGGGAGAATTTCTTCATTCCTTCGTCTAATCTCGATGGTTTTTCTACCTTCAGGTCTAGTATATGGACATCGTGCCCGTCAAGGAGCATGGGAGAGGCTATTGATTCAAGTCCTAAGGGTTCGGTTGTAACGATTTTACTTATTCCAAAACTCGTGCCTTGTTGGGGTTGAATGAGGAGTACCTTCATGATGGTTTATGATTATATAATTCAGGTTTTAAAAATCAAGGGTTTTTTTTCAATTCTCACATTCTGCTCTAAATCACTCAATTTCCCTCCCTGCAAGAGAGGACGAGATTCTTCAGGTTTTCTTCTCCAAGGGCACCCTCGGCAGCATCGCTAGTTCTTTTTATTATCTCATCAACCTCCACCATAGAGAGAAACCTCTCTTCAATTGAGTAGACTTCCTCTTCATCCATCCTGATGGAATGGATGAGTTCTTTGAGTTTTATGGTTTCAACGTCCCTTGCAGGTATGTACACCGGAGGCTCATCGCCCGTCTCGGTAATGAATCCCTTTCTTTTCAATGATGTGAGGATCCGCTCAATAGGCTCTACTGACAACGAAACCCCCAAGCGCTCTACAAGAGAATTAAACGTCCAGAGTGGCTTATTGTAGTAGTAGTTATAGCTGATAAGGAATATAATTAAAAGGGCGAGCCTCTCTTTGAGCCTGTTGCTCAAGAGAACCACCTCTTTTTTCACGGTAAGAAATTGAGGGTGCTGATAGTAGAATGAAACCTCGGCTCCCACGAGAATTATAAGCCAGCTATAGTACACCCATATCATAAAGAGTATTACTAT
>JBLNAE010000043.1:0-7089 GCA_050259195.1 Ignavibacteriales bacterium
CTTAAAAGATGCCGTGGCTTCTATACTCAACAGCTATAGTAAATCTACCATTGCTTCTATTACCGGTTATCCATACTTAATTGAGGCTATTAATGCACTATAAGAATATAAAATTGGTATAAATACATCAACAATTCCTCCTACATTTTCCGGGTCAAGAGATGAAGCTCCCAAAGAATCTAAAATCACAAATTTAATGTCGTTTGTGCTAATTATCTTCTTTAGCTCCGGTAAGAATCTGGATAGACTCTTTTCGGGTCTGATATATGCTAGATTCCTGGGCACGCTATCAACTTTTTTCTTATACTTTTCCAAGCCAGACGATATACAGCAAAGGAAGAAGTAAGGTGCATATACCAAGAATTAATACCATTGGAACACTCATCTATTATCTTCTTCTTTTAGTAATGACGCCTTCTACCCCGCACTTTCTAAACAAGGTGTCTCAAGTGATGCGTTCAGGATTGTTTAGAAATGTGCTTTTAGCTTTGTAAAGTGCGTAAGAAATCGCCTACATTTGGATAACCCAAAACAGTTTGTGCCGTTTGAAGACCTGACACGATAACCCCATAAATGCCCCCACCGGGCTGTGTCCAGTGCCCCGAAAGATAAAGTCCTCGAATAGGTGTTTGATGATTAAGTCTATTGCGTCCTACTTGTTTGGGTGAAACTTCCCATCCATAGATTGCACCGGTAAGATTCAGCGTATAACGTTCCATTGTTCGTGGTGATGCTCCCTCAGCAAATGTGATGTGATCTCGGAGATCAGGAAAAACAGCCTCAATCTCACTAAGGAGCAAATCTGCATAATGTGCTTTTTCCTGACGCCACGATGCTCCAATCTCATAAGGAATTAGTGTCGTCGCTATGACCAAGTGCTCATCCGGTGGCGCTAAAGAAGGGTCAACCAGTGTTGGAACTGTCACTACAATACCTGAAGGCTTTCCCTCAAGGATATTCTGGTATGTTTCATCGTGATTCCATGATCTGTAAAAAAACATCTCGTGGCTTGCCTCTATCTGTTGCATATCTAGATCCGTTGACATATAAACCACAAAGGCTGAAAGGGATGGCTTCATTCTATGGACCTTATGCATAAAGCCACTGGGCAGATGTTCGATTCCTACGAGTTCCTGAAGGGTTTGCATGGCATCTGCATTGGAAATCACCACCGGAGTATTAATCCTCTGCCCGTTTTCTAAAATAACTCCAGCCACCTTTCGATCCTTGACGAGAATCCTACGGACTCGGCTATTTAGTAGAAGTTCACCGCCATTCTTTTGTAAAGCCTCCACAAATGCATTGACCATATTTTGAAAACTTCCTTGGCAGTAAAAAGCACCCTCTTCGATGAAACTCATTAGCATTACGGACCAGTAAAGAAAGGACAGTCTAGATGGGGGTAATCCAAGATAAGGCCACAAGGTTGCAAATACAGCCTTAAGACGAGGATCAGTTAGATGTTCATCTATTACCTTACCGAGAGTAGCTTTGTGGTACCTAAAAAGCTTTGGAAAGCGTTTTGGCATACGAATAACATCCCAAAAAGAGAGCTCTGTAGGGAATTGCCGCACCTCTTGGTTGATTTGGGCGCAAAGCTGTATGAGTTTACCAAATCCTTTTTCCTCTCTAGGAAAGTGCTGAATGTAAGCCTGAGTGTATTCTTCGATACCCAGCGGGGCATGGAGCCTAAAACCCGGAAAAACGGCGCTATAAAATAGATTGACTCTTAGAAAAGTGCAGCGGTCTCGAACACCAAGGAGGCGGAGCAGCCTGTCGATCAGTCCTCCCTGGTCAGATTTCACCGGGTCACAGCCACCGATCAGATGTACCGCTGAATCAAAGAGATATTTTTTGCGCCGAAAGGCATGAGCGTAACCGCCTGGGCGGTCATGGCGTTCAACCATGAGAACCTTTTTCCCAGCCTTGGCTAGTGAAGCCCCGGCTGAAAGCCCACCGATGCCGCTTCCTATGACAATTATAGCGGTTAAGGTTTTCCCCAAACCGACTTCATCAGCAATAATGCCTCGACAATTGAAGTCATTCCATATCTTTTTTAATGCCCTATACTGATGGGGATATGGACGTAGCTGTAAGACATCCTTGGCCTTACAATCATCTTCTGTTTCGATTCTTACATTTGAAATTAAGAAATGTAGAGCACTAATACTCAGCTGATAAGCTTCTAGCGGGTCGAACATACCTGCTTCGAGACGCTTATAAAGTCCATTGGGATCCGAGAATTGGATCTTGCCTAGTTTTTCCATGAATTCAGCCTTATCAAAACACATTTACAATGATTCAGGCATCTTACGTACAAACCTTTCCTATTCCAATTATCTCACCAATCATAATCCCATGTCAACACGTCTAAAGAGAGCAGGGGTGAATGGGGATGAAGGAATCTTATCTGAGGCATAATAGGTCGATATTTACTAGGAAAGTTTTAAAACATATTCCCAATATGGAAAAGGGGATAAACTTAAATCACCAAGTTTGTTAGACAGCTGCTCCGATGATCTCCCAGCCGAACACACGGCCGCATTGATGGACGGGGTGAATAAGACCATCATAGATGCCGACTTCGCGAGGAGAGAGCTGCACCCGTCGAGACGCGATGAGTTCGAATTCGTCAATGACCGGATCCATGGGGCGATCGTGGTAGTCGAAGCCGTATATTAATATTGCTCTCCGACCGTGTAGGGAAGACTGCAATAGCTTCAAACAGTCGGTAAGGGCACTGCGGTCTGCGGGATACGGCGACAAAATGTGCGTGAGCATATTGTCATTCGGCTTTCCATTGTCACCCATCCAGCGGAGCATCTTGACTTCGATGGTCCAATCCCATTTCGGCGGTATGCCCAGGCACAGATCGCACGTCTGGTGGCTTGCTCCAGGGTACGGCAAGTTAGTTCTCAGGCGATCGGCGTACCTTGCTGGCTGAAGGAGTGGTAGTTCATCGGCAAGGAGAGCAACAACAGATGACGCAACAAGGATCTTGGCAAATGCTTGTCTGGTACTGGGGATGGTAACTGAAGAACCTCGGGATGACCCAACATTAGTTGGAAAGGTCATAAAACAAGAACCACTCAAAGAGTGAGAAAGTGTCACTGGAGGATCAGTTAATATCACCATTGCCACTAAAAAGTAAGAGTTCACAACTCCGTGTGACGTTCTTCTCGCCGTTTCTTGAGCAACGGTAACACCACCTCAAAGAATGATGCATTGGGGTTTTGTAATTAAGATTATAGAATTAACAGAAGTGTGAGATGCCTTAGATTCTGACATATAGTTTTTCTAAAAGGTAGTATCCCTCTACCCAATCCTTAACTATTTCAGCAAGTTATGTTGATTGATTTAGATGGCATAAAATATGCATTTTGATTTCTGTAAAGTTTTGCATGAAGTAAGGGGGATCAGTGGAAAACAACAAATACAAGCCACAAAATGGAATCTCATTCTGCTTACTAGCTAATTCTGTCCAGTTCCATGGGAAGTTTCTCATTAAAGAGAGCAAGCAAAGCCCTCTTTCTCTTCCTAGAGGACCCTCCACTCTCCCGCAATTCCACCAATTTGTGAGAGAATAGAAATGTAAAGAGTTCGTGCATAAAATGGGATTAATTGACGTTAATCACCATTCAAACTTTGGTCTAGTTTAGACAACAATCAAGAAGGAGGTGTAAAGATGTTTTATAGGATAACCGTGAGGTTAGCAGGAACCTTGTTTATTGTGCTGGCCTTTGGCGCTAGTGTTGGATGTGGAGGTGGGGGTGGAGGTGGAAGTGGGGAAGAGGAATCTAGAATATTTGATGTTGAGCTTTCCGGGTTGCAATATGGCAATGACTTAATAGGTTCCTGCTCTCTGGCTAATTCTGCCCAGTTAATCTTTAGGCCACTTATGAATGGAGGTAAAGTTTCTGGATTCATGGAACTCGAGGGTTTCAATGCAATCGGACCCCCGACCAAAGTTACAGGAACAGTTGAAGGTAATAACATATCTCTAATACCGTTTACAGTCTCAGTCAATGACGGCAAGAATGTTGCTGGGTTTGGACCGTCTAGCCTCAATTTTGCCTTTAGTACCTTCGCAGGCACGTTGGTAGATACTGATGGAGACCAAACTCCTGATGAGATAGAGGGCAGAGTTTCTGGAGAAGTCGACGAGATTAAAGAGGGAGATATTGTTGTTTGTAGTGGCAGCTTTACAGGAAATTTTAAAGCCCTTGCTGACGTGGCTGATAGTGGTAAAGGCTGCTTGACACAAGAAGAACTTAAAAATACCCAATGCCCGGCTGCAGGAACAAACAAAATTTGTGAGCCTTTTATCTGTTCAGGTGAATTAAAAACGGATCAAGGGACCGCAATTATTGATTTCATACGTCTTCCCGCTGGTAATTGCCAAGTAGTGGACTGCAAAACTCTTGCCTGTAAGGATGGAAGTACATTTAACAATCTGCAAATAACTGAAACTGGAGTCCCTTCCGGTAGCTTTCCTTTTGGAGGAGGAGAAGCACAGCTATCCTGTGGTAGTTAGGTTTAAGATTAATCACGAAAAATAAACGATCCAAAAAAAGTTTATGAACTCTTAAACTATGATGCCTTTCAGTTTAGGTATAGAAAATCAATTTAGAAAATTTTATTGTCAATTTAATGAGAAAAAGTCGCGTGTAAATTGCTGGATCATGAGGAGAGCATGTTATGTCCAACCCCACCTACAGCCGAACCCGCTACGCACGGCGTCGGCTCACTCGCGACGAGGCTTAGGTGTTTTGTTTAATTATATTTAAAGATATTTTGAGCAATTAACCAAACTAAAAAGAGGACTAAAGGAGGAAACTAAAATGCTAAGATCATCAAACTCGATACCTCCGCGAATCCCGAAAGAATTGACTATAATGGTGGAAAGATATACTCGAGCAATAAAGAAGACAGTATCTTTTCGACCCTCCTTTCCACTTCTAGGCGCGTTAGCGATGAGTTTGTTGTTTTCTTTGTTTTTGTTTCTGGGCGTTGCATGCGATACGCAAGCCGCCCCAGGCGATCTGGACCCAAGCTTTGGCACGGGTGGCAAGGTACTCTCTCTCGGTTGTAGTAACTGCCCCAATAATCTTAACGGTGCCAACGCCGTTGCCATTCAACCGGATGTAAAGATCGTAGCAGCAGGATTCTCCAGTACTCTTGAGCCGGGCTTTGCACTCGTGCGCTACAACTCCGACGGGAGCCTGGATACCACATTTGACAACAGCGGCAAGGTATTCACGCAAATGAGTGGCCTTCCTGGCAATGACGTTGCCAAAGCAGTCGCCATACAGGCAGATGGCAAGATTGTGGCAGCAGGATATTCGGGACCTTCCAATATGGTCGCGGTAGTCTATGCCCTAGCACGCTACGTAGATATAGGGAATACCCCATCACCTAACAATAATGGTGGTGGATGCTCAATTGTCAGGTCTGTAGACACGGAAACAGGTGTGGCGAATCTTCTTATTCTTCTAATACCTGCATTAGCGATTAGTCTTAAGATGTTGAGAAGAAGGAACAAGGATATTTAGTAGTATGAAGGAACTTTGGAACGAGAGTATATCTGTTATCCCTATTCATTAAACTGACCTGCCCCCTTTTAAAAGAGCCATAATTTAAGTTAGATTTTTGACAAACAATCCAATATACAGGAGGTCAGTACAATGGCCAGGAAGCGTTACTCCCTGGAGCAGATAATAAGGCATCTAAGGCGGTTGATTGAGGAGATACTACAATGAGGTAAGGCCGCATAGTTCACTCGGATATAGACCACCGGCGCCGCAAGCCGTTGTTTCCGCAAAAAGGGATAAAGCAGATGAAAATATATTTCATTCAACTCATTAGAGGATATTATAGTGCGAATCTCTAACTTTAAAGATGGACCTATTTTCGGAGGCTTGACAGTGCCTCTAACTCCCTATGACGCCATCTTTTCGCCATATTCCGGACTATACTTGCCCTAGTGTACCGAATTTTCCTAGGAGGGGAAGCCGTGTGTAGCGCCTCAGTCTATTGCCACAGAACCATCGCCTATCTCCCCTAGTTTCGAGTCAATGGGAGTACATAAAGATTTAGCTATAGAATGGGTCAAAAGGCTTAAGGATGGCATATTATATGGTTAAAATACAATATAAACGCTAACGAAGGTCTTATTTAAATTGATCTGATTTGGCTATAAATTTTGTATGAGTTTGTTAGATTATCAAAAGAAAGCCAGTTTGGAGAAGAGAAACGTATAAGAAAAGAATCCTTATTGTAGATGATGACGAGACGGTAGTGCAGTTGGTGAAGGAAATCTTAGAAGGAGAGGGATTTGAAACAGAAGTTGCAAGAGATGGGATGGAAGGACTGGAAAAGATAAAGCAGAATCAATACGATGTAATAATTTCCAACCTTGCAATGCCACGAATGAAAGGAGATAGGCTCTATCTAGAAGTGCAAAAATTAAGTAAAGATTTAGCAAAAAGAATAATATTTATCTCAGGGAATATAACTGATTTTATACGGTCAACAGGTAATAGATTCTTAGCAAAGCCCTTTTCTCATGAGCATCTTATAGAAGTACTAAAAGACCTCCTAGAGTCTAATACATAATCCGAGGTGAATTTCGACTCTTCACTAAGCATCCTTTTCATCATTTTTATGGGACCAACTCTCATAAAATATTTGAGGCTAGTGGCCAAGGGAAGAAACAATCTCTGGTGATGGGAATGGCAGTTAAAGTGAAGTACTTTAATTGGCGAAAGTATATTTGGAGGATTCACATAAATGACTCCCTTAGGACATTCCTTAGCGGGATACGCGGTCTATAATTTCTCTTCTGTGGCATCAACAAACAATAATCGGGTTAAGTTGGCCTTCCTATGTATATTCATGGCTAATTCTCCAGACCTGGATTTTCTCCCTGGCATCCTGATAGGTAGGCCAGCCCTATACCATCATCAAACTACACATAGTCTGGGGTTTGCTCTTATTGCTAGCCTCGTAATATCTGCATTTTTTTGTATAAGAACAAAGCCATTCTCTCAAGTATTTAGCTTATGCTTTATTTCATATCTTTCTCATATT
>JBLNAE010000044.1:0-9469 GCA_050259195.1 Ignavibacteriales bacterium
ATGTCGTCTATGAGATTGATACCACGACCGGCAGGGTGAAGAGCATTCCTGTAGGCAAGGAGCCGCATGGGCTTACAGTCTGGCCCCAGCCGGGACGCTACTCCCTCGGTCACACCGGCAACATGCGCTAGGAGTGTGGACGGTTGTGCAAATGGGACGACTTCCTCGGCGAAAGTGATTAGGAGCATAACCGATTAGGAGTAATCCGGGAAGGTATGGGGGTCAACGTGCATCGTAAAATCAGAGTTCGGCACGGTGTTCTCAATGTCTTTTATAATATCTTCCGCAAGACTATGGGATTCAACGAAGCTCAGCGTATGATCTACTACAAGGTGAAACTCTATAAACTTCTCAGAACCGGACCTTCTTGTGCGCATCTTATGAAAACTCTTCACGAGCGGCTTATGCTTTAAGATTATCCTCTCAACTTCCTTTACAGTCTCTTTTGAAAGCTCTCTATCCATTAAAATATCCACAGCCTCTCTAAAGATAATCGCGATTGACCAGATTATATATAAAGCAACACCCATAGAAACTAAGGAATCTATAAGTAAAAGCCCTGCGAATTTCACAATAATAAGTCCGAGAATAACGCCTAAATTCGTATATACATCAGAGCTATAATGTATACCATCTGCCCGAAGCGCAACGCTTTCTGTATCTTTTGCTACTCTTTTCAAATACCTCGCAAGAAAAAAACTCACAACGGTAGAAAATATCATAATGAGAATTCCTACATTTAATGATTGTAAAGGCGTTTTTATAATTAACCTCTTAACCGAGACATAGATTAAGTATAGAGAAGAGCCGCCAACTATAAAGCTCTGAAATATGCCCGCAAGCCCCTCAGCCTTGCCGTGGCCAAACCTGTGCTCTTTATCCGCAGGCTTTTCCGCTTTCTTTATTGAGAAATAGTTTACTGAAGAGGCGGCCAAATCGAGAAATGAGTCGACGGCAGAGGCAAATATACTTATCGAGTTTGTAAGAAAACCGAATAGGAGTTTTGTGACTATTAAAAAGGAAGATACAGCTATGGAGAGGGCCGCCGTTCTGAGTTTCTTATTTTGATTAATTTCATCAATAACGGATAACGGATTTGAATTAATCAAGAAATATCATTTCTAAACGTTTCTTTCAGTCTAATCTAAACCGATGTAACGGCCATTTTATTCTCTAGGTTTCTTCCTAAAGAACTCGTTTCTTGGGATTCTACCACAGCGATTGAAGATATATTCACAATGTCTCTTACTTCGCATCCCCTTTGAAGAACATGCACGGGTTTCTTCATACCCATGAGTATTGGCCCTATGGCTTCGGCATTACCCAATCTCTGCATGAGTTTATAGGCTATATTGCCGGACTGGAGGTCGGGAAAGATAAGAATGTTTGCTCCACCCTTTAGAGTGCTAAATGGGTAAATTTCGGATACGATCTCCGGAACAACAGCGGTGTCTGCCTGCATCTCGCCGTCTACCATTAAATCCGGCGCTTTTTTCCTTACAATCTCCGTGGCGCGTCGAACCTTTTCCGAGAGCGGATGCTTTGCACTTCCAAAGTTCGAAAACGAAAGCATTGCGACCCTGGGTTCAACACCAAACCTTCTGGCCATCTCCGCCGTATTTATGGCGATCTCGGCGAGGTCTTCTTCAGTAGGTTCGATGTTAACCGTGGTGTCGGCGAAGAAATAGACCTGATTCTTAATGGTAAGGATATAAACGCCCGCAACCTTCGAGACCCCCTCCTTTGTGCCAAAAATCTGAAGCGCTGGTCTTATAGTATCAGGATAGTTTTGAGTGGCGCCGGCGATGATTGCATCTGCGTCGCCCTTGTGCACCATCATGCAACCGTAAATAGTATTATCCCTCATGTATTCCCGTGCCTCGACAAGGGTAACACCCTTGCGGTTTCTGAGATTAAAAAGTTCAGTCGCATACTCTTCACGCTTTGGCGAAGACCTGGGATATATGATTTCAATCCCATGTAGGCTTACATCAACGCTCCGCGCCGTATCCCTTATTACATCCTCCCTTCCGAGGAGAATCGGAGAGGCAATTTTCTCTTCAACGAGGATCTGGCTCGCCATCAGTATCTTTTCGTTTGCTCCTTCTGGGAAAACAACCCTTTTTGGCTGCCTTTTTGCCCTGCTGACCATTATTCGTATAATTTCGCGGGATTTTCCAAGGCGGCTTTCAAGTTTTTCCTTATACTCCTCGATGTCTATCTTTATCCTGGCATCCCCCGTATTCATAGCTGCCTCTGCTACGGCGGCGGACTCCCAAACCAGTACTCTGGGGTCAAAGGGTTTAGGAATAATGTATTCGGGTCCAAACTTAAAATAGGTCTGTCCATAAGCCTTGGCTACCGAATCGCCAGCGCCTAGCTTGGCAAGATTGGCTAACGCACGGGCGGCGGCAATCTTCATGCCCTCGTTAATCGCCCTTGCCCTTACATCAAGCGCTCCCCTGAATATAAATGGAAAACCCAGAACGTTATTTACCTGGTTTGGATAATCGGACCTTCCTGTGGCCACAATAACATCGCTTCTTGCCGCCTTTGCATCCCCATAAGTAATCTCAGGGTCGGGATTTGCCATTGCAAATACAATAGGCTTATCGGCCATTAGTTTTATCATCTCTTTTGTTACCGCTCCGCCTACAGATAGTCCAACAAAAACATCTGCCCCTTTGATGGCATCGGCAAGGGTTCTCATATTAGTATCAACTGCAAACCTCTCCTTTTGAGGGTTCATTCCTTTTCCCCTTCCCCTGTATATGACGCCAATGCTATCGCACATAATTATATTTTCTCTTTTTGCGCCAAGAAGTATGTAGAATTCAGCGCACGCAATCCCGGAAGCGCCCGCACCGTTAAAAACTATCCTTACTTCACTTATATCCTTGCTCACAAGCTCGCAGGCATTGAGCAGTCCCGCCCCCGAAATGATAGCCGTTCCATGCTGGTCATCATGAAATACGGGGATATCCAGTTGCTTTTTTAACTCATCCTCAATATAGAAACATTCAGGGGCCTTTATATCCTCAAGGTTTATTCCACCGAACGTAGGCTCAAGAAGTTTTACAGCCTTGATCACCTCATCCGGATCGTGTGTATTGAGTTCAATGTCGAATGCGTCAATGTCCGCAAACCGCTTAAAGAGAACACTCTTACCCTCCATAACGGGCTTTCCCGCAAGCGGCCCTATATCGCCCAGTCCTAGAACCGCTGTTCCATTTGTCACAACGCCGACCAGATTTCCTTTAGCCGTATACTTATAAGCCAGGTCCGGATTTTTCTCTATCTCCCAACACGGTTCAGCCACGCCGGGCGTATAAGCTAGAGAAAGATCCCTTTGAGTTATACAGGGTTTGGTCGGCGTTATCTCGATTTTTCCCCTGCGCTCCCTGCTGTGGTACTCCAGGGCGGCCTGCTTTTTATTCATATTGTTCTCCCTTTTGTTCTCCTTTTGCTCCCTGTTGTTTTCAGGTTAATTGAGGTCTAAAAAGCCTCTTTGAATCTACTCTATTTTATAACATTTCTCTAAACCTGTCCACATAACCAAGGCTGTTTGAAAAAATTGCCTAATTGAAAATGGATTTTAAGACTGACTACCCCTCAGTGTGGAAATTATTAACCCGAGTCAAGAATGCGGAGTATTAGTTCCTCTTCAATTTTTATACCGTAACTTCCATCAATTTCTGCCATCTCTCCGATTTTTCTTGGAAGAGCCATTTCTATCTTTCCTCTCCTTGCTTTCTTGTCGAGCTTCATTGTGTCAACCATTCGATCTAAATCGAGCGTATCGGGGAGCTTTGTAGGAAGTCCCGTTCGGCTAAATAGAGAGATTAATCTCTCTATATCATCCCTCTTCCAGAATCCAAGTTCCACGGCTATTTTCCCTTCAGTCACCATTCCCATGGATATAGCCTCGCCATGGGAGATTTTGTAATCATAGAGATTTTCAATCGCGTGTCCGATTGTATGGCCGAAATTTAGAATCTTTCTTAGATTTGACTCTTTCTCATCGAGTTCTACAATCCTGCCTTTTATTTCGCAACTTCTTTTTATGATATGGGTAAGAACATCTGTGGCAAACGAAAATACGCACTCGACATTTTCTTCAAGAAACTCGAAAAACCCTTTATCCTTAATCACACCGTATTTTATGACCTCTGCAAGCCCCCCCCTTATTTCCTTTTCAGGAAGAGTTCTTAGGGTTTCGACGTCTATATAAACTCTCCGGGGTTGATAGAAAGCGCCAATTAGATTCTTCCCAAACTGCGTATCAACTCCGGTTTTTCCTCCAATGGAGCTGTCAACGGAGGCGACAAGCGTAGTCGGAACCTGGACGTAGGGTATCCCGCGATTGTAGGTTGCGGCGACGAACCCTGCAACGTCTCCTACGACTCCACCACCAAGCGCAATCACAGCCGAATCTCTTCCAACCTTGAGTTTTGACATTTCATCTTCAATCTTAGATTTAGTTTCTCTGCTTTTATGCTCTTCTCCTGCGGGAAAAGGGATAAGATGTGCATTTAGCCCTGCGGTTTTAAATTCCTCAAGAAGTCTCCTTCCATAAAGACAAGAGACAATCGAGTCCGTTATTATCACGTAAAAATGAGCGAGCTTTTCTTCTCCTAAATCTAGTGAGATTCTTTCAAGGATTTCCTCTCCGATTAATATTTCATAAGACCTGTCTTCCGTTTTCTTTATATTTACTCTTACCTTTTCCATTTTTATCTAAGTTGTGTTCTCTAGGGCTAATTAATGGATTTTGGAGAAAATATTTTCACCTTAGGCCCCGCGTCAAGCCTTATATCCACTGGCTCTTCTGATTCATAAATCTCTCCATCAATTATGTATCCTCTGTTTCCCGCTACTCTTAAACTCTTTGTTGACTGATTCAGGAAATTTCCGGATTCGTCGGGTTTAAGCCCCATGTATAGGGCCTTTGGAATTTGATAGCGTACTTTTTTGAAATAGGGGAGCGTCACATAAATAATACTGAACTTTTCTCCTGCCTCTGCATCCTCGAAAAAGATTCTGAACCCAAAAACGAGTCTCTTGACAGTTGATGCAACTAAAAGGAGATGACTTTTGAGTGGAAGCTCTCTGTCCTCAACATAGACCTTTGATTCGATCTCTTTGAAAAGGTCGTGATTCATATTCGTCAACGATATTATGCCCGTTTTAAAAATGAGCTTTAGCGCGACACTTACGGTTGCGCCTTCTTTATAATACCGTTTGATAAACTTATAGGGAAATCCATCGAGCCAGCAAAATCCATAATTATGGTGTTTGAACCTTGGGTCAATTACCCGAATGAGTCCACGTTCAGTTGTATGAACTTTGTCTTTCTCTAATGATTGAATTAGTTTTCGGCAGGTGGTTATCTGGTCTCCCGAAAGCCCTGTGTCGGCTGAGAGCATATTCATCGTTCCGCCCCTTAGGGGGACGATTACGGGTAACTCTTCGCCTCCAAAAAGGTTTATATAAGAAGAGATTGCGTAGCTTATCGTTCCGTCTCCGCCGCTAATACAAAGAATCTTTATCCCTTCTTTATGAAATTCTTTTAGAACCGTTGGTACTTCGCCTATGCCGCCTGTGTGGCGGACAAGCGCATTTGAGCCGAGGGTTTTCTTTATAGCATCAAGCTGATCTCGCACTCCCTTTCTGTTTGTTTGGGCAAATGGATTGAATACGACGCCAATGGGTTTCATATTAAAAATTCTAACACAGACCAGACGGGGCATGGCTTTAACTTTTCTCTGCCCTTGAGTTCCGTAAGTTCGATGAGAAAGGAATACCCCACGATTTCTCCGCCGAGCTCCTTTACCAGATTGCCGACCGCCGCCGCAGTTCCCCCTGTTGCAAGAAGGTCATCAACAAGGACGACTCGGCTGCCCCCGGAGATCGCGTCTCTATGCACTTCAAGTGCATCTTTTCCGTATTCAAGATTATAGGAAGCGTTTATTTTTTCAAAGGGAAGTTTTCCCAATTTTCTTACAATCACAAGTCCGGTGCCGAGTTTGTATGCAAGGGCTGAAGCGAATATAAAACCTCTTGCCTCAATGCCAATCGTATATTCTACTCCCTTTCCCTTGAGTGTCTCGGCCATCATATCTATCGCCTGCCCAAAGGCTTTTGCATTCTGAAGAAGGGGTGTTACGTCATGAAATATTATTCCCTCTTTTGGGAAATTCGGTATGTCTCTTATGTATTTCCTGAGGTCTTCCATCAATCTCTCCTTATATCGAATAAATGGTTATTTTGTAATCTGTTCATTCGCGTTTCTTAAATTAGTGTATAGGTTGCTAGGCAAATATCTTAATGGATTTACTGGTTTCCCGTTCTTTCTGATTTCAAAGTGAAGATGTGAGCCGGTTGCATCTCCGCTTGAGCCTACTTCCGCGATAATCTCTCCTGTTTTTACGCATTCTCCTGCTCTTACAAGGTTTTTCTTGTTGTGCGCGTAAATAGTTTTTACCCCGCCTCCATGCTCTATGATTACAATTTTCCCATAACGTGAATATCCGTCAAGGCTTCCGGCACTCACGACTACCAAACCGTTGGCTGCGGCTCTGATTGGAGTTCCTTTAGGAGCAGGTATATCTATTCCTGAGTGAAAGCCTAATAGGCTTCTTCTTCCAAATGGGGAAGAGATTCTGCCAACAATGGGCCACAATAAACCTGAAGCTGCGCTCCCCGGAATAATTATTCTTTGACCGGGAGAGATTTGCGAAGGGTTTTCGATTCTGTTTATCCTTTCGATCTCTTCCGGGCTAACGCCATAGGTTTTTGATATTGCGTAAAGGGTTTCTCCTCGTTCTACTACATGAGAGGTTTCATCTTCTACAAATAAACTGCCTTTGCGGGTGCAATCTTCTACACTCTTGAAAATAGGGGGCTGACGCTCTACGCAGGCTTCGCTAGCTACGATGGCGAGCGAGGCTAAAAGCCAGATCCACAGCCTCTTTTGGGTTTGCAACCTTCTTAATATCCGAGGATACCTCCCATGTATTTATTCCGATAACTGGAGTCCCTAACTTCAGGGCAAGCGCAATCTCTGTTAGAGTTCCGTAACTGCCGCCTATTGCAATTACAGCACTGCTTGAGCGAACAACTATAACGTTTCTTGCATGGCTCATTCCGGTAACTATGGGGATGTCAACATAAGAATTGGCATCCGATGCGCTAAAGCCGGGGATTATTCCTATTGTAAGTCCGCCCTCCGATTTTGCTCCCCGGCAGGCAGCTTCCATCACTCCTCCGAGTCCACCGCAGACAAGCACGCCATCTTGTTTTGCAATCTCTCTTCCTACTTCTTCTGCGGTCTTAGACTCCTGGGCGGTAGCCTCAGCCGCACCTATAACGCCGATCATAATATTCATCAAACCTTCTATTGGTATTCCTCAGTCACAGAGTACACGGAGATAATTATTCCCTTGTTTAAAACCTTTTTTCTCTGTGGCTTCTTATTGTGATCGATTTCTGTTTTACACCTGTTTTCTCTTTGATGGAATATGTTTATTGGGGAGTGCGACTGAATAGTATTCCGCAGTTTCCACATTTTATTTTTTGCGGAGTTTTTATCGTTCGTAGAGTTTTCTATCAATGCTTCTATACTTTTAAATCCCAATTTAATCTCTCAAGAAAATCGTAATCTGTAAGGTCGAGTTTTATTGGTGTTATAGATACATATCCCTGATTGATGGCGATTATATCCGAATTTTCAATATCTAAAAAGCCAAGTTCATTTCCGCCTATCCAATAGTATTTTCTCCCTCTTGGGTCAACGTTTTCTACTATGGGCTCTCCGTATACACGCTTTCCCTGCCTTGTCACTTTAATTCCTTTGATTTCCTCTTTTGGGAGGCTTGGGATGTTTAAATTGATGAAAGTTCCTTTAGGAAGTCCTCTTCTTAAAACGTATTTTGCGATCATGAGGGCATAGAAAGAAGCTGTGTCGAACCGAAAGCCATTTTTATTTACAACCGAAACTGCAACAGAAGGAATCTCAAGAAGCGTTCCTTCCATTGCCGCGCTTACCGTGCCCGAATACGTAATATCGTCTCCTAGATTTTCGCCCTTATTTATTCCGGATACTATAAGGTCCGGCTTTTTATCTTTAAGAATTCCATTTACCGCAAGGTTTATGCAATCCGTAGGTGTACCATCTACGCTATAGGTGTTTGGTGAAATTTCTTCCATACGAAGAGGACGATAAAGGCTAAGCGCATGACTTGCCGCACTCTGATCTCGATCCGGAGCAACAATAAACACCTCACCCAGCGTTTGTAGAACCCCAGCGAGTGCACGAAGCCCTTCTGAATTTACCCCGTCATCATTTGATATGAGAATCCGTATTGGCATATAACTATCAATTCCAAACTCGTATTATAACACAAACAAACCCAGATAAATAAGAACAAAGAAAGCCCCCGTAAAATCGGGGGTTTTCTTACTTTACCACACTCACGTGATTTGTGTAGATTTATATATATTTGTGTTAGAATGTACTACCAATTACCACCACTTTCACTACCAATGATGGAAGCGAATAAGGATAGGTCAGGTAGAGAATCAACCTGACCTATAATGAATGAACATGGAAGAGACCAGCCCATCGGGAAAGAAAGTAAATCCTCCCAAGTGGAAAAAATTTGTTGATGAGCTCGCTTGTTTTGCTGAGAAAAAACCTGTTGACAAAAAAAAGTTTCCTGGAAGGAAACCGAACCAGCTCCCAATCCTATCAAGTCTCCAAGTTCTGGTTTCCTTAATGGGCGCCGTGCAGCAAAGCCTGGACGATAGTTTTTATGTGGCAGACTATCTTAGATGGTTTTATGGAACAATCTTGAAGAACCCTAAAGCATTTAACAAAGGTAATGTGTATCGTCGCATGGACTTATCATCACTCAAGACTCCTTACCTACCAGGTTTGACTCCAAAAAGAATTCAACATCTAATTAAATTTTATGAAAAGCTGAACCAGGGACATACTTATTCCAAAGCGTTTAAAGATTACTGTGATGCTGTTAAGGAGGGCTTGTTTTCAGATATATATGTTCAAGCATACGCTTTAAAAATTGTGCTTGATAAGTACTCTACTCTTGAGGAACTCTATGATAAATCTTATTTAGGTGAGAGCTCCCGTGAGTTGTTCCCTATGATTAAAAGTTTCATTTCATTAGTTGAGCGTGGATTGTTTCCAGTTTTCCAATGGAGTATTGATGCTAGAGATAGGAATAAAGCGGAGGGGTACTTAGAAAAAATTGGAAACAACCTAAACCTCGTTAAACGTGGTAAACAGAGGAAGAGACCATACTTATACGAAATAGCTATCTTTATTATGTGCTGCTTGACGAATTCAAAGAGGCGGAAAAGCTTGATTACCATGGTGCAAAAAACCTATGCCTGAAAGAAGGGATTGCGGGTTTGATTAGTGAGAAAAATGATTGGTCATTTACTGTAG
>JBLNAE010000045.1:0-3839 GCA_050259195.1 Ignavibacteriales bacterium
TGGTAGTAACTCCGTGTTTTCATAGCTTTTTTTGCGTTCTACCAATATTTATGAGACCGCTTCTAATAAGTAGTATCATTTTACCTCTATTCATCCTCAACAACCCTTCTAGGGGATATTCCCTCAGCGCCACTTCTGAGGGAGTGTATCTACAGATCTACTATTTCCGGGTTTCTCCCTTCTCGAGAACTAGAGAAGGATCTTCTGTTTCTTCACAAAGCCTTTTAAGAGGTTCATCAAGGTACGCTCTTGTCCTGCTGAACAATGCATCGAGGATCCCTGCTTTTGACTGAAAATACTTTATGATCTGGCTCTCGCTTGTACGGGCTTTTGCTGCTATTTCCCTGAGTGTTGTCTCTTCGTGTGAGGCGGATAAGAGCCAGCATAGTGAAAGCAATACCTATTAGGTGCGCCTAAGACAGCAGATCTATTGTTATAGCCCCATTACAATGTTCACTATGTTCACACGTTCACAGATGGCTTAAATACAGCGTTTTTGAGAATTATGGTTTAACAAGCATTCTCTGATTTTTGTTGATAAATAAAGGGTTCGTGAACTTGTGCACTTTGTGAACTTATTAAGGGTATATGAAAGCCAAATACATCCATTACGAGAGAATTTTTCAAGAATAATTGCTACTTGTGTTATAATGAACAGTTGCTAAATAAAAATATGGAGGTGTTCCATGCGATTTTTACTCAAGGTTTCAATTCCCGTTGAAGCAGGCAACGACGCAGCAAGGGAAGGTCGTCTAGGTGAAACTATCGCGGCAATCCTCGCCGAACAAAAGCCCAAGGCGGTATATTTTCTCGCCGAAAAGGGGCAAAGGACTGGTTTTATCTTCTTCGAAATGCAGGATGCTTCACAAATACCTGCGGTAGCTGAACCCTGGTTCCTTGCGTTCAATGCCGGTATCGAGTTACATCCGGTAATGATTCCCGATGATCTGAAGAAGGCTACACCGCATATCCAACAAGCGGTCAAGAAGTACGGTAAACAGGCAGGTAAGAAGTAGGGTTAAGTTTCCCTTGGCTTACAGCTAGTATATTATATGAGACAAGGAGGTAACCAGATATGGCAAAGATGCAGAAAAAAAGTCTAGGCTCACCGGATGAGATACGCACCTTTTCCAAAGGAAAGGTGGAGATTGTTACAGTCGAGGGTATCAAGTTTGGCCGAGCCACTCTTGAGCCTGGATGGAAGTGGTCCGAGCATGTCAAGCCAATAGCCAAGACCAAAAGCTGTGAGGCTCCCCACACCCAGTACCATGTTTCAGGACGATTGAAGGTTAAAATGGATGATGGCACGGAGGCTGAGTTTGGTCCAGGCGATGTATCACATCTTCCACCTGGACATGATGCTTGGGTTATTGGAAATGAACCCGTGGTGGTAATAGATGTCACAGGCATGACTCATTACGCCGAGCAACATAAAAAGTAGAAGGACCTACAGATATCTTTTGCAACTCACTTCGTGGATCGTTAATCATTTCCCGGTTCCCGCCCTAATGTCCATGCCGGAGGATCGCTTGCCGGAAAAGAATCCTTACCAGCAACTGTCACAATGTCTTCCTTCGCTTCCTGAGTTTTGTTGCTTTCGACGACAGCAGGTCTCTGCGTGGGCACTGTGGAATATGAGCCATAACCTTCCGTTCCTTTGGGTCTCCTTCCACTCATAGTTGATCTTCCATCCTAGCTCATGTTTTTTTCGGGTCATCCGACCGTAAGGATCCCATGCCAAGAGTTCTATAGACGGGTTAGCCTGTCATGAGAATCTTCTTTGAACATGGTTGCTGCGACTCTTTCTGGGCTCACAGGCGGTTACGTTCTATCAAACCACTTTCGTCCTTATGTTAATCTCCGAGATGAGTGTTCGGTGAACTGGGCATTTCTCAGCAATTTCGAGGAGCTTCGACCGCTGCTCATTAGTTAACGGCCCATCAAACTCGATGTCCAGATCGATCCGATCAATCTTTCCTTCCTTAGTCTCGCACTCGGCGCAGTCTTCAGCATGAATCTTCGAATGCCGAAGCCGAACGGTAACACTTTGAAGTGGCCAGCTCTTGCGTTGCGCGTACATCGTGACTGTCATTGACTTACACGAGCCCAAGGCGGCGAGCAGAAAATCGTAGGGTGTTGGCCCTGCATCAGTTCCGCCTACAGATAACGGCTCGTCGGCAGCTAACTGGTGTGGGCCGACGATGATCTCTTGAGCGAATCCCGTACTTCCTCCGTGGACGATCACATCGCGTGCATCAGCTATCTTTGGGGTTTTGCTCATTCTCTCGGTTTCTTTGTTCACTCAAAACCTCCTCTAATATCTGGAGCTTTTAACCAAATACTTCGTGCTGGGCACCACTCTATAAGTTTATCCAGGGATAGTTTAGCAACCACCGCTAAAGGTTGCACAGCCTTTTCATATTATCAGGATACAAGGGATTTTTATGAATGGCTAGAATTTTGATTATGCTTGATTTTTTGGATTCTAGATGGATGATTCCTCACTTGTAATGGTATCAGTTGCGAAGAGATACTTTTTCGGTATACCTACTTGCTTCTTTTACCCTAAGATTTTTGTTGACTTTACTTTTTAACTTGAGCTAAAATCATTTTTTATATGTAATTGTAAATCCTCTGAAAAAGTTTATTCTGCATTAAGGAGACGACAACCTAAATGAAATTAAAAAAGACGGAGAAGGATTTTAT
Organism: Ignavibacteriales bacterium; assembly: GCA_050259195.1. Classification (GTDB taxonomy): domain Bacteria; phylum Desulfobacterota_D; class UBA1144; order Nemesobacterales; family CSP1-2; genus PSLL01. The sequence goes on from JBLNAE010000045.1 coordinate 2,707, forward strand.
CTCCCTGCAACGTGTGATAAGAGTAACTACGGTTGACAAAAGCGGTGTGCCTCATAATGTTCCTGTGTGTCATGTCATGGAGGGAAATAGTATCTACTTTGCTACCGGAAAGAAGTCAAAAAAGATCAAGAATCTAAAAGAAAATAGTAAAGTGGCTTTAGTATGCGATGAGTATACCGAAATCTGGCCCTATCTCAGAGGAATACTTATCCAAGGTGAAGCAAGGATTATATCTAAAAGGGCAGAGTTTCGTAAACTCAGGAAGCTGCTTTACCAGAAATACCCCCAGTATGAAAGAGAAGCTCCGATTGAAGAAGGGAATGCGGTAATTATTGAGGTTATTCCGCAACATATTGTAAGCTGGGGGCTTGAAGCAAAGAGCTGATACGGATTGGCTACACAGGAATTATAAGAAGTCGAGACCGTTGTGTAACAAGCTCAATTTTTATTTTTGAAAATTTTGCTCGCATGGTTTGTTAATAGAATCCTACTTACGACTTTTGCGTAATCTCAGTTTTTAATTAAACTTTTCTTTACTCGACCAGCAAGCTCAAACTCAAAGGTATAATTGCGACCCATATACTCTAGCATATGCATATGGACTTGTGGGGATTTAACCCCATCTTACTCATCTTCTTTCAAAAAAATATATCTTTTTTCAATGTTTTTTCAGTATACTTATAAGTAAGACGACCTCGGTGTGTATGCTTGCCTGGTCGCAATTCCTGCTGTACCTCGCTCTCCACACGCTTTCATTTTGACTCGCTTGCGGCAGCACATCGCGTACCGTTATGGTCGTAAATTGCTTTTATTTTGAGTTTGGAAAAATAGCTGGGGTCCCCTTATGCCTGGTGTCAATGGCAACCAATAAATGAGGGAGGTGGCTATGTGGGAACAAACATTGGAAAAAGGGATTAGTCATGAACGGCAGGCCAAATCAGCCCTGCGAGGTGAATTGCATTTCCGTCGCTTGCTGGAGAAGCTGCCTGTCGGGGCATACACTTGTAACCCAGAAGGGCTGATCACCTATTTCAATCAACATGCGGTGCAGCTCTGGGGGCGTGCACCAAAGTTGAACGACCCCGTGGACCGCTTCTGTGGTTCATTCAAGCTCTTTTCGACTGATGGATCAC
>JBLNAE010000046.1:0-6744 GCA_050259195.1 Ignavibacteriales bacterium
GCTTTGACCCGATCTTCTGTTTTTGCTGTGGATTGAGAGCAAGCAGCATATCGAGAACCTCAAAGAGATGCCGCTCTTTTTCTCCCTCGGGTAAATCAGAGGGTATGAGTTTAATTTTGAACTTTCCTTTTTGAATCCCTGTTTCTTTGCTGAGTTCCATTTGAACTCAGCCTAAGGCCGGTAATAAGATTCGAGTAGGTGGAGAAATGTGGCTTATAGGACGTAGCTAAAACCAGATACACGCTGTTATATGCTACCATGACTACTTCCTTCTTAAGATGCTTTCTAAGCAATAGACTGTCAGGGTGGGCTCTTTACATAGGTATTGAAGCTCACAACCATTACAAAGTCTTTCAATATCGATCCTCCCAGCGTCTAGAGTGCCTATCTCTAAATGGAGTTTATATAGAAGTTTCAAATATTTCCCCTCAACTACACGGGGAACATCATAACGACGATCAATTTTAAACCACTCATATACTCCTTTATCACATTTTGAAGAGTTGCAGTTTTTACAGGCCATTACAACGTTATCCGCAATATCCGGACCACCGCGGTTACGGGATATAAGATGGTCGTAAGAAAGATCTTTGGTTGATTGGCAGTAAATACATTGGTTGGGCATTTCGCACTCTCGGATATATTCTCGAATTGACCCTGACCATTCAATCTCCTATGACTGCAACTTCTTAAAGCGGTTCATAACGAAAGCATACTGTTTCTTCCCTGCTCCAGCCGATTCTGAAATAATTTTGGCATACTGCCAATAGATTAGATCTCGAATGGTCTTAACTGCGGGTGGCGGCATGTATCACACTCCTCAAAAATTGTTCAAGTCGTGCTGGGGTATAACTTGTTTCTATCCGCGATGCGATTACACATCTCTTTATGACTTGATCGAACTATAGCTGGCATTCAATAACCTGAATTACCTTAACATTATATCTTGGGTGCTTTGTAGATGATAGTCGGTGAAACTTTCAGGCAAAAGGTTTTAAGGTATTTATAAAAGGGGTACAAATGTGTCTAAATAGATCCAGTAATCCCTTTGTTAGAGTATTGTGGCCGCAATTACACCATTGAGTTTGAGCCTACAGGTGAGGTAGATATGTTAATCTGTTAGGTTATTAGGAACACGCGGCATTGGAAGAGTTCCGTCAGCTATCTCTTTCACTTTTTCATCAGCCAAAAATTTCTTAACAGCCTGAATGGTTTTTATTTTCCCAGGATTTTTTAGGATTTTAATCAAAATTTCTTCTTCAGTTTTAAGAAGATCTTCTGATGTTACAATATTTGCTCGAAGGAAGTTAAGGTAATCCCCTCTTTCTAGAGATCGTCCGGTTATTTCCCCTAACCATACCAGATTTTCAGGGATTCCAAGTTCCAAGCGAATGGTCAGCCGTTCTACTTGGCTATCTAAGTGAATCTTTCCATGACCTAAGATCTCAGCAACTTTTGCTACTGCTGTAATAAGATCTCTGGTGCGATCAGCAATTGCACGGATTGGACCTGCGGCATTCTCGCTAGGCAAGTGTCGTAATAATGATGCTTCAATCTTATTCAACTCCACAGCATCAAGCCACATAAGCATAGCGGAGATTCGTTTGCAACGACAGGTATAATCTGCATCATCCTTCGCAGTCATACGAAGAGTGCGTACTATAGAATATGGAAAACATTGCTGTTGAACAGCACCTTGCCATCGACCTCGCTCCTGAGTAGATTTCTTGTGAACCGGAAAGATTACATCATCCAATTCCTTAGTTACTTGAGTTGCTGCAATCAGAGCACCATCTGTTAGTTCAGAGCCGGGTACTCCTCGAAGTGCATCCACGAGGCGGATCACGCTTACCACTTCAATTCCTGACTCTCCAGCAATTTTTCCTAGTTCAGTTAAGTAATATCGTCCTTCATGGTCACTTACCAAACCATGATCTTTTAAACGCTGTAATGCATCTAACAAAACATTCCTTTCCCATAATGCCTGACCAGTTTGTCTTCGAACTTGGTGAGCTGCAAAACTATCCTCAATGAAATCAAGTATATCTTCCTCAGACATAGATATAATTCGTGATGCAGCGGCTGTGGCAAGTACTCTACAAATTAGGGATAGTGGATCACTTTCGGTAAACCGGGAGACTATATCTTCCGGTTTTGCAATTACATAGTGTGTCCAATACTGATGTTCTTCACTGGGGGAGGTCGCAATCAAAAAAGATTTTCCTTTCGGTGTGAAACCTAATCTACCGGTACGCCCAACCATGTTTTTGTATTCTGCTACAGAATAGGGGCCATCTGGGTGTTGAAGACCCGTGATCACAACAGACCACGCTGGAGTATTAACTCCCATAGCTAGAGTTGTGGTCGCAACCAAAACTTTAAGGTCGCTTGAGGGATTACGGAACGCTTCTTCGATTACCCGTCGTTCCTCACGGTCCAAATCAGCATTATGAAAAGCCACTCCTCCCTGAAGGCATTCTCGCAAAAGTCCTGATGCTTCTGAAGGATCACCAGTAGGAAGCGCATCAATTACCGCCTGTGCTGGTGGAATTCCTAATGACGTGCGCAAATAGTTGGCCGTTGCTCGGACAATGGGTTTAGTATCTCGAAATACAATCACCTTCTCGCCGTCATCTACTAGTTTTCGAACAAGAGGAATAATAATATCCTGAGAAGAACCCTTCCTATACTCAGGCGCAACGAATCTGCGTTCCTGTTTCTCCTCGCCGTTATCAGTCAGGAACCGGAATGTTCCATCCATTCCTATTACGCCTTCGTCAAGTGGAACGGGTCGAATGTCGGAACGTAGCAACCGGGCTGAGAGCCATTCCTCAAGACCGTTGGTGTCTCCAATAACAGCCGAGAGTGCAATAATTTGCGGTTCTATGCCTAGTCGACGTTGAGCTCGTAGCAAGGTCAACAAAAACTCCAGATTCGCTCCCCGATTCTTGTCGGCGATCATTTGTACTTCATCTATCACCACCAAACCCACCTGTCGTAACAAATGAGGATTCATCAATGCTAATGCAGCAAATTTCTCGTATGTAAGCATACAGATATCAAACTTCCCACGCATAAGTGCCTCGTTATCATCTGCTATCTCACCAGTTGAGCGAATGATACGCAAACCATAAGTGGAGTATTTACGAACAAATTCATCGAACTTATCATTTACCAATGCTCGCAAGGGCAGAAGAAAGTATGTTCGTTCCCGATTTAAATATGCTTTAAGAGCGGCTAGCTCACCAATCATCGTCTTCCCTGCCGAAGTTGGAGCAGAAACGACCAAATGCTCCCCTTTGAGCAGACTAAAGTCATTTATGGATGTTCGCTGGAGTTCATTCAGCTCTGATACCGTATCCCGCCACGTATCTAGTAAGTTCTGAGGAAAGCCATAAGTGGTTAACTCTTGTACCCTAGACCCGATTCGGATCTGAATTTGCTCTGGAAAGTACTCGCCATAGATTCTCCCCGGCCTCAATACGGGGAAGGTAATTTCGCCATCCACCGTACCACGGAAGCTTGGTTCCTGTGTATGCCGAATTTGTCTTGCAGCTTCGGTTACCCAACGTGTGACGAACTCAACTAGAGAAAAAAGAGAGATACGGTCACCTTTTGTTATCTCTGGAGCGCCGCGTAAGCCTTCTATAAGGTAAAAAGTGAAAAGACTGTATCTGCGCCTTCTATCCTCAATCGCCTCTTGATCCGGCTTAACCGCGGTAAAAATAACTCGTCCTCTCCCACCAATATGGGTCAGGATCTCTTCAGTAGAAGCAACGGATTTTTTTGCATATTCAAGATGAAACGCTTTGGATCCAGCACCACCTGCAAAACAGCAGTCAAGGAACAGGATTACATTCCGTGCTGGAATATTAGAAAACAGATCAGTCAACTCATCAAGATGAATGGTTGTCGCATCGAGGTTCAGCGGATCGGCATCATATGTAACTAAATGATGAGAATCAGAACCATGCCCAGAAAACACTAATACTACAACATCTTCAGATGCAGTGTCCCATAATCGTCTCTCGAACTGAGAGCGAATTGCTTCACGCGTTGCCTTTTCATTGGTTAAAAGGACAGAATTATCAACTCCGAAAGTATCCGCAAAAAGCGCATATAGGGCTTGCGCATCACGTGAAGAACAGGTGAGATTTGGTATGAGGGGCGACTCATACTTGTCAATTCCTACAAAAAGACCATGAAAAATCATGCTTAGAGCAAAAAGATTAGAAATTTATTATATAGAAAGTGTGAGCATTTGTCGAACCTTAGTGCTTAGTCGCCATGGCTAAAGAGAGATGTTTAAAAATAAAATAGGACGGTAAGAAAACTACCGTCCTTTTGGAATTTATTTAACAAAATCCCTGTTCATGGTTTCGCTTCCAATGCCTCCTTTTCTGTGTTTTCTCGGTTCTCTTCTTTGGCCTCTTTTCTGTTTTTGTAAAGTCTCTCGAAGATCACCATCAATATGTGCTTGCATATGTGCTCATTTACAAATCGGTCATGACAGGAACAGAAACACCTCCCTGAATCGTTGACCACTACAGCGTATTCCTTGGTTTCGTTAAGCACATAAGCCCTCACCTCATTAGAGTCATTCTTGAGTATATTTATCTTGTAACTGCTACTCATCACGGCTTTTACTGCCCTACCGATTCTGGCTTCCTCTGATTTGAGGACAATCTCAATTGCTCCTTTCATAGTCAATCACCTCCTAAAATGGAACATCTTCATTATCTTCACTTTGCCGGTCTTCGTACACGTACGTTTCAAGCACATGGGCAGTGTTAATGACAGACTCGACCTCTACAGGTCTTCCATGAGTTGTGAGGATCGAGGTCGCGGTATTGAGAAGGGCAAGACGGGTTACTCTAGTATGGTTGTCAACCGATGGGCTTTTTCCCTCTCTTTGCTGTCCTGTAAAGTTTGGCTTCCATAAAGACTTAATCCACTTCTCTCTTACCTCAATCTCTACCTCCTCACCCTCAGTGGGGGTTTCAACCCTGTTATACTTTGAGAAGTTATACCACTCTCCATCAATCTTGATTCCCTTATCATTGACTGTCTCAACGATTCCTCTTACTTTGGTTGATTCTTTTGGCTTTGCCATTGTTGTTACCTCCATTATTTGGTTTTGTGTTTTTAAAAGAGGCGGGGCTGGAGTTTTAATCCAACCCCGTTGTATCTTTGTTGTGGATTTACTGCACTACCCTGATTGCCTCGGCCTTCCAGCCGGAGAAGTCCACTTCCCGAGGGGCAAGCTCTTCCAGGTCCCAGCTTTCTTTAAACATCAGATTCCCTGCATTTATGAGCACATTGAGCCTTTCCTTTTCAGGTATATGGGTATAGTGAGAGCCTATTTCAGTAAGGTGGTTAAACACCTCGTACGGAGTTATTGGAGTTCTGGCGGAGGCTCTCCACGAAGGTGAGTCGGGCACTGCATCAGGGCTCTCATATCCATAGGCTATTGCAACCCTTGAAAGAGGTATTCTTCTCTCAAGATCAGGCACAAGGCATATCCCCTGAGAGTCCTTGAGCTTATCTATATATGAATAGGCATACTCAGCCTCTCTGTACGAAAGCCTCTTCTCAGTAAGTGAGCTGAGGATTTGTGGATACCTTGATACCCTTTCAGGCTCTCTCAGGATAAACTCAGCAGCATTAAGTATTCTCTCCCGGTCACGGCTTCTAAATATTACACCTCCATGAGAAGGAGTATATGTCATGTTCGAGCAGATAAGCCTGTACAGGGATTCAGAGATAGAGGGCTGGTAGTACTCAAGACTCGATGCGGAAAACCCTATCCCGTACCTGAATAGATCAGCGCTGTTTGTCTTTATGGGAGAGAACTCATTGGGGGTATAGAAGAACGCTGAAGAGGATTCATCGTTTACATCCACCAGAATATTTTCAACACCTGAGAATTGGGATGTTTTACTGTAGAGTGTTTCTGTTATTTCCAGAAATCTATGGGCCGATATGTAATCATCCCTTGTGGGAAAAAGGCCGATTACCTTTGAGGAGTCCCTGTCTACCTTGAAGGTCACCTGCTTATTGGACTGGGAAACAATCCTCGATGATAGCTCGCGCCGTATATCGGGCATCGTCTCAGAAAGAGCCATTGCAAAGCTGTAAGGGACACCCAGTACACGGCATATCCTGTATACAGCACCTGAGGAAAGCTTGTAATCTTCTCCACGGAGAGAGATCTCTCCTATTACTGAGCCTAGCCTTACCTCAGAAAGAACAGTGGTAACATAAATCTCATTTACTGAATATTTTAAATTCTTTACTTCTTCTATTGACTGTAAACGCATGGTTTAATGCCTCCTTTATTTAGTTTTGAATTTGTTTAAGCCTTCTTTGGCCAGGGGAGATTAGTACTCCCCCAGCCTGTACTAAATCAATCATTCTCTTAGCATCACCTCCGTCTAGATCTTTTCTTTTTCTCACCTCCCTTTATTTAGTTTTTAAAACCTGCAATCCCCTCTTCTCAGAGATGGAGGATTAACTTCACAAACTCAATGATGAATTTGGCTCCAGCCATGAGCATTCCGACATAGACCTGAAAGCTGAAGCCGTGAGTGGCTCCTATCCCTACCAGAATGAGGGTAATTGCACCTGCAATTATGAGACTTAAAAACTGCAGCATGCGGCCATATTAGAGCCTGCGGAGAACGGGAGAAGTTGTGTATTTTGGGGTGTTAAAGCACCCCTTATTACCCAACTGTGAGAGGGGTT
>JBLNAE010000047.1:0-7418 GCA_050259195.1 Ignavibacteriales bacterium
TCTGACCTCATTCTCTGAAAGACCCGAAAACCTGTCTTTACAAGCATTCATTAGAGTTCCAAAGAAAATTTCTCCAACTGCGATTTCATCTACCGAGTCCATGTTTCCCCACTTTGAAATCTCTATTATAGTTCTACCGCAAGCGTCTGATATAGCTTTTCCTATTATCTCCCCTGCCTTTTTAAAATTAAAAGTATCTCTGCGTAGCAATTCAAAAATAGCACAAAAAGCCGGCCCCACCGCAAAGCCATCAGGACGGAAAAGACTCCGATTTGCCTGGATTGCTAGCTTGATAAGCATTTGGATAGCTTTCCCGCACCCTGGAAAGAGCAAAAAGAAATCAGCAAACCCTGGATTATTGCACGTAAACTTAATTTGATCACCATGGCTATCCACTCTGAATAAGTCCCCTGTAATTTCTCCTCTAGCGATCCTCACGTCCAAGTCGTGAATTAGTTTCGCTCCAGATTCAGCACGTTTTAGAAGTGTATCTAGTGGTAGATTTAGGACTGGCCCATCTAGGTTATGCTTTGGCGCTTCATTCCCTAAAACTGCTAGTAGGAATTCTATTGTGGGGTCAATAGGTACAAAAAAAGCCGAAAGAAAGGATTTCGGCCTACCACTGGAAAATTCGGGGAATAGGTTACCACAAAGTAAATCAATTGCGAGATTTTCCTGGCTTTGAATTACCTTAGGCATATTTACTTTCTATTTTACCACAGTAGTTAATCGCATTTCGAAATGTTATCCTTCGCCCATTAAATATGTTTTCACTAGCTCCAGACTCAAATTTTTATGATTGTTCACCGCACGGATGTCCGCGAGGTCCAGTAATTACCTACAAGTATGCGTATCTCTTTTGGACCTCTAGTCCTACAAAGGTGTAATTGTTAATCCCGTGTGAGAGGATGAGCTTATCCTTAAAGACCTTGAGACCATTGAGAAGCGCGAGCAGAGGCTTTCCACTCAGGCAAAGGGTGGCGATAAGACAGTAAAGGAAGAGCTTGAATTAGTAAAGAAGCTCAGGGAATTTGTGGAGCAGGGAAACAAGGTAAGAAAATTTCCTGCGGACAACGATAAGGAAGAGAAAATTATAAAAGAGCTGTTTCTACTTACCTCAAAACAGGTGGTCTATGTTTGCAATGTATCGGAAAACAATATTCCCGACGGTTCGGGTGATTCGGAGGTTCAAAAAGTAAGGGATCTTGCCGAAAGCGAAGGATCGAATGTGATTATTGTTTGCACCAAAATAGAGGCGGAGATCGTCCAGCTCGACCAACAGGAAAGGAAGCTTTTTCTTAGCGAACTGGGTCTTACAAGCTCAGGATTGAATAGGCTTATACAAGTCGCGTTTAATAAACTGGGGCTTATTACCTACTTTACTGCTGGCCCAAAAGAAGTAAGAGCATGGACAATCAAGGCTGGCACAAAAGCTCCTCAAGCCGCCGGCGTGATTCACAGCGATTTTGAAAGGGGGTTTATTCGGGCAGAGACTATAAAATACGAAGATTTCATTGCTTATGGTTCCGAAGCGGCGGTTAGAGAGTCCGGAAAGATGCGCTCTGAGGGAAAGGACTACCTGGTTCAAGATGGCGACATAATGCTATTCAGGTTTAATGTGTGATTTATGTAGGGGCGGGTTTGAAACGTGCTCCTACAATTCAAAACTAAGTTCTATATTGAGCGTTAAGCCTCAGGTAATCCATAGTTATATCGCTCGCAATCACGAAATAACTGAACTTTCCGCCTTTGAGGTCCAGCGTAATTGTGAAGCTTGGTTTTTTGAGGATGTGGTTTACCTTGTCCTCATCCATTATCTCGATGCCGTTTCTCACTACCTTGTAATCGCCAAAATATAAGTCCACTTTCAGAGGATCGAATTCAACTCCTGCCCTTCCTGCCGCTGCAAGCACTCGTCCCCAGTTTGCGTCTTCTCCATAGAGGGCGGTTTTTACAAGAAGAGAAGAGCCGAGGGTGCGGGCGATTTTTTCGGCATTCTTTTCATTTCTCGTTCCTTTTACAATAATCCTCACGACCTTTGTCGCTCCTTCCCCATCTCGCACAATCATCTCCGCGATTTCTGTTGTTAGTTGTGTGAGAATCTTTTCAAATGTCCTGTAGTTTTTATCTCCATCTTCTATGGGACTGTTTCCCAAAGCGCCGTTTGAGAGCATGAGCACTGTATCGTTCGTAGACATATCCCCATCAACTATGATTCTGTTAAACGAGTCATCCGTTGCGTTTTTAAGAGCTTTTTTTTGAGCCTTCGCATTGAGATTAATATCCGTTAGGATAAAGCAGAGCATTGTAGCCATGTTGGGGGCAATCATACCGGCTCCCTTTCCCAAAGCGCAGATGGTTCCTAACCTCCCGTCAACTTTCATTTGTGCTACAGCGTATTTGGAAAATTTATCTGTTGTCATTATTGCCTCTGCTGTATCTAAGAACCCGTCTTCTCGTAGTTCTGAGACGAGCCGAGGAATCGCTTTTTCAATCTTTTCAAGAGGAGGGGGCATTCCTATCACACCAGTTGATGAAGGAACGACGCGGGATTCATGGATTTTGAGTTCCTGGGCTACGAATCTTGTTGTAGCGGCTGCAACCCTTAATCCTATTTTCCCCGTACATGCATTTGCATTTCCGCTGTTTACAATAATTGCCTGGCACAAACCGCTTTTTATTCTTTCCATTCCCAGGAGGACGGGAGCTGCCTTTACAACGTTGGTTGTAAAAAATCCTGATACCTTTGCCGGAACCTTCGAAAATATAAGACCCAAATCCTTTTTTCCATTCTTCTTTATACCCGAAGATATACCGGACCCAAGAAATCCCGGAACCTTAATCATCTCTTAGCTCCTCTAAAAATTTATATGATCTGATCTCTTTTCCTGTGTGATACTCGGTGAATTTTAGCAGGAATTTTACATAATCAAAAGACATTTCTAAATCGTGGTTGGGGAAACTTATTAAATCTTTTTGTCTAAGAAAATCCTTCGATACCCCAAACCCATTTGGCTCATTCTTCTTGCAGCCGTCGCAGAGAACCCCGCCTTTTTGAATGCTAAAAAAGGCGTTCTCTCCTATCGAATCTCCACACGTTGCGCAGGCATCGAAATCCGGTTTGTATCCGGATAGAGAAAGAGCGGAAATTTGAAATTTCAAAGCCACAGTCAAAGGGCTTTTCTTGGAATCTAAGTCAGACAGGGTTCGAACCAGAAGCTCAAACATCCTTTCGTTAGGCTCTTCTTCGGGAAGAAGCGCGTCTACATTCTCCAAGATAAAACTTCCCCATGTAAAAAGCCCTATCTCCTCCATAAGAGTCGAAAACACTTCTATAGTTTCGGAGTCTTCAATAAACTTCATCACGCCTGGCCTCTCATGAAACCTCGCGCGAAGATGCACAAACGGCTCAAGCCTCCCCCCAAACCGTTTTCTGCTCTTTTTTGCATTTTTTGCAAGTCCCCTTATTTTTCCAAAATCCTTGGTAAAGAGAGTGAGCACATAATCTGCCTCGCCGTGCTCAACCTTGCGAATGAGAAGCGCCTCGGAAATTTTCATGGAAATATATATTTACCACGAAGGCACGAAGATACTAAGAAAATACTATATTTATTTTTATAATATAAACTAAGCTTTGTGTCTTAGCGCCTTTGTGGCTAATCCTAATTTTGCGTTAAAAAATAATCGTAGCAATAAGTAGATAAACGATTGATCCAAAAATGTCATTAAACATTGTAACAAAAGGGCCGCAGGCCGCAGCCGGATCGAACTTTAATTTATGTAGAACAAGCGGTTCAGCCGCTCCCATAAATGCGGTTGCAATGGTTGCAGAAGACATTGCTATGAAAATAGAAAGCGCTATTTTTATAACCTCAGGCTCGCGTATGCCTATCAGCGCGCCTATTAGAGCGGCAATAGTTCCGCATATTACTCCCAGGGAAAGACCCAATCTCATCTCAGAGATAATAACTCTAAAGGCCTGATTTAGGCTGATCGTCTGCATTCCAAGACCCCTTATCACTACAGTCGTTGCCTGGAGCCCCACGTTTCCGCCCGTTGCCATTATGGCTGGCATGAAAGCGGCAAGAACAACGACGCGCTGAAGCGTTGGTTTAAAAGCATGTGCGATTACGAATGCAATGGAAAGCTCTCCAAAAAGGGTTAGAAGAAGCCAGGGGAGACGAAGTTTTACCCTGGTAAGGGTAGGAGTATATATAGGATGTACGTATTCTCCCGCTCCGGCGAGACCGTATATATCTTCCGATGCCTCCTCGGTGATAACGTCTATTACATCATCTGCCGTTATACGCCCCAAAAGTTTCCTGTCTTCGTCCACGACGGGAAGCGAGACTATATCGTATTTTTTAAAAATATTGGCAACCTCTTCCTGGTCAACATAAGGAGTTACCGTAACAACAACCGGCTCCATCATTTCTCCTACCTTCGTCATGGGGTTGGCTAAGATCAATCTTTTAAGCGATACGGTTCCAAGGAGCCTATCGCTTTCATCGGTAACATAGATTCCATAAAAATCCTGAACCTCGTCGGCGATAAGTCGAATCCATCCTATCGTGTCCCTCACCGTGGAGTCATGTATCACCTGAACTAACTCTTTCTGCATTATTCCCCCTGCCGTATCGCTCGGATATTTGAGCAGGGGCTCAACCTCTTTAGCCTCCTCAGGAGCCATCTTCTCAAGCACAACCTTTGCTGTGTCATGAGGTAGTTCCGCGATCACATCGGCGGCATCGTCTGAGTCCATCTCCTCTACGATATCGGCGATCTTTTCGTGGTCGAGTTCCTCAAGGATTTCCTGTCTCTGTTCTTTCTCCAGTTCGAGGATTATCTGAGAGGCCGTTTCGGTATCTAGAGAATTAAGCACCTTGGAGCGGTCTTCCTGGTCGAGGGATTGAATAAGAGCGGCTATTTCTGATGTGTGTATAGAGGATAGCATGTCTCTAATCCCTTCTAGGTTTCCTTCCTTGAGGCAATCGGATATTTTTTCTGTTAGCTCCGGCGCTTCCATAGTGCTTTCTTTAACAAGATTGAGTTTAATCAAGTATTCTAAAAGAGAAACTATAAAAGTAAAGTTAAAGTTGAAGCTGGATAAAATCCTGAATTCAGTACAATGGAAAAATTAAAAACATACGGGAGATTCGTTAAGGTTGAACACACGCTTTTTTCTCTTCCACTAATCCTGAGCGGAGCCTTTTTAGCGGCGGGAGGCGTTCCCGGGATTCGTGTGCTGGTTCTCATACTAATTGCTGCGTTTGGAGCAAGGACTGCAGCCCTTGGGCTCAATAGAATCATAGATAGGGAGATTGACAGGAGAAACCCTAGAACTAAAGAAAGAGAACTCCCTGCAGGGGGAATAGGCCTTATTGAAGCCTCTGCGATTGTTGGAGTGGGCATTTTAATCTACTTGATTGCTGCTTATCTAATATGCGACTTTGTTCTGTATCTGTCTCCAATTCCGCTCATTGTTTTTACCTTTTATCCATACATGAAAAGATTCACCTCACTCTGCCATTTTGGAGTGGGACTCGGACTCTCACTTTCTCCGCTTGGAGGATGGTTTGCGATTAGATGCTCAGCTAATGGGATTATTCCACCTCTTTTTCTTTCTCTTTTTACGTTCTTCTGGGTCTCCGGGTTTGACGTTATATATGCCACGCTCGATGAGGAATTTGACAGACAGAGCGGGGTGTTCTCCCTTACTTCGAGATACGGCAAGAAAAGAGCGCTTTTTATTTCGGCCATTCTTCATCTCTTCTCATTTCTCGCTCTCATTGCGCTTTATTTCTACGAGTTCAAATCAATCTATGCACTTCCCTTTCTGGTTATATCGGGACTTCTCCTTTTCTGGGAGCACAGGAAATCGGCTGACGTGGATTTCGCCTTTTTCAAAATAAATGCCCTCCTCGGATTTGTTGTTTTTCTTTTCGTTCTCTCTGGGATATACTTACCTTGAGATGCGCACTATTGTAGGAATCACGGGGGCTTCGGGTGCAATATACGGGGTTAATTTCTTGAGAAAATGCCCCGACGATAAGTTTCTCATTGTCAGCAAATGGGGGAAAAGGGCTCTGCACGAGGAATTAGGACTCAAAGTCGAAGAACTCAGCCCCTGGTCGAAAAAGACGTTTGACGACTGGGACCTTGCGGCTCCTTTTTCGTCAGGGAGCAATCCTTTTGATGCGCTTGTTATAATTCCCTGCTCCGTTTCAACCCTTGGGAAAATCGCTTCGGGAATCTCGGATACGCTCATAACAAGAGTTGCTCAGGTGGCTCTTAAAGAGAGAAGAAAACTCGTGATTGCCCTCAGAGAAACCCCGCTTAGCTCAATAGCTCTGGAGAACGCCCTGAAATTATCGAGAGAAGGGGTGATAATAATGCCGATAAGTCCGCCTCATTACATCGAGTTAAAAACCATCAATGACCTTGTAGAGGGCTTTGTGGACAAGGTTTTAAAGGTGACTGGGGTTAGTGATGGAGGCGGGTGGAGGCATGAGGAGCTGGAGTGAATGAGAGGGTGGTGCTGAAATCCGATCAGTGCTGAAGCTGAAATGCTCAAAAAGAAAAAACTATGCCTGTTGTGTTGCGGATCAAGGGTTACCGATTTTGGTTTTACGAAGCCGATCTCGACGAACCACCCCATATCCATGTTGGAAAAGAGAGCAAAGAAGCAAAGTATTGGATGACTCCCGTTGCATTGGCCAGATCGAGAGGATTTCGAGGGCACGAACTGAACGAGATTAAGAGAATTGTGATAGAATATCAAGATGACATCTTGGAAGCGTGGCAAAAGGAGCGGAACAAACGTGGTAACCGCTAGGGCTAGGATTAAGACGCATGAGAACTATACTTCTATTGTGCCCGTCATCATCCCTGACCTTGGTGAGGTCAAAAAGTTTGCCGCCAAGTTGCACGCTGAAGGAAAGTCTTGGAAAGGCGAAGTATTTGGCTGGCAGGCGGAGTATAACCCTGAACGGCCAGAGCCGCCACTTGATTCCAAGATGACTTTCACGCCTGCGGATTTCTGCATAGGAGAGAGCGGTATCTGGTTTTTCTCGCTTATGTGGGAGCATGGCAAAGACGCTGACCCAGTAGAGTTCTTAGATGATAGAAACATTTTAGCGGGAACAGTTACGGAAGAGACGATAGAGAGTACAGAGTAACAGGCCGCTGTGTGGGAAAGTTAAGGGTTCTACAAATAAATGTGGAGGATAAAATGGCTGAGAGACTCATCGTAATTTTAATAATCCTATTTACCTCCTCCGTTGCATTTGGAGATGCGCCCAACCCAATCTGTAAAAAGAATCCCAATGGAATAGTCAAGGATTACTATCCGCACGGAGTGGTGCAGACGGAGTGGGGGTGTAAAGACGGTCATCTAAATGGAGTAACCAAGCTTTACT
>JBLNAE010000048.1:0-13251 GCA_050259195.1 Ignavibacteriales bacterium
GCCGGTCGTGGTATCAATCTCATAGACGACATCGTCGTAGCGCCCCGAGAGCCAGAGGTGCTTCCCATCAGCGCTCACATTGCCCATGTCGGGGCTGCCTCCGCCCGGAATAGGCCAGGTCGCCTCGACCTTGCGCGTGGCAAAATCTATGACGGACACTCTGCCCTTGCCGTGCGGCCGCCCGTGGATCTTATGGGAGCCACGATTGGCGACGTAGAGCTTCTTTCCGTCTCGACTTGGGTAGAGCCCGTGCGTCCCGATGCCCGTCGGAATGAAGCCGATCTCGGAGAACGTGTCGCCATCCACCATGAACACGCCGTCGGCCTTCATGTCGGCCACGTAGAAAACCCTCCCGTCAGGCGAGATGCGGATGTCCTGGGGCATGCTCCTTTTCGAAAGCTTTAGGTAACCGAGCACCCTGCGCTTTACGAGGTCGATCTTCACCAGGCCGCCGCCGAACTCGCAGGTGAAGATCACGTACCGTCCATCGATCGAGAAGTCAGCGTGGTTGATGCCCGCGCACTGCGGGGTCGCGAGAGACGACTGAAGCGCCATCGTGTGGGGATTACGAAAGTCGAGACGCCTGAGCGTCTCGGCCACCACGATCGCCGATCGGCCGTCTGGCGTGAAATACATATTGTATGGGTCGTCCACCGCGATGGCGAGACCCGGCTTGCCCGTTTTGGGGTCAATGGGGGTGAGGCTCCCGTGGGTGCGGCCCTCTGCGTTGTTCGCCACCCAGAGAGTCTTCAGATCCCAGGACGGGACCACATGTTGCGGGTTCGCACCGACCTTGAAGCGGCCCACAACCTTGAGTGTGGTGGGATCGATCACGTAGACATCGTTCGACCGCACGTTGGGAACGTAGACTCGCTGCAGTGCACCGGCGACCGCGGGGCTGAGCCGGCCGGCCGATACCTCGCTGTAGAGATTGGTCGGGTCCACCACCGGCGGCATCCCCGGCACCGTCGCCACCGTAGACGCCGAGCCGGAGTTGGACTGCGCCGCGGCACTATCCGCCCAGCACGATATCCCCAAGGTCAGACCCAAGAACAGGACTATATACAATGGATGAAAACTTCGTTTGTACCCGACTGAGGCTTTTTGTTGATGCCAATAGGCTGTTCCGATATGAGCCAGCACTTTCTGTAGAGAAAAATATGCAGATTGAGATTTCACTTTTTAGTGACCTCCTCATTATTAATTTTCTGGTTAATACCCCTAATGGTGAATTTATTTTAATCATTGCTATTATCATACGCATTATTTAGTTTCATATGGATTTCTCGATTAACTCAGCATGAATGATCTTTGATGCTTCTATCCACCAGGTTGAAATGAATATTATCAATAAGATCACGAACCACACATTGAGAGGCAAAGGCGAGATATGAAGATATGGACGGACAAAAGGAATCGTTGTGATTACCAAAGACAGGGCAAACATCCCTGCCAGCCACAGAGAACCAAAACGATTAGAAAAGATTCCCTGTTTGAGCAGAGGCACCTTCTCTTGCTTTAGATTTAATGCAAGCATGATGTGTCCTAGAAGCCAAGTCACAAATGCGGCTGTTTGGGATAGAACAACATCATGAGTATGGTAGTACAACCACAGATATATTATTAAAATTCCTATCGCAAGAAAAAGACCATTTCTTAAAATGCGTAGTGCGATTGTTCTATTAAGGAAATTAGTTATTGTCTGAGGCTTCCTCTTAAGAACGTCAGGGTCGGCAGCTTCTGTCACAAAAATTGTCGATGAGGCTAGATCCATGAGAAGTTCAGTCATAATTATATGAATTGGGGCAAAGGGAAATGGAATACCAAGGGCTAAAGGAACCAAGAAGATGGATAACAAAATTGCTTTTGCCGATAGATAATATGTAAGCCCCTTACGGAAGTTATCAAGTGCTTTCCGACCCAATGATATTGCTTCAGGGAGGTGGACGTAGTTATCATCTGTTAGAACCAGGTCAGCCGTTTCTTTGGCTAAATCTGTTCCTATCTCGCCCATTGCAATCCCGACATCGGCTGCCTTAAGAGCCGGCGCATCATTAACCCCATCACCTATCACTGCCACCGTCTCACCTTTTTGCTTTAAAAGTCGCACCAAACGCTGTTTCTGCGAGGGAGAAATACGAGCAAAAACCCTTATTGAAGAGAGTTTCTGCAAAAGGGTTTGGTTACCCATTTTCTCTAAATTATTTCCGCTTAATATGTCGCTATCAATACCAATGGTTCTAGCAATCGTTCCTGCTGTAGTAGGATGGTCGCCCGTAACCATGTAAGTGGAAATGCCAGCTTCGAAGAGAGATGATACCGCTTCTCCAACACCCGGTCTTACTGGATCTGAGAGAACAGCTAATGCAAGGAGTTCTGAGCCTTTTGGTGAAACATCGTCACTTTCGATTTCTTCCTTAAAGGCAAATGCCACTACACGGCTTCCATTATTTGCTTCTTTCTGAAGGATCTCAAACAACATTTCTTTCTGTTTAGGTGTGATAGTGGATAAGTTAATGAGGCTCTCGGGCTGCCCTGCGGTTGCGGCATATGATGATTGCCCATTCTTGTAAACCAGCGTCCTCCAAGGGTGTTCTTCGGAAAAACCCTGCAAGAGATTATAGGAACGTTCATTACTTACTCCATCTAAAGCGGCATCAACTGCTTTGTCAGTGGGATCATTTGAATATCTAGGTAAGCAAAGACTAATTTTATGTTTAAGTTCGTCATCGAGAACCTGCGGTTTAACATCTCTCCCGTCAGGAAGAACAAAGCTGTCCACCCTCATTTTGTTCTCGGTAATCGTCCCGGTCTTATCCGTGATTATAGCCGTAACTTGTCCCAAGACTTCTACTCCGCGAAGGCGTTTAACAACTAGCTTTTTATCTGCCAATGCAAAAGAAGCCAGAGCGAGTGACATCGTGATGATAATTGGCGGTTGGCCAGGGATCATCAAAAAGGTCAAAGCTAACCACGTCAGAATCATTTCTTGCCCGCTTAACCCACGCAAGAAACCAACTGCAGGTATAATAATGCTGACAATGACCGCTAGAACTGCTAACGTCTTTGCCAAACGGCTCATGGCTTCTTGAATAAAGGTTCTTTCCTTTTTCTGTGCTTGTACTTGATGGGCAATAGTTCCCAACTCACTCTTATTTCCAACTGCCATAACTATTCCTTTGCCCTCGCCAGCTAGAACCGTGGTCCCAGAGAACACACAGTTTCGTCTTTCTGCAAGAGGAGTGTCTTTGTCAACCTCTGATTTAACATCCTTTTGAACAGGATAGGATTCTCCCGTCAAAGGAGACTCGTTTACCAATACTCCAAAGGATTCGATCAGCCGAACATCCGCGGGAACTCGCACTCCCTCGGAAAGGATCACCACATCGCCTACCACAACATCACTTGTATGAATTTCTTGAACCCGGCCTTCTCTTATTACTTTCGTCATCGGTTGCGTCAGCTCTCGCAAACGAGCCATCGTGCGGTCTGTCCTAAATTTGTTGATAAACTCGACTGCGATATATGCGGCTACCACAAACACCATAACTGTGGCCTCTGCCGGTTTCCCGAATATAAGTGAAAGAACGGCGATTAATAAAAGTAGAACCATCATAGGCTCTTTGACGCCATCTAGAATTAACTCCCATGCTCTTGTAGGCTTAATTCCCTCCAGCATATTTGATCCAAAGGAACGACGGTAGCTCTCAACTTGCTCCGTAGATAAACCTCGCACAACATCAACTGAAAGTGACTTAATTAAATACTCTTTAGGAGCACTCCACCAGAAGCTCGTCTCATTGTTAAATGTGATAGTATCTGTTAATTCTTTCATACAATCTCTTAATTAGTCTTTTATGATGTTATACAGAATCAAGTCCACTATAACACCCTCAAAAACAAAGCACTATTCACGCATCACCGGAAGCCGTGAGTATAGAAGTGGTTTCTGAAAAAACCACAATGGTTTCAGGCGGTTTGTTAAGACTAAAGTTTTTCATGGCGAGTGCTTCTCAATTTTTCCTGCAAGGAGAGTATCAAATGACCACGTCCCTGCCCCTGCGAGTAGAAGAAAAAGAATCCCTGTTAACATCGCGAAATCCGTTCTTGCATCGCTCACCATGAACAAAAATCCCTGCTTTGGGTGAAAAAGCTCTGGAATCTTCGTTGTCTCAATCGCAGTGAGGTTAATGATGAGCAGTGGGATACTGGCGAGCCTTGTCCATAAGCCAACAATGACAAGGAATCCGCATATGATTTCAAATGTCCCAACAAAATGCGCTGTGAAATCCGGAAACGGAAAACCGATCTTCGCAAAGCGCAGTACACCCCAGTTTGGATCGATATATTTCAAAATACCTTGTGTGAAAAAGATGAGTCCAACAGAAAGGCGGATCAGAATCGAGTAATTAAAATTGGTACTCCCTGTCAAATAAGCCCAAATTTTTTTCATATGGAAATCCTCTTGACAGTAATCGTTTCATATGTTGCTAATTTCGTTTTTTAAACAACATCGAACACCTTCTTGAACCCGAAGTCCATGTGCAACTGCTGATGGCAGTGGAACAGGGTGAGACCGGGGTGATTAGCGGTGAAGTCAGCATCGATCTTGCTAAAAGGCTTGATGAGCACGACATTCTTGACCACCCCGCTGGTTGGCTTACCATAGACATTGGTTAACTCGAAGCTATTACGATGTAGATGTAATGGGTGTGAATCATCGGTCTGATTTTCGAAGGCCAGTCGGTAGCGCAGCCCTTTGTGCAGAACCATAGGTGGCCCTTGGTCTTCATAAGTCTTCCCGTTAATCGTCCAGCGATTGAAGCCTCTCTTGCCGCCATTGATTTTCTGAAAAACCATCGGGATGACATGATCTGGATTGGGTACGGGTCGGTTGACACCGAAGGCGGTGTAGTTCCAATCCATGCTGGGTGGGGCGTACCACTGTGGCTGCCCGGTCTTATTTGCATATTCCACTACAATCCCCATGCCGCGCTTTCTATCCTCATCCCTTGGTGTGCCGAGAATCCAGACACCGGGGTGATTCATCTCGACGATAGCGTCAATACGCTCGGCAACCCCAAGCTGTAATACAGTGACCTCCTTGGGATTAGGTACCGGATTCCCGTCTAAGGCCACTACCTCGAAGCGGTGACCCGGCAGGGCAAGCTGTATGTTTTCCGTAGCACTGGCATTGAGTATGTGGAATAGGACACGCTGGCCCTCACGCACCCGTATTGGCTCCCCATAGCCAAGCGCCTTGCCATTGATTGAGAACAGTCTATAACCAATCTCCCAGCCATTCGGGGGCTGTGACTTCCTGGACTCACTCTTTAAGTCTTTTCTCCCGTGCTCCTCTTCCTCCTCTTCTCCATGGGTAAAGAATGGTTCCCATTCGTGAGTAGACAGGAATACCTCTTGGTCGTATTGGCCGGGTTCATTGCGGGGCTCGACATAAACGAAGGCAAACTGTCCGGTATATGTACCGCGATGCAGATCGGACATGGGGGCAACATGTGTGTGTAGCCAGCGCGCGCCAGCTGGACCAGGCGTAAAGCGGTAGCGGAGATGTCCGTGAGCTGGCACAAACAGGCTCTTTTCTTCCTCGGCACCGTCTATCTCTGGAGGCACGAACTGTCCATGCCAATGGGCTAGCTCCGGCACGTCGGTGTCATTGTAGAGGTCAACTGTGACTGGGAACCCCTTCGCGCATCCTTAGGACTGGTCCGGGCACCGTGCTGTTGTAGCCTATAGTGCTGATGGCACGGTCTTTGGCAACTTCTACAATGACAGACGCAATGCGGATGGTGAAGTCGGCCTTTTCCACCTGGGATTGTGCTATAGCCGCTGTAAACTTGGAGACTTCAGATCTCTTCTTATCAATCCAGGCGTAACGAGGAATTATAAGGCCGGCACCCAGTCCTCCAGCCAGGCGCAGAAAGTTACGGCGGCTAATGTCCGAGCTTTTATTCATATCATACACCCTTTCAAATAAATCTATCCTTTTTCATGATGACCGTCTTTCCAAGTTCTTTCTAATGATCGTTACTTCTGCATTACTTCATTGACTAATTCTTTGATTTTCACTTTCGCTTCATTCAACGCTTTTTTACCTTTTAAGGTTATCCTATAATACTTTCGTACTTTGCCATTCACCGTCTCCTGATAAGATTCGAGAAGTTTATCCTCCTCTAGCGAGTGAAGTACAGGGTAAAGCGTCCCAGGGCTAATGTCATAACCGTGTTTCTTCAATTCCTCAATAAGCCATAGGCCGTAGATTGGTTCTTTACATACATAGTACAGGATATGAATCTTAATAAAACCAAGAAAGAAGTTTCGAATCATTTCCATCGGCTATTCTGTTATCGCTTATCGTTATTGAGATTCGATATATTAATATGAATAAAAAGGATGTCAAATGATTTTTCTCTTAGCTATAATGAGACTTAGTTGCAAAGATCAACAAGAGTCCTTACTTAGGCTAAAATTTATTTGCGTCGAGCTTAATCCTATCTCCTACCGGTACCGAATCAACGCTAAAATTAACCAACTATGGAAGCAGCGAAATACATCCCCAGCGCTGGGCTGCTATTTTGAGTAGCTGTGTAAATTTGGAGGTTCGAACTTCGTTCTGTCTGGGGTCATTAATTTTCAAAATTTTCGCAAAAAAAACCTCATTTTCTGAGTCTTTTGCATAGTTCATGAAATCTTCATGAAGTGCTCGCCTAGAGGGATAGCCTACGAATCGTAAAATGGGAGGGGTTGTTCCCTGAACCAGGGGTATCGTTACAACAAATCAATTATGTGTTGAGTGTTGTCTATAAAGTAAATTTTGTATCTTCTCCCCTATCATAGTCTCCTTGTTATCATAAAGTAGTTGGAGAAATGTGGACTTTGAGGCAAGAGCATCGATTGAGATCACTACATGAGAGTATTGTGGCTGCAATTATACCATAGAGCTTAGGCTTGTGAGTCAAATAAATAAAAGAGTTTTTGAAATTGTCTTTTGTTTTGAGTAAAACGTGCGACCTTAGATTCCCCTCAGGACCTACTCTGTTGACTTTGGAACAGAGGTAGTTACACTTTGTAAAATATATGAAATACGCAAGCCTTTTCTTAATTCTTACTGTAGTCCTCTGCTCTACAGGGTTTGATGTTGATGCCTATCATTCTCATACCCTCATGGTTGATTCCCGTATAAATCATAATGAAAAATCCGGGTCCAAATTTATAACAAATTCTTGCAAAAGTACGGAGGCAGCGAATCATGAAGTGTGTATCTGTGGTCAGGCACTTCCTATCGTTTCTTTTACTCCTGACCTTAGCCTAAAAAATATTTATTCAGTAATATTTGATATAACAACCTTAAAAACTAACAAGGTTTCTGGTCCTCCCCTAAGTCCTACAATAAAGAGGAAATACCACTCAACTGAGGTATTCCTATCAAATTCCTCTCTTTTACTATGATTCCCCACCAATAGTAGTTTCACCTTTCCTTAGTGATACAGCTTCAGGTTGTACCACTCTATATTCATATCATTATCATCTTTTTCTTCAGAAGCAATGACGAGATGTTATGCGGTGCTCAAATATGAATGAGGAATTTATATGAGGAATAAAGTTCAGATAGGAAAAACATTATTTGTGTTTGCTATATTTGTTGTCACACGATTTTCGACTACTTTTTCTGTTTCTATCTCAAATGCCGAAGAGGAAATTCAAGGTTTAACGATTGATCAAGCGGTAGATATTGCTCTCCGGGAGAACCGTGATCTCAGGGCAGCGCGGATACAGGTGGAAGAAGCCAGAGGAAGGTTAACCCAGGCAGGGCTTTTTCCTAATCCGTCTTTGGAATCTAATTTTAGCTTCGACTCTCTCTTTGCTAATGAAGGTGAGAGAGCTTTTTCTGCGGGTGTTTCTCAACCGCTTCCCTTAAGCGGTCGGATAAGCGCTCAAAAAAGAGTAGCTCGCGTGGACATTAAAAGAACGTTTGCAGACATTGCTAATCTAGAGCGTGGATTAGCAAGAGATGTCCGTCGTGCCTTTATTGAGCTCCTAGCTATAGATGAACAGATTAGACTGCAAGATACTCTAATTAACTTGAATAGTGATCTAACTAAAGCAATTAAGGCTGGTATTAAAGAGGGCCTCGCTTCAGAAAAAGATCTTAACGCAGTATCTATTGCTCTTCAACAGGGAAGACTGGAAAAGGAGGTTCTTATAGCTCAGAGAAAAAGTAAGATTCTTGAATTAAATAAACTCTTGGGTGAGCCGCCAACCTTTTCCTTTTTACCGCAGGGAAAGCTCGAATACGAAGCTGCAAAGGGTTTAACTCAGTATAGTGTTGAGACGGCTTATGCACAAAGACCGGATTTAAGATTTGCAAAACTCGGTATCGACCTTGCAAGGGCGGATTTGGGGCTAGCTAAGGCTTTACGTTTTGAGGAAATAACAGTAGGGGCTTTCTATGAACGTGATCATCCGGTTCTCGATATCCCTCAGGGTGAAATTCCCAATACTGATCAGCTTATGGGTTTTAAGCTGACTATTCCCCTGCCTTTCTTTGATCGTAAGCAGGGTCTTATTGCTGAGACACGTGCTCGTGAGATAAGGGCGGAAGATAGCGTCGAAGCTTTAAAGCTGGAGATAAGTCAGGAGGTAAATGACGCACTGAATCGAGTGACTACGCTTTCAGGTCTCTTAGAAACCTACCAATCGGGAATCTTAAAAACGGCAGAGGACAATGTAAGCCTGGTTGAGAGCGGCTACAAACAGGGATTGGCAGGAATTACCGAGGTTATACAGTCCCGTCAGCAATTTGCTACTCTGAAATCATCTTACATTAATACGGTTCGCGATTATCAAATTGCTCTAAATGACCTTCAAATAGCTACCGGCACCTACCCAAGCACAGTTACTTTTGATGAAACAAAAGGGGACGAGAACAGATGAGAATCGAAAAAAAGAAAAATTCTCTCTCGCTTTTTACTTTCATTTTCATGTTGCTTTTAACCATAAATATTTCAGGATGTAAAGACAAAGAGCATGAAGAAGGTGAGGAAAAGAAGGCAGTCCCACTTCCTTCTAATAGCATCGAGGTAGAACTTTCAGAGATTGCTCAAAAGGGCATAGGTCTTAAAGTAGGTCAAGCTGAAATAAGACAGGTTGAAGGTGTACTGCTTATTAGCGGTATAGTAAAGCCAGAACTCAATAGAGTTGCCGATGTGACCACAAGAGCCGAAGGTCGTGTTGAGGAGATTTATGTAAATCTAGGAGATAGAGTTAAAAAAGGGCAGAAGCTCGCCACAATGCTGCCCCGTCAAATCGGTAACCCGCCACCTCCTGTATTAATTACGGCACCGCTCTCAGGGATTATTATAGAAAGAAGTATCTCTCTTGGCGGCACAGTAGAGCCTAATAAAGCCCTTTTTCGGATTGCAGACTTATCAAAGGTAATTGTGGAGGGTGATGTATTTGAAAGCGATGTCTCTAAAGTAAAGCTTGGACAGGATGCACGTATAAGACTGGATGCTTATCCAAACAGGATTTTTATTGGAAAAGTGACATTTGTTGCCAGTCAGCTTGACCCCCGGAAGCGTACGCTGCACCTCTGGGTTTCAGTAGATAACAAGGAAGGATTACTCAAGCCTGAGCTTTTTGCCAGGGTTGCTCTTGTGATTAAGCCAAGTAGAGAGGTATTAACTATTCCCTTAGAGGCGGTCATTGATGATGGAGCGGAAAAATTTGTATTCGTAAAAAACGGAAACCAATTTATACGCCGGGATGTTGCCACGGGTGTAAGCGATGACCAGTATGTTGAAATTACGGACGGTCTTCGTCCTGGTGATAAGGTAGTCACAGATGGCAACCGGCAAGTCTACACAAAGTGGTTATTCACACGAACCGGAAATAGCCAGCTAGAAGAGAAAGAGTAGATTAACAGAAGAGGTGCCAAAGCATAGAGGTAAATAATATGAAAGAACATAATCATCCAGGTGAAAATATTCGTAATGTGAAACACGATATGCACAAAGGGCATGAGATGAACCACGATATGAAACATGGGGAACATGCCTTGCACGTGAAAGATAAAGGCTGCGAGCATGCAGACCATCATGCCCACATGGTGGCTGACTTCAAAAGGCGATTCTGGGTGTCTCTTATTATCACAATACCAATTCTTATCCTCTCTCCCGTCATTCAAGAATGGGTCGGTCTTGGCAATTCCATCCGATTTTCAGGCGATTTATATATTCTTTTTGCGCTTTCCTCCGTTGTCTTTCTCTACGGCGGTTATCCATTTCTTAAAGGCATATTTGATGAACTAAAATCAGCAAAGCCTGGGATGATGACCCTCATCGCTATAGCTATTACAACTGCTTATCTGTATAGCAGCGCCGTGGTTTTCGGTCTTAGCGGCATGGTTTTCTTTTGGGAACTCGCCACCCTTATTGATATTATGCTTCTTGGCCACTGGCTCGAAATGAAATCCGTCATGGGTGCTTCAAAAGCGCTAGAAGAACTGGCAAGGCTTATGCCCTCAGAGGCGCATAAACTCATGCCGGATGGAAGTGTAAAAGATGTTCCATTGAATGAGCTTAGGTTGGATGACAGAGCGCTTGTAAAACCCGGAGAGAAGATACCCGCTGATGGAGAGGTAGTTGACGGTGAGACATCGGTCAATGAGTCTATGCTTACGGGGGAATCAAAACCAGTATCCAAAAATGCAGGCTCCAAAGTCATAGGAGGCTCAATCAATGGTGAAGGTTCAATTACCGTAGAGATAAAGAAGACGGGCAAGGATTCATTTCTTTCTCAGGTGATAGAACTCGTCAAAGAGGCACAAGAGAGCAAATCAAAAACACAGGATTTGGCAAACAGGGCCGCTCTCTGGCTCACGATCATAGCCCTTGCCGGCGGAGCGATCACACTCTTTATATGGTTAGCCGTATTAAATAGGGATTTTGCCTTTGCCCTTGAGCGGACTGTAACCGTAATGGTTATTACTTGTCCTCATGCACTTGGGCTTGCGGTTCCTCTGGTAGTTGCGGTATCAACCGCACTTTCTGCAAGAAACGGTCTTCTTATAAGGAACCGAGCTGCATTTGAAAGGGCAAGAAACATTCAGGCAATTATATTCGATAAAACGGGAACCCTTACGGAGGGTAGATTCGGCGTTACAGATACAATTATTTTTGATGATAGCATTCGTGAAAAGGAACTCCTGAAATATGCCGCATCGGTGGAGGCGCACTCCGAACACCCCATCGCAAAGGGGATTGTCTCTTCATTTGGTGAGACTTTTCCTATTGAAGGATTCAGGGCAATCACAGGTAAGGGAGCGGAAGGTAGAGTAAACGGTAAAGATGTAAAGGTCGTAAGCCCCGGATACCTGAGGGAGCAAAATATACCTGTAAATGATGAACGGATTGACGGGCTCTCTTCTCAAGGAAAAACTGTCATATTTGTAATAATGGATGGAAAGTTAAAAGGTGCGATTGCCCTTGCTGACATCATAAGACCCGAGTCTAAAAAAGCTATTTCAAGACTCAAGGAAATGGGGATCAGGTGTATGATGCTAACGGGAGATAACAAACAGGTTGCAAATTGGGTATCAGAGGAAATAGGCCTCGATGAATATTTTGCAGAGGTCCTGCCCCATGAAAAGGCAGCAAAGGTAAAAGAGGTTCAATCCCGGGGAATGGTTGTTGCCATGACTGGCGATGGTGTAAACGATGCACCCGCTCTTGCACAGGCCGATGTTGGAATCGCCATTGGCGCTGGTACTGATGTTGCTGTAGAGACGGCGGATATCATCCTTGTAAAGAGCAATCCCCTTGATACGGTGGCAATAATTGGTCTTGCACGCGCGACATATAGGAAAATGGTGCAGAACCTTGCATGGGCAACAGGTTATAATGCATTTGCAATTCCCCTTGCAGCAGGGGTGCTCTATAAGTCAGGAATACTTCTCAGTCCTGCACTTGGTGCGGTGCTTATGTCCTTAAGTACCGTAATTGTGGCAATCAATGCAAGATTTTTAAGAGTCGTGAAATAAGAAATGTTTAATGCAATAATCAGATGGTCGCTAAATAACAAGCTTTTAATCGTAGTGGCTACGGCTATCTTTCTTGGCACTTCTATATATCTTGTGAAGCAGATGGCTGTTGACGTTTTTCCTGAGTTTGCGCCGCCGGAGGTCGTAGTTCAAACTGAGGCTCCCGGACTCTCACCCGAGGATGTAGAGGCGTTAATCACATTTCCAATCGAAAGTGCGGTAAATGGGACTCCTGGGGTTGGTAGGGTTCGCTCATCATCTTCTGTGGGTCTCTCGACTGTAGTTATCGTCTTTAAATGGGGCACAAATATCTATACCGCCCGTCAGCTTGTAAATGAGCGTATTCAATCGGTGCAGAATCGGTTTCCATCAGGTACGAAACCGCCTGTAATGCTTCCTGTTACATCTGCTGTAGGGTGGCTGGTTAAATACAGCTTAACAAGCAATGTAGTCTCGCCGATGGAACTGCGCACAATCTCCGACTGGCAAATCCGCCAGAGGATTCTTGCAATAGGGGGCGTAGCTTCCGTTGTCTCAATTGGAGGAGAGGTTAAACAGTATCAAGTCCTCGTTGATCCTCTAAAGCTGCGTGCTTATGATTTGACTCTAGCTCAAGTGAAAGAAGCGGTAGAGAAATCAAACATAAATGTTCCCGGTGGTTTCATATATTGGGGTGGCGCGGAGTTTGCAGTTACAGGCGCCGGACGAATTAACACTCTCGACGATTTACAGAAGACCGTAGTATCTGTTCGTGACGGAACCCCAATTACACTCAGTCATTTGGCTCAGGTTAAGATCGGTCCCGAGATAAAACGCGGAGACGGTGCTTTTATGAACAAGCCCTCCGTTATTGGCACGATCTCAAAGGCTTACGATGCTGATACATTAACTACAACACACAAAGTTGAAAAAGCACTTGAAGAGATTAAAGCCGGATTGCCTAAGGGGGTTGATATGAATTATCACGTCTTTAGGCAGGCGGACTTCATTGAGTCTGCGATTAAAAGCCTGAAAGGTGCCCTCTGGCAGGGCGGAGTCATAGTAACAGTGATTCTCTTTTTATTTCTTTATAATTTCCGCGCCTCTTTCGTCAGCCTCCTTGCCATGCCTTTATCGCTCCTTGGAGGGTTGATGGTTTTAAAAGCCTTTGGCATTGGGATTAATGTGTTGACTCTCGGAGGTCTTGCCATTGC
>JBLNAE010000049.1:0-11201 GCA_050259195.1 Ignavibacteriales bacterium
TAGCCAGAGTGAGAAAGAGAAAAGAGGCTATATGGGCAAAATACCAGGCTGACCCTACAGAGGCAATATACCAGTGAATCGTGCTGAAACCAAAGAGTAATGTCATCCAGATTTGAATTTCTACATTCTGAGTCAATCTCATAAGGAAATAGAATAAGGATACATTCACGCTTGCGACAAACACCGAGCCAAGGGTTTGATTAAAGGTTGGCCCCCAGATGGCAACAAATGGCATTAGAAGAATGGCCGGCATGGGAGGATAAATAACATAGAATTTCCCATTAACCGGTATTAGTTCGCCAAGATAACGAGTGGTTTTTGTAAGGCCCAATCTCCCATGAAGGAATGCATCCGCAAGCCAGGTGAAATAATTATAGGGGGTCGGAAAGCGAGGCCCAGTTGCGGAGTAAATGGAGAAAGTCAGGATAAAAAAAGTAAACGCGATAAAAACTGGAAAGTACTTACCATTTACAAATTCCGAGAATCTCATTTTAGAAAGAGCCTTATATTTCAATTGCAATAATGTTTCCTCTCCTTGACCATTATACCAATTTTGCAAACCGAACGACCCTGGCCGCCTTTCCTCTTTGATACCATAACAAGCAACCTGGTTTCACTTATAAGATAACATTGGATAGATTCTAGGCGTATCTTGAAAGTCACGCCCAATAGAATAACTTAGAATCTCTTTGAAATTCATGTTGAAATTGTATAAGTCAATGATAAATTAAAAAGGCCTTCTTTTCTAGGGAAAAATGGAAAATCAAAGACCAACAAAAGAACTTGCCTCTATCATAATCGTCACAACGGTTGGAACATTTTTTTTCTCTTATTTCGCTCTTATGACCTTACAAAATGAAATCCCTTCCTCTCTGCTCACAATCTGGAATAGGTGGGATACGGCACACTATCTTGATATTGCACAAAGAGGCTACTCAAACACAACCACAGGTGAAAGATACCTGCGGATTGTTTTTTTTCCATTTTATCCACTTCTCATTAGACTCTTTGCCCTCGCATTTAGAAACTACATGCTCTCCGCTCTTATAGTCTCAAACCTTGCATACGCCTCTGCCACCTTCTACCTCTACAAACTGGTTCTTTTAGACAATCCGGAGGAAACCGCTCTGAGAACTGTATTTTACTTTTCTATATTTCCAACAGCCTACTTTCTACACGCAGGTTATACAGAAAGCCTTTTTCTAGCCCTTACAATCGCGAGCTTCTACTATGGGAGAAAAGGAAGATGGTGGCTTTCTGGCCTTATTGGAATGCTCGCCTCTTTAACTAGAATCACAGGAATCATATTGCTACCTGCCCTTATACTGGAGTATATATTCCCAAAAGGGCTTCGCACAAAAAGCATAAAGAAGGATATTCTCTGGCTGACCCTTATTCCCTTTGGTTTTCTACTATATTTAATCATTAATTACATAACTTTCGGCAACCCTTTTGAGTTTCTCCAAATTCAAAAGGGACATTGGGCAAAGACGCTTGATTTCCCGTGGAGGGGATTTTCAGGCGCTTGGCACAGTACCTGGTGGCGCTCACCAGCCGATTCAGTCCTTGTAGGGTGGGCCGAGATTATATTCGGAGTTCTCGGACTTATCTTAACTATATGGGTAGGTATACGTCTTCGCGTCTCATACGGCGTATATATGTTTATCACATGGGTGGTTGTAACCTCAACCTCGTTTTGGTTAAGCATACCCCGTTACACACTTTCTATGTTTCCCCTCTTTATCGCCCTTTCATTGTTCGGGAGAAGCAGAGGGGTAAATTACTTACTTACCTTCTTTTCACTCCTGTTTTTTGGTTTGTTTCTATCCCTCTTTATAGAAGGAAGGTGGGCTTTTTAGGCCGCACAAAGGTGTGAACCTGGGGCTAATACACAGACTTTGATGGAGGACATTTATGAAACTTCTGCAATTAGTAAAAGGCCGCTCCTACATATTAATCGCCATACTTCTCTTTGCAACTACATTCTTAGTCTACTATTTTACAACCGAGGGACATCCAACCCCTTATAACAATTTCGTCCGTCTCGCCGACGCGTTTCTTCATGGAAGACTCTATCTTACAGAGAAGATAATATGGCTTGAATTAGCCCCAAGAGACGGCAAATACTATATCGTCCCGCCCCCTTTGCCCGCGATTCTCCTTCTGCCATTTGTATCCGTTTTCGGTCTATCCGCAAACCAGACCCTTGCCTCAATAATTCTTGGGAGCTTGAACATCGCTCTTGCATTTTTGGTCACAAGGGAGATAACCAAAAACCGCAGTGTACAGCTCTGGACGACAGTAATGTTTGGCTTCGGCACTATACACTGGTGGATTGCCACCGCAGGCGGGGTCTGGACTTTCTCCCAGGTAACATCAGTTGCATTCCTATTTCTCGCAATTTATGCGACACTCAAGGACAGGCATCCTTTTTTGGTTGGCCTCTTGCTTGGAGCCTCTTACTGGTCTCGTCTGCCCACCATTTTTTCCTTGCCCTTCTTCATAATTATGCTCTCTGATAAATGGCTTAAAAAACCCGGTGAGACACATGTTTTAAAGAGGATTAAGCCGAAGCCCCTTTTTTATTTAGGGCTCGGAGTCGGTATATTCATCTGTCTAAACTCCCTTTATAACTTTCTGAGGTTTGGTACCCCCCTGGATGTCTCTTATTATTTAATACCGGGTATTCTCGAAGAACCGTGGTATAAAAAGGGCATATTTGATATCACATACGTACCGCGTCATCTTAGAGTAATGTTTGCGGGCCTGCCAACTTTTCTTTCCAAATTCCCCTATGTCATGCCTTCCTGGACAGGGATGTCAATCTGGATTACCACCCCTGCTTTTGTTTACGCCCTATTCGCGGGTATAAGGGATAAGCTCGCAGTTGGATGTTGGCTTTCGATTATCCCAATGGCGCTTTTGGAATTTACCCATGGCACTTGGGGTTTCGCTCAATTCGGCTATAGGTTTGCTATGGATTTCTACCCGTTTTTATTTCTACTGACGGTGAAGGGAGTGCGAGACAGGATAAGATGGCATCACAAGGTACTTATCTGCCTTGGAATTTTAGTGAATCTATGGGGAGTTCTATGGATTAATAAATTCGGATGGGTAGGATATTAAGGCTGGATTTTTACGTTTGAAAAAACTATGAATTTGTATCCAAAGAAATTCCAGAAAACTGAAATCACTATAGCCACAAAGGCACCGATATTCGCCCAGAGTCTAGGCGAGATTCCACCAACAGGCCCAATTAAGTTTACGACAAAAGAGGCAGCAGCCACATTGATTCCAAATCCGACTAGGCTTATCGAGATAAACTGAAAGAACTGCTTTCCCGCCCATTTGTTTTCGGTGCTCTCAAATGTCCAAAACTTATTCCACAAATAGCTGTTTATAATCCCAACCATGAAAGAGATGGATTTAAATATGGAATAGAGATGTCCTCTTTCTATGCCCGTAAGAAATATTAAAAGATTGAGTATCCCAAAATCTATGGCGGTGTTGGCAAGACCAATGACAATAAACTTCCCAAATTGAAAAAACACAGGGCGCCTCTGTCCTAAACGAAACGCTACATAGACCGAGAGCGTCACTAGAGCAGGAACAAAGATGAGAACTAACCACCGAGACCTTATAAAAATATCAAGTACCGGGACATCGCGCTCAAGACTCTTTGAGATCAATATGAGGAACAGTGCAATCATCTCTCCAAGAATGATGCCGCTGAGGATGTCTGATTTTCTAAATACGTTTACCATATTTTAACTACGGAGAACACAGAGAAAGATTTGCTAAACACGGTGTGAACCCTATATTTCTGTGGCTTCATTTATACAACCTTGAATAATAAACGGCTATCTCCACGATTTTAGCCAAAAAAAGCGACCTAGTGAATCGTTTGAAACAGGAATTGCCGCAAGTATAGGATAGAAATATATAAACATACCGAAAGCAGCAATAAGATACACAATGACAAAAACCCTTCCGTATTTCCACTTCGTCCAGATGCGATCGAGAAAATAGGCGATTATAAGAATGACGAAGGGAAGTGAGGGAAGAAAATGGTAGATAAACACAAGTTTTCTTGGAGAAAGCGCCCAAGGAAGCCAGTAGGCAAAAACACTGAGTGTGGCAAAGGCGAGGCTGGGCAGTTCCCTGCGTATTACTTCGATCACACTCAATATGAGAAACACACATCCCGTCCACCATATAAACGGGTTTCCGATTGCATAGATGTGTGCGCTCTCTTGACCACGACTCTCAAGGTATAAATAAACGGGTCTAAGGAGTAGCGGCCATTCCCACCATGAAGACGAGTAGGGATGGGTTGCATTAAGCTCCTTATGATAGCCGTACATGCTTTTTTGAAGATATATGAAATCACGTATGGAATTCCCATAAAGAAAAAACGGGAGATGTACGAGCACATACACAGCAAGGGGAATTAAACCAAAGGCAGTTATAATTCGCGGCAGAATCTTGAGGATCGCAAAGATAAAAGATACGTTTTTTTGCTCAACCCTTAGCGTTTCCTTGTAGAAAATCACAAGGAACGCGACAAATCCAAGAAACTCGATAGTGTATATGCCATTCCATTTTGTAGACGCGGCCGCGCCCGCAAAAACTCCGCTAAGGATGAGAAAGGGGTTTCTTGATGTCCTCACATATTTAACGAGAAACAGTGAAGAGAGGAGGATAAAAACCATAAGGGGGACATCCACCATAGTGATGCGACTGAGCACAAAGATGAAAGATTCAAACGTAAATAGAAAAGCCGCGATAATCCCCGCCCTCTTGCTCTCAAAAAGCTCTTTCCCGAGAATGTAAATAACGAGCGTTCCAAAACCTCCAAAGAGGGCCTGAAAAAACCGCCATCCAAAAGGCTTATCGCCGAAAATCAAAATCCCCAAAGCGCTCATCTCCTTTCCGAGTTGCGGATGCGTCCACTCGTATGCGAATCCCTTTGGCGCCTCGTGCCCAAGCTCCCACGCCGCTCTATTTCCCTTTGCCATCTCCTCAGCCGTAAATGCAAAGTAGATTTCATCAAAGTAATAACTCTTTGGATTATTTAGCCGATAGAATTTAAGCCCCAGGCTGATAATGAGTAAAAAGGAAAGAGAAATTTCAATCTTGTTTTTTCCTAAAAACGCTCTAAGCAACATCTTTTTCTATCGTTCTTTAAGAACTCTCTCCTCTATAAAGCCCAATGGAATTTCTTACAAAATCTATAAGAACCACAAAAAAAACAATTAAGAGCAGGAGTACCACCCCAGAAATAAAAGGCCGAAGTGAGGACGCGGGAATGATTAGATACGGTTTTGCGCTCTCTGAAATCCGAGGCATCAGTTCTATATACGAATAGAACATATTAAACACATAAGCAGCGGAGATAAGAACATAGAAAAGCCAGTACATACGCGAGCGGAATGCAATGAATGTAAAGAACACAATCGTAGGAAGGAAGTGTCTCTCATGGGCACGGGTGATAAAAAGGAAAAGGGCAAAGAGAATAAGAGTAATAGCACAAATGGCGCGGGTAGTAGGTCGGGCACTGGTGGAATTTTGTCCTTGCAGATGCCCAGAACTTTGACCCGTGTTGCTTTGCTCAATTACCTCGGCACAAAAAAGGAGGCCTAGTATCAGGGCATAGAAAATTCCAAAAATAATAGTTCCCCAACTCTGATATGTGATACCGAGAAACCTTATCTGGTCGTCCTGCCACATAGCAACCATGCCCCAGAAATTGAATGCGTTAAGAGACGCATACGTGTACTGATTGTATGCCCTACCGAATCTCTCCCTTATGAAATAAAAGGGTTCTCTAAAAACCCCTTCTATGCCGTGTCCGACTAATTTATACCATATAAAAGGCAGGATAATGATGAATGACGCAATGACCATAGCGGCAAGAACCTCGACGCCAAGAATAATGGTTTTTGAGCTCGCTATGCCTTCTTTTTGTTTAATAACGTGTCTGAGAGCAAAAAAACCGATAATCGGAAAAATCACAACACTCTGAGGTTTTATCATAAAGGCAATAGCCGCAAATACGCCTGAGAGTATAAAATTCCCCCAAAGTCCGAATGCAACGGAAAGCAGAAGCGGAAAAGCATGAACAGAATCAACCTGTCCCCAGAATGTAGAGTTTGAAAGAGAAGCCGGATTGAAAAGATAGGCAAGAGATACAATCTTAGCGTTTTTTACGGTTGTGATTTTTCTAAGGACAAAAAAGATTAAAATTGAAATTCCGAGGTCTGAGAGATTCGCAGGGAGTTTAAAGATGATTTTGTCCGGGAGCCTAGGAAAGGCAGAGCGTATATGGTCAAGAAACCAGAGTATGTAGAGATACCCCGGCATGTAATCACACCAGTATTTATCATAAAACTGAGAGAATCCCACTTTAGAAATACCCCCTGCCCACCACTTCCACACCCCAAAATCCCCTTCATAAGTCCAGTAGAGCGAGAGGAGAATTCTAATCATAAAACCAAAGGCAAGAAGAGCAGGGAAAAACCAGTTCAGTTCTAAAAGCGTTCCTCCGCTACCTTTTGAAACCCCAATCTTATCCCTGAGTTTCCAGCACTCCTTAAACATTCTGATTATCACTTTAAGGTTTGCGCCCGTTTGCCTTCCAAACCGACGCGGAAAGTGCCTCACTGAGACCTCTCGAATTGTAAAGCCCTTTTGCTTCAACTTAACAAGAAACTCCGCGCTAAAGAGCGCTCCGCCGGATTCTATGGGTCTCACGGCATGGTAAACACTTCTGGGAAACATCTTAAATGCGCAGTCTATGTCCTTTAATTTCAAGCCAAAAAGAAGTCGTATGAAGAGATGATAAAGCTGCGCATTTAGAGAACGAATGAATGGGTCAGCCCTTTTTTCCCTGTAGCCAACTACTACATCATAACTTTCTAAAAAAGGGATGAAGCGGTCAATGTCGCTAATGTCAAACTGCCCGTCGCTATCCATCAAGAATATGTAATCAAGAGAAGCCCTCTCAAATCCGCTGCGAAGAGCAGAACCATAGCCAAGATTTTTCGGATGGTTCACAAGAACTACCCTTGCGTTAGAGGTGGCGAGCTTCTCTACAATCCTGGGAGTTCCATCAACTGAGCCGTCGTTTACGACTATAACCTCATAATCCCGAAACGTCTTTTCGAGATAAGAAACGGCATGGGTGATGGTTTTTTCGATATTCTCTGATTCGTTATAAGCAGGAAGAACGACGGAGAGAGAAATATCTTTTTTCATGGATTTTCATCACATTTTATAGCGCGGAGACCCCCGGCTTTAGCTGTGGGGAGGAAACGCTATCCATCTCCTTTTTCTTGATATTTCTAACAAAAATAATTAAACTCAACAGGCTGACCAAAGGCACTCTCTCTGAGAGATAACAGTTTGTCAGTAAAACTACTACGTTATTTGACAAGTTAAGATATGCGGTTGTGCCAATTAGCTTGGTGCGTAAAATCTTAAGCGAATTTAAGAACGCCAAAAAGGCTACTTTCAAGCACCTAACTGAGATTGTTAGGTGTGTAGTTTCTAACATTCGGATGCTTGAATATCTCACGTAGCCTAATCTCAGGGCTGAAAGACTTAAGTAAGGCAGCCTATCGTAGCAAGTATTGAGTTGATGCAATTTGTATCTCTCCATGCTTAGTTACAAAGCCCCTGTCTTTAGACATGGGGTTACCTTACTTTAATACAGCTTACGATACCATACACAATGCTTGATCCTGATAATGTATTGCTTTCCGATTGAGTATGATACGCCGCAAAATAGAAAAAATAGTATTATTCAACCGACTATAGCACATGGAGGTATAAACCGCTATAGATGACCTAATCTTTGAATAATACACCCCTTCTCCGAAATTGAAAATACGCCCCCGCCTTTGACATCAACATTTCTGAAAGGGCACTCTTTTCCTCCCATCCATTTAACCAAAATATCCGCCCTCTTCTCTCTACCTACCCCAAAATGAATGGGGAGCATATCCTGCTCGCAACACCCCCTTCCGCCTGAGACCTCCCTTATCTGAACTCCGCCGGACGCGGGGACTCTAACCCTTGCTCCTATGGCGGATGTGTTTGTATCCCGTCCATTGCCAATGAGCTTGATTACGAGAAATCCGTTCAGTGTCCTGCCGCCTTTTATAAGGCCAGTTCCAATGTGTCCGTTTAAAAAGACATCCATAAATCCATCATTATTGAAATCTCCCCACGTGGCGGCAAACACATCAATAATAGGAGAGTTAATTCGCACCTGAGGAGCTACATCAACGAATTTCCCATTCCCGAGATTTCTAAAAAGCCTATTTGGGTGTACATGATTTGTAGTAAAAAGGTCAATCCATCCATCCCCATCAAAATCAACCCACGCGCAGGTTCTTCCATCCCCTACATCTTGTGTCCCCGTTTCTTCCGTTACATCCGTAAACGTTCCGTCTCCATTGTTTCTATAAAGGGCGTTCCTTGACGAGGATATATTTACAACGTAAATGTCTAAGAAACCGTCGTTATTGAAGTCTCCCGCGCACGCGGCAACCGAATTCCATTTTGGGTCTCCGCCTACTCCAGCCTTAATTGTAACATCTGTAAATGTTCCGTTGCGATTGTTTAAGTAGAGCTTATTTCCTCCTCTGTTGGCAAGGAAAAGGTCGGGAAAACCATCGTTGTTAAAATCAAACCACAAGGCTGAGTTCGTTTGGAGATTAAGCCCAACCCCGCTTCTGTCCGAAACCTCTTTAAATCTTCCATTCCCTTCATTGTGATAGAGAAAGGATTGCCCATTAGAGTTTGCTTGAAAAAGGTCGATCCGGCCATCTCCATCATAGTCAACCCATATAACGTGACCTATTACACCGCCCGTTCTTGTTATTCCCGCTTTATTAGACACATCAGTAAAAACGCCTTCACCAATATTCTTGTAGAGTATAGGTGGGGCACCCCCCATTATAGTTGCAACAACCAGGTCAAGAAGACCGTCGTTATCAAAATCCGCCCATGCCGCGCTTCTAAGCGGCTCATTAATGATTCCAGACCCTGCTGTAACATCGGTAAATGTTCCGTTGCACCTATTTTTAAATAGAAACACATTTCGGGAACTACGCCGCCAATCCGTATTTGACAAAATCAAATCCTGACATCCGTCGTCGTTAAAATCCCCCCACGCCGCCGTCTGTCCGAGCCCGCCCACATTTTCTATACCCGCTTTAGTCGAAACATCGGCAAAGGTCGGCAAATTAACAGAACCTTCTGAATCGTCAGAAAAGGAGGTTAAAAAACACGCTGGGGAAAAAGAGAAAAAGAAGGCTAAAAGAAAATATTTCGGGTGGATCAATTAGATTTTAACCCTTTTTTATGTTTTCGATAAGCAAATCAGCGGATCTCAAGCTGAGGGCTTCAATTGTAAGCGATGGAGCGTCTCCACCACCCGAAGAAGGGAAAACGCTTGCGTCTGTGATAAGCAGATTCTTGACCTCATGGCTCCTGAGGTCTGGACCCACTACAGATTTCTCGGGGTCCTTTCCCATCCTACAAGTTCCAAACACATGGGATGCATTGAAAAAATCGTAGGCAGAGACCTCTTCAACAATTTCTCCCGCGCCGGAGGCTTTTAAAATCTCTTTTGAAGTCTTTGACATAAAATCTAGGATTTTAAGCTCTGAGTCCCCAAGAAACGATTGTATCTGCGCTAAGGGAACCCCAAATTCATCCTTCTCCTTTTGACTAACATCAATAAATGTATCCTGATTGGGGAAAAACTCCCCAATTCCGTTTACCGCAACGGCATGCCCGAACCATTTTTCTACATCCCTTACGAATTCCTCTCCCCAGCCCTGATGAAAACGGAGGGCATAGTTTATAGGTCCTACAGCGCTTCCAGTAGCAGGGTAAAGCCTAAGCCCGCCAGGGAACCCAATCTTGGGATTCGGCTCATTCCACTTCCATATAACGCTGTCTATTGGTATACCCCGATAAGAGTCAAGTCTATCAGGATGAAAAGCGACGGCTTGATAAAACACAGTTTCCATAAAATTTTTACCCACAACCCCATTGCCATTGATCCCTGAGTTTAAGAGTAATCTGGGAGTCTCGATCGCTCCGCACGCAACGACTACGAAATCCGCCTCTATGAATTGTCTTTCCCCATCCTTGTCATGATATGAAACGCCTTTTGCCTTCTTTATGCCGTCCTTTTTCTCGACCTCAATCCTTCCCGCAAATGCGTTTGTGAGAATTTGACATTTTCCGGTCTTTTCGGCAAGCGGAATAAATGTAACGTCAACAGTTCCCTTATCCTTTCTCGGACAGCCCCACTCACATCCATTACAATAATTACACGGCGCCGTATCGCGATAAACGTGAGAGAGAATAGCTACAGAATTAGGCACAAGATCGAGGCCCAGTTTTTTGCATCCCTTTTCAATTACCTGACTTTTAAAGCTGAGCTTATGGGGTGGAAGGGGATAGGGATTGCTGCGGGGACGAAAAGGAATCTCTTTCGGTCCTGCGACGCCAACTATCTTCTCCACCTCTCCATAATAAGGCTCAATGTCTTTATAGCCTATAGACCAATCCTCGCCCACGCCAAAAAGGGTTTTCATGCGAAAGGCACTGGGATTGAGTCTATGTGCTTCACCTTGGAAATGAAGAGTCGTTCCACCTAAGCCAACTACATGCTGGTACTCAAGGTATTTTCTATTCTCTGAATGATTAAATTTAGCCGAGGCTTTATTCCACGATTTGAGATGGTCGTATTTCTTGTCCAAAACCTGAGCCTTACCAAAGGCATAGCTCATCCTCTTTCTATAAGGAAAGGTTTTTGTCTCCCAGTCATTTAGATTGAGCGGGTAATCTTTGTAGGGATCGTAACGGTCTCCCGCCTCAAGTATAAGGACGTTCATCCCATGTGAGGCGAGCCTCCATGCAAATGGAGCACCTCCCGGTCCTGAGCCGATTACAATACAGTCGTATTTCTGATTTTTCTGGGACATAGAAATTAGGGAGTTAATATTAATCAAACTGTTGTGCTCTGTCAATTTTCCAGTTAGATTCTTGAAACTTCATACTCTAGTAGTCAGTCAACTTGAAGATGATGGCATCAGTGCCGTTCTATGGTTCGACAAGCTCACCAGGAACGGCTTGGCTCAAATACCGTTCACACTGAGCCTGTCAAAAAGTGTATTTGC
>JBLNAE010000050.1:0-15462 GCA_050259195.1 Ignavibacteriales bacterium
AGAATTCTCTTTACCCTCTTGTGAATCTCCGTTATCGAAAAATGTCTTGGGCTTTCTTGAAGAATACCCAGCACCGCGAGACGCTGAGGCGTACATTTAAGCCCGCGCTTATGAAAAAGTGCCTTGACTGACTGAGTGCTTCGCTGGGATTCTCTGGAACCAAAGTTATCCTTAGATTGCATGAGTTTCTTCATCTATCAATTGAGAATGCTTCTCGATTGTAAATCACAAAATGTGTCCTGTCAAAGATTATCAACTATCAGCAGGGTCTTAGGTTTACGTTCAGAAGTAGAATGTATGAAGGAGAAAACACGAGGCGTTTTGAAAATACAGGAGAGTGCTTAAGTCTCACAACTATTCCACTCAACTGAAAACGCTGTAAAGGGGGGACTGATAGCCCGCCAAAATATAAGGTGAGGGAGCGTCATTCCGAGTCGAAGCGTAACGGAAGCGAAGAATCCATATTGAGTTAGAAGCGAGATTCGGTGTCGCTTCCCTCCTCAGAATGACAGACAATCAAATTTCCGGGACAACCACTAGCTTCGACAGAATGTAAGAATTCAGTCAGAACTTCCGCTGTGTGCTCTACGGTCGATCAGCTTTCCCAAAAGGATGCCGACCCCCGAGGCCACAAGCAAGCTTACTACCGGCCTATTCTCAATTCGCCCCTGAATGGTCTCAAATGTCTTTTTGCTTCGCTCACGCGTATTGCCAATCGCCTCACTCAGCTTCTCCTTCAGGTCTTGCGCTTTGCTCCTGACCTTATCCGACACAGTCTCACTCGTCTGCTCCCTAAGTTGGGTAGATCCTTCAACCGCGCCGGATGTCCCAGGCTCGCTCGTCGTTTCAGACTCGCCTCTACGTTCCAGTAACTTGGTTAATAAAAAACCTGCGACAAGGGCTACAAACAAGATTACATAGGGCCTTTCCTGAACCTGCTGTTGTACACTCTGGACTGTCTTTCTACCCTGCTCGCGTGTATCGCCAAATACCTGGCGCATTGTATCCATTATACTCTCTACCTGTCCTGCAAGCGTTTCCCTTACTGCTCCAACCTCATCCACACCTACACCTACAAGCTTCTGAGCCAAATCAGACAAGTCTGAGCGGAGCTTAGATATATCTGTCTTTAAAGTCTCCAACTCTTGTAATTCATATTTTGCCATTGGCCACCTCCTTAATTAAATTTCCACCATCCTCGGAATATACCTCAATGGTCTTCTTTTATTTCTGCGAATTCTATGTGGCAATGTTTGTACCAGAGAACTCAGCATTTTAATCTCCAGTTCTTACAAGAGCTTATAAAATCCAGAAAAATAAAAACGCGCTTTTCTGTGCAGTAATACACCACAAAGTCTGTGTAAGTTTGCACAAATATGCCAGATTATCACATAGTAGAAAACAATGTCCTGTGCCCTTCATAATCCCCTTTCAACACCTCGACTGAATCTATCCTGAGCCTGTAAGGGACTATCGGGAGTTTGTCGAAATCGAGTTCATCCCTACAAACAGGGTTGCATAGCCAATTGGCTCTAAGAAGAGTAATTTAGCTTTATATAATCCACAATCTCATTTGCCAAACGCGTGTAGGCAAAATACAACCCCCCGCTCACCATTCCTCCCTTGGATACCCCCTCAAAGGTCGCTTCGGCTATAACGCTGTTGTCTGATTTATTGATAAAACGCACATGGGCAGTGACCTTTTGTGTTGTGACCATCTGTTTATACCAGGGCACCGGTGTAAAATCCAGGGTTCCATCCACTACAAGAACCCCGTCGGTTATGCCTACAGGAGAACGGCTCACTCCTGTAAAGATGTCTTCTTTTTTCAGCCCTTCTGCAATTTCATTAGGAATTTTCCAGGTGGCATCTGTCGTGGTAGAACTCGAAGACATTTTAAAATCCGGAATCTCAACAATTATGTATCTCCTAAATCCGCTGGGAGATGATTTGGTCTGAAAAGTCCTTTCACTTGCGCATGAGGCGGTAAAAAGGATTATTCCGGTTAGCACAAAACTGCAAAGTAGAGGTGCAATATTTGCTTTTCTCAGCATAATTTTCCTCCGTAACTAAATTTAGAAAAAGGTTTTCATAAATAACCAGAAAGTCAAGAAAAAAAAAGCTTTTCATAAGTTCTAATCTCACCAATGCAGAACTGAAAAGTTCCGCCCATATTGCCTCTTATCGTTTAAGCTAACACTTATGACGTAAAGTTTGCTTCTACAAAAGACGTAATGGGTCTCTACCTTCAAAACATTTATAATAAATAATAGGGAATATGCGTGAACGCCACACATACGATGCTATTGTTGTTGGATCGGGACCAAATGGTCTCGCCGCCGCAATTACGCTTGCGCAGGCAGGTCTCTCCGTGGTTGTATTTGAGGCTAAAAGTACGATCGGCGGAGGTATGCGCTCGGCTGAACTGACTCTGCCGGGCTTTGTACACGACGTTTGCTCCGCTATACATCCTCTGGGGATTGGCTCGCCATTTTTTCGCGCATTGCCCCTTGCGAGACACGGTCTCGAATGGATTCACCCCTTAGCCCCGGTTGCTCACCCGTTCGACAATGGCACGGCGGCCTTGCTTGAACGCTCGATTGATGCAACCAGTGAGACACTTGATACTCATGATGCCATTGCGTACCGGAAGCTTATGGAGCCACTCGTCACAAATTGGGATAATATTGCAGACGATTTACTAGGACCTTTGCATCTGCCGCACCACCCGATTGAAATGGCGCGATTTGGCTTGCTCGCAATTCGATCTGCTCGTAGCCTAGCAAAGGGCCTGTTTAAGGGAGAACGCGCCTGCGGTTTTTTTGCAGGGCTGGCGGCGCACTCAATCATGCCGCTTGACCGACCTCTGACGGCAGCATTTGGACTCATTCTGGGCGTTCTCGGACACGCCGTAGGCTGGCCGATGCCACGTGGCGGGTCGCAGAGAATCGCCGACGCGCTCGGTTCATATTTCCGTTCGCTCGGCGGTGAGATTCTTACAAGCGCGCCTGTTGAATCCATTGACGACTTGCCACCCGCCCGCGCCATCTTACTCGACACGACGCCACGACAATTGATTCAGATTGCGGGACATCGTTTGCCATCTGGATACAAACATAAGCTTGAAGATTACCGTTATGGCCCCGGTGTGTTCAAAGTTGACTTGGCACTCCGTAGTCCGATTCCATGGAAGACAAATGAATGCGCACGCGCAGGCACCGTCCACATAGGCGGAACTCTGGAGGAGATCGCAGAATCCGAGCACGAAGTTTGGGAAGGAAAGCACCCTGAAAAACCCTACGTCCTCGTCGCCCAGCAAAGCCTGTTTGATCCGACGCGCGCTCCGGAGGGAAAGCACACGGCCTGGGCATACTGCCATGTTCCCAATGGATCAACTTTCAATATGACAGAGCAAATTGAATCTCAAATTGAGAGATTTGCGCCCGGCTTCAGGGATTGTATAATTGCGCGAAGCACCAGATCGCCGATGGAGCTTGAGCAGTACAATCCTAATTACGTGGGCGGTGATATAAATGGCGGCGTTCAGGATATACTTCAGCTTTTTACACGGCCGGTAGCACGGCTTGTGCCGTATTCAACCCCTGTCAAGGGTCTCTATATCTGCTCTTCGTCCACACCTCCAGGCGGGGGGGTGCACGGCATGTGCGGCTATCATGCGGCAAAAGCAGCTTTAAAGGAGTGTTTTTAAGTTCACCAATTACGCTTGATGAGTTGGTATAAATTTGTAGGGGGAATCTTGTATTCGCCTAAAAAGAAAAGGGCGATCACTAAGGATCTTCCCTACAATTGCCCGTTTAGTATATCGGAATTATCACAGGTATTTTATGACTCTATAAAACGTATCCCTCTGCGCCGGTCTAAATCCCGCGCTCTTTACCATGTGGACAAGTTCGCCAATGGTGGCTCTCAGTTTATTTTCAGCGCAACCGAGAACGTTTTCATCGTAGAGGGTGCCGCCCAGATCGCTTGCTCCAAAGTGAAGCGAGATTGAGCCCATCTTTTTTCCCTGTGTAAACCATGAACCCTGAATGTGCGTGAAATTGTCGAGGTAGATTCTTGAGAGCGCAAGAACGCGCAGGTATCTGTCTCCACCAATTTCCT
Organism: Ignavibacteriales bacterium; assembly: GCA_050259195.1. Lineage (GTDB taxonomy): Bacteria > Desulfobacterota_D > UBA1144 > Nemesobacterales > CSP1-2 > PSLL01. The sequence goes on from JBLNAE010000050.1 coordinate 4,123, forward strand.
GGGGAATCTTTTTTTCAAGAAATGTATTCCTGGGCTTGAATGTCCAGGGGATAAAGGCGAGAAATCCGCCCGTCTCGTCCTGAAGGGTTCTAATCCTCTCAAGGTGTTCGATTATGTCCTCATCCTCTTCAGAATGGCCGAACATCATTGTGGCTGTGGTCTTAAATCCGATTTTATGGGCTTCTCTTGTAACCCGGATCCACCCGTCGGCATCAATTTTGAGAGGACTTATCTTCCTTCTAACCCTATCGCTCAGAATCTCAGCGCCGCCTCCGGGGATTGTCCTCAGTCCCGCCTCCCAGAGCTTTTCCAGCACCTCTTTTGTACTAATCCCCGAATACCTTGCTATCGCGCTGATTTCAGGGGCGGAAAACGCATGGAGATGAAGGGCGGGAATCTCCTCCCTTACACGCTTTACAAGCTCTATGTAATAGTCAAGCTTAATTTCCGCATTGTGGCCACCTTGAAGGAGAACAGTAGTTGCACCATTGTGAAATGACGCCTTCATGATTTTTAGAAGCTCGTCAATTGTTAGGGTGTAGGAATCCGAAGCCCCGGCGGGCCTCCAGAAGGCGCAAAAAAGGCACCCCGTATCGCAGACGTTTGTATAGTTTGGGTTCGTATCGGCCACGAACGTAACAACCCCTTCAGGATGGAATTTCCTTCTTACCGAGTCCGCCAGTGATCCGAGTTCTAGCAAGTCGGCTTTGCGAAGAAGCAGAAGAGCTTCTTCAGGGGTTATCCGTTCTTTGGCATCGGTTTTATTGTGGATTTCACCGGCTATCATTTCCTATTTTATTCAACCCAATTATATATGAAGTGTCAATTTATGTAGACCGGCTTCGGAAGTAGGGACAGGTTTGAAACCCGCCCCTACTTTGAGTCGATATACTAATCATTTGACACTTGAGAGTGTTTCGAAACAAGTGTAGATTATTCAGATGAAATTGAGAGCTTTTCTTTTATTTTTTGCTCTAGTATTTTTCCTTTCTTTTCATTATTATTTATCAAACGCTTCTGAGTCCGTAGGTCCAAAAGTTTCCTCTAAAGAGGAGTGGATGGGGATTTATTCCGGAGGGGATAGAATCGGTTATTCTCATACTCTCATTGAACCGACAAATCAAAATACGAAAGTCTCCGAGGAAACCAAACTCCGCATGACTATAATGGGCAATAATCAAGATATAGAGGTCAAGTCCAATTATCTGCTGAATAAATATGATATTCAGTCTTTTGATTTTTCCATGAAAGCCGGTCTTGTAGAACTCCAAGCCGAAGGCAAAAAAGAGGGAAATGAACTCAAAGTGCAAATATCCTCAGCTTCGGGCAAGAGTGAGGTTTCTTTTCCACTTACAGATGAGCCTCTAGTTCCTTCTATGCTTTTTAAGTGGCTTGCCGACCAAAACCCCAAAGTAGGCAAGAGATACGAAGTATCCCTTTTTGATCCGACACTGGTTTTAACCGGAGGCGAGGCGCAGAGCTTAAAAGCAACTCTCACCGTCGAAGGAGAAGAAGAGGTAAAGATTCCGCTTGGCAATTTTAAAACCTACAGGGTCAATATGGTATTTATGGGTTCCGAGTCTACAAGCTGGATAACTCAGGATGGTGAAATCATAAAAGAGGCTTCTCCTCCGGGACTCGTTTCGGTAAGAGAAACTAGGGATAAAGCTTTAGGCGAGTCTCTTTCAAGCCTGGACATTATACAGAAAACCGCTATTTCTTCAAACGTTTTGTTGGATAATCCCAGGACTCTAAAACTGCTTCGTGTAAAGATTGATGGAATAGATTCCACTCAAGGGCTTGATCTCAATGGGGAGGGCGGTCAATCTTTCACAAATGGCCTAATCGAGGTAAGACAAACCGACATTTCTGGATTCACCCCCTATTCTCTTCCTTATTCGGGAGGTGAGTATAAGATATACACCAAAGCCAATAGTCTGATTCAAAGCGATGATCCAAGAATAGTCGAGAAGTCAAGAGAGATTTTAAAGGGCGAGAAGAACTCTCTTCGAGCCGCAGAGGAGATTAGCAGCTGGGTTTATAATAACCTTGAGAAGGTTCCAACTGTAAGCATTCCAAATGCGCTCGACGTTCTTAAAACTAAAAGGGGGGACTGTAACGAGCACGCCACGCTTTTTGCCGCGCTCGCCCGCGCCGTGGGAATTCCTACGAAGATCGCTTTTGGTGTTGTGTACCTTGATGGGAAATTTTATTACCATGCGTGGGATGAGGTGTTTGTGGGCAGGTGGTTGGCGGTTGATCCAACATTTGGTCAGTTTCCTGCCGATGCGTCGCATATAAGGTTTTTAGAAGGAGACCTCAGCAGAGGCTCGGAGATTATAAGGTTAGTAGGAAAAATCAAAATAGAGATCAGGGGTGCATCATAAAGGCCATGATTAAAAAATCCGGAGAAAATCTATTAAAGTTGTTTTCCATCGTCTTTTTCTTCACGCTTCTATATTCCTGTGTTCCTAAGGCTACGGGAAATCAAGTGAAAATGGGAGAACAGGTAAAAGAGGCCGGGAAAGAGCCGGAATCTCAATATGAAGCCTATTATCATTTCACGCTTTCAAGAATGAACTTTCTTCACGGGAACTTTAAAGAGGCGCTCCGTGAGATTGAGACTGCTGAGAAGTATGATCCTAACTCGGCTTTCCTAAAATACAACGTCGCCCTTGCGTATATAAGTGTGAATCAGTTTGAGCAGGCTCTCGGCAAGCTGGAAGAAGCCGTCCGAATAAATCCAAACCTCGCTTCCGCCCATACACTCCTTGGAAAAATTTTCGCCTCCTCGGATGATGCGGCAAAGAGAGAAAGAGGTATAGAGGAGTTAAAAGAGGCTATAGCGCTCGACCCTGAGGATGCCGAGGCATATCTGTTTCTTGGAATCGTAGAGACCGAGGCAAAGAGGTTTGATGGGGCGCAAAAGAGCTTCGAGAAGGTCACCGAGCTTCTTCCAGACGACGAGCGCGGATACTATTTTCTGGGAAGGGTGTACTTTGAAAAAGGAGATCTAAATAAATCCGAGGACTACTATAAAAAGTCGTTGGAGCTAAATCCCACCTATCCCTCGGCACTCATGGACCTCGCGATTATATATGAGAAGCAGGGAAAGCTAGACGAATCCGAAGATATATACAAAGAGCTTATCTCCCTTTTCCCTCAGAGCTTTGATAATTATGTGCGCTACGGAAATTTTCTCTTTAGGACAAACCGCCTTTCGGATGCTACGGCACAGTTTAAAAAAGCCGAGGAGCTTAATGATAAGAACTCCGATCTAAAGCTCAGGCTGGGGCTTCTCTATATTGAAAAAGAAGAGTACGATAAAGCCATAGAGGAATTTAAGCTCATCCTCCTCGGAGACCCCAAGGATGAGAGGGCTAAATACTACCTGGCACTCTCATACATTGGGACAGGCAACTACGATGAGTCGCTTAAAGTCCTGAATGAGATCTCTGAGAAATCCCCGCTCTATGACGATGCGCTTATACAAAAGGCATACCTATTTGAGAAAATGGGAAAAACTGAACAGTCTCTTAAAATAATGAATGGGGCATTCGAGCGCAATCCCAATAACGAGGAAATTGTTAATTACCTGGGAGCCTTATACAGAAAATCAAACAGGGATAAAGACGCAATAAAGCTCTACGAGAATTTCGTAAGGACCCATCCAAAGAGTGAGATTATTTACTACGCCCTTGGAGTCACATACTACTCCGCAAAAGAAGAGGATAAATCCATTCTTACAATGAAGAAGGTGCTTGAGATTAACCCAAACAACGCAGATGCGCTCAATTTCATAGGCTATACGTATGCCGAGAAAGGACAGAACTTGGACGAAGCTGAGAGGCTTGTGAACAGGGCGCTTGAGATTGCGCCTAATAAGGGCTACATAGTAGACAGCCTCGGATGGATTTATTACAAAAAGGGAAACCTGAATAAAGCCATTGAACTCCTGGAGAAAGCCGCTCAACTTTCAGGGGACGACCCCAGTATTATAGAGCATATAGGAGACGTTTATAACGACAAAGGGGACGAGCTAAGAGCCCTGAGTTATTATGAAAAGGGCTTAAAGATGGACGAAAAAGACCAAGATGACAAAGAACTTAAGACGAGGCTTGAGAAAAAGATAAACATGATCAGGGGAAAGCTCGGCGCTCAGGGCAAAAAGGGAGAGATATAGGTTGAGAAAGAGTTGCACATTTCTCGTCTTTTTCCTCCTTATGTCATGCGCAAAGAAAAAGGTCGAGATTGATTTAGGCAAGGTCAACCTCCTAGAGGTTTTAAAAGAGGTCGAAAAATCTCAGCAGAGCGTAAAGTCTGTAAAAGGACTTGCCTCTGTAACCATACAGGCACCTGATAAGAGGATTTCATTTAATCAGGTTACAATTGCCGAAGAGCCAAATCTTCTCCATCTTGAGGCTCTTGCTCCTTTTGGAAAAGTTGTAGGGACCGTCATCTCAGATGGAGAGAAAATATACGTGACCTTTCCCAAAGAGAAAAGGGTTTTCGATAATGCCCAGGAATTTGACTTTTCCTCTCTTTACACCGGACTTCCTGTAAAGCTCACGGTAGACAAATTGGTTAATCTTCTCCTAGGGCACCTTGCCGAGCCGCTCGAATATGATCTCTCTCAGGTCTATCTAAGCTCGAAATCAAACTACCTCATTCTTACCTTTTTTAAGAATGGCAAAGAGGAAAGCGTTCTCTGGGTAAACCCCCTTAATTACAGGATTGAGAGGGCAAACCTAACCCTGAGCGATGGAGTTTCAGCAGCCTACAGATTCGATGATTTTAAAGACGCTGGTTCCGGAGTCTTTTTCCCTAAAAAAATAGAACTCAAAGTTGATAAATTTTTTATCTCTCTAAAATACGACGACGAGGTCGAAGTAAACGGCAAGATGGATAGAAATTCTTTCAAGCCAGAGCGGCCTTTAGCAGATTTGAAAAAGCATTCTAAATCCTTATAATTTAAAACATTAACGGCTTTTGTAGTTCTTATTAGGCCTTGTAGAGAGTATAGCGTCTCAATTGAGTACGATACGCCCCTATCACAGCCGTAAACTGAATAGAACACATTAAAGGAGGCACGCTCCAAATTGGGGAGCGCAGACACGTTGAGCAGGGTGTTTAAGATAAAAAATAAACTCGGGCTTCATGCGCGTGCCGCGGCTATGTTTGTACGTCTCTCAAACAAATTCTCTTCGGATATAAAACTTATAAAAGACGGTTATGAGGTAAACGGAAAAAGCATACTCGGCATCCTATCCCTTGCAGCAATACAGGGAACTGAGCTGAGCATAGTAGCTATAGGAAAAGATGCCGGAGAAGCACTCTCCGAGATTGGAAAGCTTATAGAAAGCGGGTTCGGCGAGGAGATGTGAAATGAGAGTTGAAGCAAAAGGGATCGCCGTCTCAGCCGGGGTTGCTCTTGGCAGGGTAGTCCTTTTCAATCGCGCTAAGATGATCGTGGAAAAAAAAAGGGTGGAGCTTGATCTAATCGAAGCTGAGAAAAAGAGATTTTTAGCCGCCGTCCAGAAATCCAAAGAGCAGCTCATCTCAATTAGAGAGAGATTCGATCCAAAGGAATCAGGGGATGACCATCTCCAGATTCTAAATTTTCATCTTATGATGCTTGAAGACGAACTCCTTTGCGAGGATGTAATTAGAACTATAGAGAAAGAGCAAATAAATGCCGAGTGGGCTATAACATCAGTCCTTTCCAAAAAGAGCGAAGCCCTACATTCCATAGAGGACGTTTACATGAGAGAGAGGCTTGCCGATATTCATTACCTTGGACAAAGGATTCTCAGAAACCTTCATGGGATTCATGACGAAATACCGGACCTGAATGAAGACTCGGTTCTGGTGGCTCATGATATTGGGCCAATTGACGTAGTCGGATTTGCAAAGCACCACGCCATAGGATTTGCAACAGACATCGGCGGCTCTACGTCCCACAGTGCAATAGTCGCAAGATCGCTCGGGATCCCTACAGTTATGGGACTTGAAAATATTTCCATTAAAGTCTCTCCCGGCGACTCGATATTTATTGATGGATTTAAGGGAATAGTTATAGTCAACCCGACTGAGCAAGAGCTAAAGGAATTTAAGAAGAGGAAAAAAGAATATCAAGCCCTTGAGAGAAAATTAAGGAGCTATGTAACCCTTCTTGGAAAGACACTCGATGGCAAGGAAATCAGAGTCAATGCAAACATAGAGATGGCAGATGAAGTAGACCTCGCTACATGCTACGGAGCGGAAGGAATAGGAATGTACAGGACCGAATTTCTCTTTATAAACTCGGCGTCTTTCCCAACTGAGGAGGAGCAGTTTGAAGATTATAAGAAGGTGATTTCCGCCCTAGGCACGCGATCCGTGACAATAAGAACGCTCGACATAGGAGGAGATAAATTTCCTCTTGGAACAGAGCCTTCGAGTGAACTGAATCCGGCCCTTGGCCTCCGCGGAATAAGGTTCTCCCTCAAGGACGAAAAGATATTCCACGCTCAGATTAAGGCACTCCTTAAAGCGAGCATGTTTGGAAAGGTGAGAATTCTTATTCCTATGATCTCAAGCATTGAAGAAATCATTGAAGTAAAAAAGATAATCTCGCGCGTTGCCGGGGAACTCAACTCTGTGCCTCAATGGGAGATCGGAGTGATGATTGAAACCCCTTCTGCCGCCATTATGGCATCTGAGATTGCCGACGAGGTGGATTTTCTAAGCATCGGAACGAATGATTTAATCCAGTATACGCTTGCCGTAGATAGAATCAATGAGCACGTATCCTATCTTTTTAATCCGTTTCACCCCGCCGTTCTGCGCCTCATAAAGAGAATTATAGAAGTCGCCAATCAAAAGGGGGTTAAAGTAGGTGTATGCGGAGAGATGGCGGGACAACTCCACTGTGTGCCTCTTCTTGTCGGAATGGGCGTGGATGAACTCAGTATGAATGTTCATGCCATCCCTAAGGTGAAGAAGCTCCTGAATTCCATTACCGAAAAGGGATCAAAAGAGATTGTGGAGGGAGCTTTAAAATTAAAGACGGCGATGGGCACAAGGGAGTATGTGATAAAAGAGATTATAGACAGATGGGGCAGTGCGCTTCCTGATGAGTGGGTGAGTGAAATAACCTCGAGCTAGGTTTATTTAGGGACACCCCTCAGGTTTGAATGTCAGGAAGATTTTTATAGAATTCCAGTGACTCAGGGTTTGCCAAGGCGTCCTTATTTAGCACCGGCTCTCCGTGAATAATGTTTCTTACCGCAAGCTCCACCTTCTTCATGTTGATTGTGTATGGAATATCCCTTACCGCAATTATCTTGGCCGGAACGTGACGGGGGGAGGCATTCTCCCTTATAGCCTTTCTAATCCTGTTTTTGAGGCTCTCAGTAAGCTCAGCCCCTTCGGCTAGTTTTGTAAATAATATTATCCTTTCATCATTTTCCCATCTCTGTCCTACTACAATGCTGTCAACGATTTCTGAGAAGGTTTCTACCTGTCGGTATATCTCAGCCGTCCCAATCCTCACGCCACCGGGTTTGAGAGTGGCGTCGGAACGGCCATAGATGATTGCTCCTCCGGTATCGGTAATCTCAATGTAGTCGCCGTGAGCCCAGACGTTGGGATATTTCTCAAAATAGGCTTTCAGGTATTTTTTATTGTCCGGGTCGTTCCAGAAGTATATCGGCATTGACGGGAATGGAGCGGTACAGACCAACTCCCCTCTCTGATTAATCACGGATTTTCCATTCTCATCAAAAGCCTCTACCCTCATTCCTAATCCACGGCACTGTAGCTCTCCGGCATAAACCGGGCCGATTGGATTTCCAAGGGCAAAACAGCTGATAATATCCGTTCCTCCCGAAATGGAAGAGAGTTGAATATCCCCTTTAATGTCCCTGTAGACGTAATAAAAACTCTCAACGGCAAGCGGGGAGCCAGTTGAGAGAACGGTTCTTAATTTGGTTAAATCATAATCCCTCCTCGGTTTTAACCCTTCTTTCTCAATAGCCGCGATATACCGGGCGCTGGTTCCGAAGATGGTTATACCCTCTTCCTCAGCCAGTTTCCAGAGCGTTCCCGGATCGGGATAGAATGGCGACCCATCATAGAGAACGAGACTCGCCCCCAGAGCCAGTGAGCTAACCAGCCAGTTCCACATCATCCAGCCACACGTGGTGAAGTAAAATATAATGTCCTCCCCCTTGAGGTCTGTATGAAGCCCTAATTCCTTCAAGTGCTGAATTAGCGTGCCTCCCACGCTATGAACCATACATTTAGGTAACCCGGTTGTTCCAGAGGAATACATTATGTAGAGCGGATGATCAAATGGCACCTGTTCAAATTCAATCTCAAGTCCACTTTGACCCGATATAAAATCCTCATAGAGAACCGAATTGGGGATATGAGCTATATCCGGCTCCTTCTCCGTGTATGAAACGACCACTACCTTCTCTATTGAAGGTAGTTCTTTAATAATGCCTGTGATTCGCTCAAGGGAGTCAAACCTCTTTCCTCCATAGTAGTATCCATCCGCCGTAAACAAGACCCTTGGCCCTATCTGCCCAAATCGGTCGAGAACCCCCCCTATCCCAAAGTCGGGAGAGCATGAAGACCAGAGCGCGCCTATGCTGGCTGTAGAGAGCATGGCGATTACAGTTTCCATCATGTTTGGCACGAATCCGGCAACCCTGTCCCCCTTGGTCACGCCCATATCCCTGAGCGATTTTGATAATTGCGCCACCCTATTATAAAGCTCGGCATAAGTCATTCTCGTTACCTCGCGGCCCTCGCCTTTAAAGATAAGCGCGATATGGTCATCTTTGTATCGAAGGAGATTTGCAGCAAAATTAAGCCTTGCCCCGATAAACCATTTTGCTCCGGGCATTTTTCCCAGGTCATCAACAACAATATCGCATCCGCGCGATGACTTTACTTCACCAAACTCCCACATACATTTCCAAAAATCGGGAATGTCCTCAATAGACCATTGATACAGTTCGTCATAAAGGTGAAACCGCTTTCCGTGTTTCCGGTTGACGAACTCGATGAAGCGCGTCATATTGGCATTTCTTATACGCTCTTGTGATGGCGTCCATAGCGTCTCTTTCATAATACTTGCCCTTTTTATTTATGGATCCCTATTTTAATTATACATAAAGAGATTGATACAGGATTTGATTTAAACATATAGCACAGTCGGCATCTTCCATTGATTAGTTAACTAACTACTACTGCCCTTACGTAGATTAGTGTTGCACCTCTGTTGAACCCCCTGTTTGGTGCTCTTTGATTTGGAAGCGCAGAAATTGATGGATAGCGCCCAGTGCTTCGGCATTGGTTGTTAATATATTAATCCGACCGCCTTTCTCGGTGTTCTCGTATTGATATGTGATGTCTGCCTTTAGCCGCTGCATGGTTGGTACACCAGGTGGCGTTTGTGAGTGAATTAGCATGGGGGCATCAAAGTTACCGTTAGCGAACATTGTGGTGATGTGCATTAGATGCTGTCTAATCTGGTTCTGGCTTGTGGTATCACTTGGATCATTTGCATCGACCTCGATTGTACCGCCATTTGAAAGCAGGTAGAAGTGATGTGTTGTCTTCATCTGATCAAAGCTCATCACTTTGTTGCCACGTTCTTCCATACCTTGTATATCCGTCTTGTTGTCTTTTGCCTCGGTAGCTTTTGGTTTTTGTAATACTTTATCTTCTTGACGCGCCTGTTTCGTTCCACACGACATACTGACAATAATTGCTAAAGTAATTGAAAGCAAAATTACAAGATAACGATTGACTTTCATCTTATACATAAGACCTTTTTGAGGTTTTGTAAAATTGACCTGACTCACTCCGCCTCTTTTACTTTTTTGCCCAACCGCTGAGCAAGTCGCTGAAGAGCCGGAGAAAGGTCGTGAGGATCTAAGCGCACATCCAGAATGGAAAAGCTATCTGTATATTTTTCTGCGGCAATGAGAGCATGGTCGAGTTCTTCTTCAGTCTCGACAATAAAACCGCGCCCCGCACCAAGCACCTCCGGAATACGACTGTATTGCCACTGATGAACATCGTTATATGAGCCGTCCTGCATAGGTCTCTCTGTACCATACCCTCCATTGTTTAAGACAATTACGATCGGATTCAGGTTGTATCGCGCTACCGTAGATAACTCCATGCCGGTCATTTGAAAAGCGCCGTCGCCTACTATTACGAGCGCCCGCAGTTTTGGATTCGCCAGTTGCGCGCCGACGCTCGCCGGGACGGCAAATCCCATAGACGTGTAATAAGCCGGGGCCAGAAACTCGGCGTTGTGGTAAATGCACAGGTCAATTGAACCAAACAAGGCATCGCCTACGTCCGAGATAATAATAGTATTGTCATTTAGAAACCAATTTAACCGTTGAAACAGTCGCTTAACTGGGAGCCTCTTCCACCCGCGTCGGGGGACAAAAGGCTGCGGGTATTCAGGGTTGGGGATATTGTCCGAATGCCGGATGCGGATTTTCGATTTTATTAATCCGTGAATGAAATCCCGGAGGCGTATGTTTTCATAATTATGGTAACGGATGGAAACCCTTTCGCTGTTTGCACAAATGGATTGCGCAGGGTCAAGGCGCGCCGTGTATATGCCCAGATTAATATCCGTCATAAAGGCCCCGAGGAAAATCAAGCAATCGCTCGACTCAACGTATTTCCGCACCGCCTCGCGTCCCATAGCTCCCTCGTAGACGCCGAGATAGAGTGGGTGGCGTTCGCCTATAACGGATTTGCCCAGAATCGTGGCGGCTATAGGTATTCTGGTTTTTTGAACCAGCCTGAGCAGGTCGTCTTGCAGTCCAAACCGTTGTATTTCCACATCGGTAAGAATAACGGGTTTTCGCGCACCATTGATCATGTCTACGGCTTCGCCGAGTGCATCCCGGAGCGCTTTTGAATTGCCCTTCTCGTAGTTCTCTGGAGGAGTGTGATAAGAGACGCCCGGCATAGAAACCATATCGCGTGGCAACTCAATATAGACAGGACGTTTAAAACGTAGAGCCGCATTCAATACACGGTCTATTTCTCGCAAGGCCGTTTGCGGGTCGTTCAATACAGTAGATGCAACTGTAAGCTGTTCAAACACCCTTTTTTGAGTATCAAATTCCTTTACCTTGTGGTGCAGAAGGGGATTTTCCCCGCACTCTCTTATTCCAGGGGCACCGCTTATGACCACCACGGGCGATTTTTCTGCAAACGCTTCGGCTGTAGTATTGGCTACTTTTAAACCCCCAACGCAGTATGTTACACAAACGGCTCCTAAACCGCGCACGCGGGCGTAGGCGTCTGCCGCAAAGC
>JBLNAE010000051.1:0-14384 GCA_050259195.1 Ignavibacteriales bacterium
ACTTATGCCTCCACGATTGAACAGTTTGTGCTCTTTGCCTACTACAAGTGCCCCAGCCGCTCCATCTGAAAAAAGGGATGTGGCAATGATATTGCTCTTTGAGTAATCATCTCTCTGGAACGCTAAACTGCAAATCTCTACTGCGATAAGGAGCGTAGCCCCATTTGGATATGCGCGCGTATACTCAAAGGCACGGCTAAGACCAACTGCTCCTCCCACGCATCCAAGTCCCCAAATTGGAGTGCGCTTTATGTGACAGTTGAGTTTAAGTTCATTAATCAGCAGGGCATCTATACTCGGTGTGGAAATCCCAGTGCTTGATACGAATATAATATGGTCAAAGTCTGAGAACCGTGCATTTATTTCTTTTATACAATTGCGCACAGCCTCGGACGAAAGGGTGCATACGTTCTTGACGTATAGCTCGTTTCGCTCTCGAAAGCCGTGTGTTAGAATTGTCCATTCTTTAGGCTGGCTGAAGTGGCGCATTTCAATCATGGAATTGTCAAAGACATTAATCATCCTTTCAATGTCTTCACGTGCATTTGAGAATAGCTGGTATACAAATTCCTTGACCTCGCTCTGAGGGAATTTGTAAGGAGCATCGGCTGTGCCTACTGAAATTACCTTTGCCATGTTTTTTCTAAAAAATAATTGCTTTGCTGCGAGGATATAAAAGAACCTCAAGATATAAGACAAATTAGGAGCTATTAATATTCCAAGTAGGCAAACACAATTAACAATAATTTTAACAGGGGCAAAAATAAAAAGAAAGGTAAATATTTGGAGTGAAGTCATGCAAGGGCGGATGGCGATTCGCCCCTACTTCTCTTTTGTTGGGGAAAATTCTCTAATGAGAGATTATCTTATCAGGAACAATCCCTCATCCGTGAATTCCAGTAAAAACTCGTCCTTTCTTGAACTCTGTATATTAGCCTCTTCTATAGGAGTAGCTCCTAGAACCTCTATACCTCCAGATGCAATATACATGCTACAGGCGGAACTTCGCTCCAGAGTAGCCCCATCTTCCAGATAGGTTTCCCTGCTATGAGCAGATAAGGTTATAGGTAAAGTCCCTGTTGCTCTGCCCATATCCGTTATTTCGGAGGTGTGTAGAATAAGAATAATAATAGCTTGCCCTTACTTTAATGTTCCTATAGGTTGTATCGCTTGTATTCTCAATCGTAACGTGATGAATGGTGGGAAAACCCCATGCTGTATAAAGAGACCACCCTTTAATCTTAATCCCATCTAAATAGTTAACATTAGCCGCAACCTTCCTCTTTTTTTTCACTTCCTCTGGAACTTCCACTTTCTCGGACTGAGATCCTACCTTTTCCTTTGTAGAACCGGAAACCTGTTCTTGAACAGGTTCTTGACCCTTCTCGACCTCCTTCGCTGTTGTAGTTGCAGACGGCTCAGCCAGCTTTACCACTACGGTTGTCTCTTCTTTAGCTCTTAGAGGCTCCTCATTTTTGGGTTTGGTCTCTTTAAGCTGAGGGGCTTTTGTTTCGCCTTTCCTGGCAAACTTTCTTCCGACTGACTGCTTCGATTTAGAAGCCACTACAGGATTTGTGATAAGCCAGATCCTCTTCATCCCTGTCTCTTTTATCCCGGATATTACATTGGACAACGTGATATAAGGTGTATTAGCATCGGCTCTAACAAATATGTCTAGGTTGTCTATATCTCCCGAATAGCTTGCCATAAGGTTAAGGATCTCACCCTTAAGCTCTGGAAGCGTGTGCCTCTCTTTTTTTCTATGAATATTTCTCTCCTGTTGCTCACAACTATTATGATCCGTTTTTCCCCCGCCGTAGGGGGTATCAGTTTTAGTGAAGTTTTGGACGGATCAGCATTTTCCAAGACGGACTGCGCATATAATCGTCCCCGAAGTGGAATAAATGCTACTGCAATAAATATCACAATAAGGGCAACCATCAACCCAACAGACTTTATTCTTCCCTTCTTGTTAATTATAAAGTTTCTCATGTGTCCACCCTCCCTCAAAGTCAGTTCTGATATGGCTTCAGATACATGCTTTGTATTCCCATTATCTCACAACGAATAATTCATTGTCAATACAAAATTCTCCAACTATCCATTCCAATAAAAAGAAATGGTTTTTACCCTGCTTTTGACCTAAGATGCTCTAATCTCTATATTTTTTTTATCAATTGAATAAACTTTGACATAGAGAGCATTGCTCCTTTCTCCGTGAACTCGGGGATTTCTGTGGTTTATAAGTTGCCTGTTTATTTCTTGCGCTGTTGCTCGAAATCCCGGATTATTGCCATTTCTGAAAGTTTCCATTACCCTTTTGATGTACAGATATAGTATGGAATTAAAAACAGGAGGGTTAAAGCGTGGATTTTAAACTCAGCGGAGATGATTTATTGCAGATAAGATGCAGTCTTTTGGTGGTTGGAGGATTTGAGAGAGAGGCAATTAGGGGAGCGGTTAAAAGGATTGATGATGCCTTGGGTGGAGTTCTTAGCCGCACCTGCGAAGAAGAGAGGTTTAACGGCGAGATGGGAAAGAGCATTATGATAAATACACTCGGCAAGATTGGCGCCCAAAGGGTCTTGCTTTTGGGATTGGGTAAGAAATCCAAATTCTCTCAGGATGTTTTAAGAAAGGTTGGGATGGTTGCGGCAAAAAGAGCCAGGACTTTCTCTGATACGGTAGCCTTCGGTATTCTTATTAACAGAAAGAAAGGGAGCGCATCTGCTATTGTTGAGGGTGTAATGCTTGGAAGTTATGAATTTAGCAAATACAAGGCAAACGGCAAAAAAGATCAGGGAATCAAAAGCGTTCAACTCCTTTCAACCAAAATTAGGGAAAGAGAGTTTAGAGAAGAGGCGGAATTTGCAAGGATTATTTCCGATTCTACAAATCTCGCCCGCGATTTGGTAAACGAGCCTCCGGTAAACATGACTCCGACAAAACTGGCTGAGGTTGCGAGAGAGATTGCAAAGGCTGAAAAACTCGAATGCAGAATCTTTGATAGGGATGAGATGGAAAAAAAAGGAATGGGTGGGCTTCTTGCAGTGTCGCGCGGAAGCGAAGAGGCCCCGAAATTCATACACCTACGCTATGAGCCGAAGGGCAGCGCTAAAAAAACCGTTGCTGTGGTTGGAAAGGGAATTACATTCGATAGCGGCGGACTTTGTATAAAGCCCAGAGACAACATGCGCACGATGAAAGGGGATATGTCCGGAGCGGCGTGCGTTCTGGGAGTTATGAAGGCGGTTCCGAAATTAAATCCATCGATCAGGATTCATGGTCTTATCTCTGCGACTGAAAATATGCCTGGAGCAAGGGCGTATAAACCCGACGACATAATACGTGCGCTCAATGGAAAAACAATCGAGGTGATTGATACGGACGCGGAAGGGAGAATCGTTCTCTCGGATGCGCTCTCTTATGCTGTAGAATTAAAAGTGGATGAGATAGTTGACCTTGCGACTCTTACCGGCTCCTGCATTGTGGCTTTGGGAGAATATACGGCGGGGGTGATGGGAAATAATGAAAGGCTGATAAATAGGATTATACAAGCCGCAAAAATCGCAGGCGAGAAGGTCTGGCAACTCCCTATGGATGATGAACTTAGAAAAGAGATAGAAAGCGATGTTGCAGATGTAAAAAATGTTGGAAGCCGCTGGGGCGGGGCGATCACTGCGGCAATGTTTCTTGAGAAATTTGTTGGATCTACTCCGTGGGTGCATCTCGATATTGCGGGTCCGGCATTCCTTGAGAAGGGCGGCGACTGGTATCCGAAAGGCGGCACGGGTTTTGGCGTAAGGACAATAGTTAAATACCTTCTCCAAAAATAGGAACTAAGATAAAACGATGCTCCCTGCCCATCATCGAGAAACTGAAAGAAGCGAGCCAATCTAAATAATGGAATTGCTTCATGGTTCCACAATGACAGGCAGTAGAGATGATGCGGCGAGTTGCTCCTACAATTACAATAGAGGTATTACGGAGACCTAATTATGCAATGTCCTTTAAAAATTATTGACTCGATTAGACGGTACAATTTCATCGAGGTTGAGCTTCAGGGCGAAGTAGTGGAAGAAGAGGAGAGGTTCTTTATTCCTTTTCTCCCAAGAAAGAGGAAATTGACCATTTGGGATTTGGAAAGGATTTTTGAGCACGCATCAAACAGCCCTGCCGTAAAAGGCGTTTTAATAAAAATTAAAGACCTGGAGATTGGGCTTGGGAGAGCAGAGGCGATAAGAAGGGGGATATTGGAACTCAGGGAAAAGGGGAAAAGAGTTTTCGTTTATCTTGAAAGCCCTGGAAACCTTGAGTACATGATAGGGGCGGCAGCAGAGAGAATATTTGTTCCTCCCTGGGCGATGTTAAATCTCATTGGGCTAAAAGCTGAAGTTACCTTTTTCAAGGAGGCGTTGGACAAGCTGGGAATTGAGGCGCAGATCAAGGGACTAGGTGAATATAAAAGCGCTTCTGAGATATTCACAAGAAAGACGATGTCCGAGCCTCACAGGGATATGATAGATTCAATAATCAATGATCTGTATGCTCAGTTTGTAAAGTACATTTCTCAATCAAGAGGGATGGATGAAGAGAGGGTTAAAAGCCTGATTGATTCAGGTCCATTCCTGCTCAATGAGGCTTTGGAAAAAGGGCTTGTTGATGAGCTTGGCTATGAAGATGATTTGGAAAAGAGGATCGAGGAGATTTTGGATTTCCAAATATATAAAATCCGCGCTGAGAGTTTTTTGAGAATTCTGAACATAAAAGAAATCATTCGTCGGATTATGCAAAAGATTGAGGGGGATGCCGGGACAATTGCTCTGGTATCCGATTCCGGTATGATAATGCTTGGCGAAAGCAGAGGAAGCGGAGGAACAAAGACGCTCGGTTCTCAAACGCTTATAAGGACTCTCCGAAGGGTAGCCAGCGATAAAAACATAAAGGCCCTTGTTTTAAGAATATCCAGCCCCGGCGGCTCAGGTGTTGCGTCTGATTTAGTCTGGCATCAGTTGAAGGTCATTTCAGAGAAGAAGCCTGTTGTGGTCTCAATGTCTGATGTGGCGGCTTCGGGTGGATATCTAATTGCGCTGGGGGCAAAAAAGATTGTTGCGGAACCTATGACGCTCACGGGTTCAATCGGAATTATATCGGGGAAGTTTAACATGAAGGATCTCTTCACAAAGCTTGGCGTGACGAGGGATGCGGTTGTGCGCGGCAATAGGGCTTTGATGTTTTCCAGTTACGAGAGATTTACAAAGGATGAAGAAGAAAAACTCGGCGAGATTATGAGTGCGTTCTATGAGGATTTTGTGAAGAAAGTCGCCGATGCAAGGGGGATGGATTTTAGGAGCGCAGAGCAATTGGCCAGAGGAAGAGTTTGGACGGGAAAGCAGGCAAAGGAGATTGGCCTAATTGATGAGCTTGGTGGAATAAAACAGGCAATACGGATTGCAAAAAAAGAGGCTGGCGTATCGGAGGATGTATCCCTTGCAATAAAGGTTTTTTCAAAGCCAAAAGGAATTTATCTGACGCCTCTTGGCAGAAGTTTTGCCTCGATAATCCGGATTGGCTCTCTGGGGGATTTTCTCCAGATGCTCAACCGGGAGACGGTTTTTGCTCTTATGTCCTTCTGGATAGAGATTAAGTAGGGGCCGATTGATATTTTATTAGAAGCAGTCTGACAAATTATAGTCAGACAATTCTGTTTCTAAGTCTATTATGAGATAGCTTCTAGTAAAGCTTTAATTCTCTATCAAGAATAAGGTGGCTCAAGTATCCGATCACAACGGGGATATAGTATTCGAGTCCTCCTGCATTTAGTCCCGGTCTAATAACGGGTAAAAGCAGCAGGGGTGATGGAACGACAAACGCAGCCCAGATGGTGTGAGTCCAGCCCCGGTGCTTTCCGACAATTGGGAGCAGGGCGAAAAAGCCAAGAAGCGCGGCATCCCTGTAATGCTTTGTAAGAAGAAAAAAAACATCTAGGATTAGAAATATTCCGTAGAATAGCTTTTGTCCCAGGCTGTTTGTATCAACATCCGGCCAGAGTGCCCCGAGCATACAGAGTCCAAACCATGTGAGCACCTTAAAACCGGGTTCAAATGAGAAGAACACCACAAGCGCAATTATATAGAGCGTAAAAGCAACGGAGCCACCTACCAGATGTCCTTTATATAGACTCATTCCAGATTAAGCAGGGATTTACCAGGGGACAAAATCAAGCCAGTTGAGGAATTTTTTATCCTTGCCCCTTACCACATCGAAGAATCTCGACTGGAGCCTTTTTGTTATTGCTCCCGGCTCTCCATCTCCAATCGGTCTCCCATCAATCTCACGAACGGGGGTAATTTCTGCCGCCGTTCCGGTAAAGAACACTTCGTCTGCGATATAGAGCTCATCTCTGGTAAAACGTTCTCTTATCACTTCGAGGTCTTCATCAATGGCAATCTCTATTGTGCTATTTCTTGTAATACCCTCGAGAATTGACGTAAGGGGAGGGGTTTTCAAGACTCCATTTCTTACAATAAATATATTCTCTCCGCTTCCCTCAGACACATACCCTTCGGTATCCAGCATAATCGCTTCATCAAACCCAAGAGATGTAACCTCAAGCTTTGCCATTACAGAGTTCACATAATTGCCGCAAATCTTTGCCTTGGTCATAAAAGTATTGACATGCATCCTCGTAAAAGAGGCGACCTTTGCTCTTATCCCCTTTGTTACGGCCTCATCGCCGAGATAAGCACCCCAGGGGTATGCGGCGATTGCAACACGAATTGGATTTTCTCTTGGATGAACCCCCATTGCGCCGTCGCCTATGAAGGCAATTGGTCTTATATAGGCCTCTTTGAGCCTGTTTACGATGAGAAGATCAAATACGGCTCTTTGCATTTGCTCTTTTGAGAAGGGTATCTTTATCTGGGCAATCCTGGCAGAGGAATAGAGTCTGTTTATGTGATCCATTAGCCTAAATGCCGCCGGACGGCCATCATCGCATTCATAAGCCCTGATGCCTTCAAACACGCCCAATCCATAGTGAAGTGTATGTGTAAGCACATGAACCTTTGCTTCATTCCATGGAACGAGCTTCCCATCAAACCAAATCTTATAGGGTTTAGCCGACATATATGTCTCCTAGAAGAGTAAAACTGATCTTTGAACAGCCCCTAGAATTTTCCTCATTTTATTGTATGTTGTCAAGTTTTCTTTATAATGATATCAGGGGAAATTGCGCCCGCTACTACCGTTAAATCAATGGGAGGATATCTAAGATGTTTGGACCTTATCCGCTAACGTCGGCTTCGATAAGGAAACACGTACTTGCAAAACCCGGCGCTTATGTGCTATTTACTAACAAGAATGAGCCGATTTACTGCGGCAGATCGGACACGGATTTAAACGCGCAGGTTCAGAAGCATTTTAGCGGTGCTGAAACAAATGAGTGTATTAAAGTAAAAATTGTATCTAAGTTCTCATATCAGAACACCGCGGGTCCAAAGGAGGCGTATGAGCTTGAATGTACTAACTTTCATCAATATAACCCGACATGCAACGATAAACACCCCGAAAAGAATGAGGCGGTGTGGATTTGCCCGGTTTGTAAGTCTTAGGGAGTGGTTTACTATTTCTAATTAGGATTCAGGGCGAGGTGTAATGTAAGGTGGCTAAGCCTAATTTTATCAAAGTGGCAAGGGTTGATGAACTTCCCGCCGGGCATGGGAAATTGGTTATGGGTCCCTTTGAAAAGCCGATTGCGCTTTTTAATGTGGGGGATCGGTTCTATGCGATTAACTATATCTGCCCGCATATGGGAGGGCCTCTTGGAGAGGGAAAATTGACGGGATACGTCGTAGCATGTCCCTGGCATGGATGGACGTTTGATGTGAGAACGGGGCTTCCCGACCATCCCGGCGGCCACTTAGTTTCGGCCTATGAGGTTAAGGTTGAGGGAAATGATATTTTTATAGGTTGGCTGAAGAAAAAAGAAGATTAGAAACAACTCTTTGAGTTGTCCCTAGCGATTAATTTGTTATTCCCATTCATTTATTCATTGCTCTTTCTAAAATCACATCAATGATCTTGGGATGTATTCCAAGCGGTTCCGTGATGCGGTAAGAGACGTGAGGATGTTTTTTTGCGGCATCTTTTACCATGCTTGGGATGTCTTGCGTAGAATGCCTTCCGGGGGCAAGAAAATAGGGGTGAACTATAATCTCTTTGGCTCCTTCCGCTACGCAGCTATCAAAAGCCTGAGAAATCTTCGGTTCAACAAGTTCCATGTGCGCGTAGAGAACTATATCAAACTCTCGGCTACTTTGCCTTACCATATCAGCAATTTCTGCCAGTATATCGTTTGCTTCTTTAACAACGCTCCCGTGATCTACTAGGATTAGGGCTTTTTTTTTCATTTCTGATTTTATTTTTCTTTTAGCCACAGAGCTCACAGAAAGTATCTACTTAAAGCTATTTCTCTGTGCTCTCTGTGGTTGACTTTCTTAGCTATCGGGTAACAGCGTTTAGTTTTATTACCTCTAAGAGGATGTCTGCTGCGCGATAAAATTCTTCAAGAATGAGGTATTCTTTTACGGTATGGATCTCCTTCATCCCGGTGCCTAAGTTTGCACACTCAATCCCGTTTTTGTTGAAGTAATTCGCATCGCATCCGCCTCCGCTTGCGGTGTGCTCAATGGTCAAACCAAGGTTCTTTACGGACTGGTTTACGAGCTTCACAGTCTTTGATTCTTCTGAAACGTCCATTCTGTCATAGCTCCTCTCTATTTTTTCTTCAACCCTTCCGCTATAGGTTTTTTCTCCTAAAGAGAGATTGTATCGAGATGCGGCGTCGTGAAGGCATTTTCTCATGTGCTCGACCTGTCGCCTGAGTTTTTCCTCACTGTGGCTTCGCGCCTCCCCTTCAATCTGAACGTACTTAGGAATAATGTTGGTTGCAAGCCCGCCCCTTATACTGCCGATGTTTGCCGTTGTCTCAAAATCTATCCTTCCGAGATTCATGTTGGAAATGGCCTCGCTTGCAATCTTGATCGCGCTTATCCCCCTTTCAGGGCAGACGCCTGCATGGGCTTCGAGTCCATAAACCCAAAAATTTAATTTCTCTGCCGATGGGCATTTTGTAATTAAATGATGGGATGAGTTGCTGTCTAGAACAAGACCATATTTTGATTTAAACTTTGATGCGTCAATGTATTTTGCTCCAAGGAGACCAATCTCTTCGCATATTGTGAATGCAATCTCTATGTCGCCGTGAGGCAGGTCCCTTTCTTTAAGCGTTCTAATTACCTCAACAATTACAGCCAGACCGCTTTTATCGTCGCTTCCAAGTATTGTAGAGCCGTCGCTTTTTATCATCCCGTCTTCGATTCTCGGCTTAATCCCCTCACCGGGTCCAACTGTATCCATGTGTGAAGAGAGGAAAAAAGGGTTTGCGCTTGATCTATTGCCTCTTATTCTTACGAAGAGATTTCCTACGTTACCACCGACCTTTTCACCCGCATTATCAAAGAAGCATTCTCCCCCCATCTCTTCCATGTCTTTTTTGAGTTTTAGTCCTACTTCTCTTTCCTTTCTGGACAGGCTGTCTATTCTGATTAGATCTATTACGTATTCGGTCATTCTCTCTTTTTCAATCATGGCAAATCTCCATTAGAGGCTGTAACCCTGAATCATTATAACCAATTAAGCCGCTATTGGGAAAAAGAAGACCGTCTTATCTGACAACCCTCGTTCTTTGGTCCCAAAAAATTTTTATATAGAGCGTGTATATCCAAATTACTTAGTGTATACTGCAAGATTAAGATTACATCCACTTAGTACAAACAGGAGGCTAGTAGAATGAATATATATGTGGGTAATTTATCGCGTGAGGTTACCGAAGATGACCTGCGACAGGCTTTTGAAGCCTTCGGACAGATTACATCTGTAAACATTATTAAAGATAAGTTCAGCGGCCAATCCAGGGGATTCGGATTCGTAGAGATGCCCGGAAGAGACCAAGCCCAGGCTGCCATCGCCGGTTTGAACGGTAAGGAATTAAAGGGACGAGCCCTGAATGTTAACGAAGCTCGCCCTCAGTCCGAACGTCGTGAAGGTGGAAGCGGTGGGGGGAGAGGAAGGAGAAGCGGGGGTGGTAGTAGCGGAAGGGGTCCAGGCGGAGGTGGGGGAAGGCGAAGTGGCGGCCATCGCGGCTGGTAAGCGGCTGATATGTAATTCACAAAAGAACTTTGCCTGACATAGAAGCCTATCAAAAAACTCTTTAAGAATCCTGACCATTACCCTTTCTTAAAGCTATGAAAAGGTATTTAGTTCTAAGTAAGACCCAAAGAGGATAAATGGACGGATAAATCTACTATGCCTACTGGAAGGGGAGGAGTGCTCGCCGTCGCTGTATGGATGGAAAGATATATGCGATAGGCGGGGTTGGGATTGATGGGGAAAACGCTTCCGCAAACGAGGTCTGCGATCCCAGGGCGACAGTGGAAAAAAGAGCGCCGATTCCAACGGTGAGAGACTATTTTGCTATAGGGGTGTTTCATGAGAGGAATTTACGCAATAGGAGAAAGACCCTACGGAAGTCATAGGCTTGACTCGGGTATTTAGTTGTTCATGCACAAGGGCATGAAAATGAGAGGTGCTCTTAGGTTTCTCCTTTTTCGAGACGTTGAAGAAGCTCGTTCAGAAACTCCTCTTTCTTTTTAAGGTTTTCGCGGAAATTCATATTCTCAGTATCTGCGATTTCCATTCGGAGATCGGAGAGATAAGTAGAAATAATCTCCCGCAGCATTTCGGCTTTCTCAGAGGTTAGCTCAATCTGTATCATTGATTTCCCCCTTCAGAGTTTTCGACTTCTTTGAATTAGTTTAACTCAAGATTTCAAACAATGTCGAGATGTATTGACAAGGAGTTATTCTTCTTGAGATAATAGTAATAAACCAGCCCTGATAAACAAGTTAAATATGAACTACATTTAGGAAGGAGGAAGACAATGTTAACGCAATCTTTATCTAGAAGGGTATCCTATCTCCTTTTAGCCCTCGTTCTGGCTATGCTACTGGGCGCAACGCCCAACATGGCGCAGGGAAACAAGCCCCAGAAATCGCTCTATGAGCGGCTCGGGGGATATGATGCCATCGCTGCGGTTGTTGATGATTTCTTTAAAAGGATGATTGCGGACCCAAAATTAGGGCGGTTCTTTATAGGTCTCAGCACGGACTCAAAAATGCGCGCCCAGCAATTGACCGTAGATTTTATATGCAAGTCTACAGGTGGTCCCTGCCTCTATACCGGTCGTGATATGAAGACCGCCCATACGGGATTGGGTATCACTGAGGATGACTGGCAGATTGCTACAAACCATCTCGTAGAGACTCTCGATAAATTCAAGGTTCCTCAAGAAGAGAAAAATGAGGTGCTTAATTTTATCTCAGGACTTAAGGGAGCCATTGTTGAGAAGAAGTAGATTTTCTGGCGTTGATGTCAGAATTGTAGGGGCAAACCTCATGTTCGCCCCGAATTAGGGCTAAGTTCAGGCAGCGGGTCGCTCAATTAATTCAATTCTGTAAGAGTCCGGGTCTTCTATAAAGGCAATCACTGTTTTTCCATGCTTCATTGGTCCCGGCGCTCTGACGACTTTACCGCCGAGTTCTTCAGTCTTCTTGCATGTTTTATAAATATCCTTCACGCCAAAGGCTATATGTCCGTAAGCGTTCCCGTTGTTGTAGTCTTTAATACCCCAGTTGTATGTCAATTCCAGAAACGGCTCTGTGTTTCCTCCCTGACCGATGAAAGCCAGTGTAAAACGCCCTTCCGGATAATCCGTTTTTCTGTGCAGTTTGAACCCCAGAACCTCTGTATAAAATTGAATGGATTTTTCAAGGTCTCTAACCCTGAGCATCGTATGTAAATACTGCATTTGTTAACCTCCAAACTGTATATTGGAAAGTATCGCATAAGCATAGAGGGAATTCAATTGAGATTTGGATTCTGAAACGATGAATGATATTATGAACTTATCATGGACACGGAGAAGAAACAAAGCAAAGTACACATAGATATTCCTCGTGAACCTGATTGCTGCACTGGAAAAGATTGTTCCTCCAGAGGAAACGTTATGAAGTTGACAAGGAACTGTTATTGGGGAGATAATTGTGCAAAGTGCATGATATTAGGAATGGAGAAAGATGATAGGAAGTTTAATGCCGCTAATTGTTGTAATTGTATTCGTTGGGGTTGTAGTTTTAGTCAATTTACTTAGAAAGCAAACGATAAAACCCGAAAACCTTCCCTATCGAAAGAAAGACTATCTGCTAACTCCGGCAGAACGCTCATTTTATGAAGTTCTTCAGAGGGTTGCTGGCGATGGTATGCAAGTGTTTCCAAAAGTGAGGTTGGCGGATTTAGTCTGGCTGCCGAAGGGTACACAAAACCGACAGGCTCATTTAAATAGAGTTTTGTCCAAGCACGTAGATTTTGTGCTCTGTAATCGACAAACTGTATCTCCTGTTTTAGCTATTGAACTGGTTGACTCATCCCATGGCATGAGTCACCGCCAAGGTCGTGATGCGGTGGTCAATGACATCCTTCATTCAGCGGGTCTGCCTATTCTACGGATTCCGGCTAAACACTCCTATGCTCCTAACGAGTTGAGCGAATTAATTCGCAATGAGATTAATAAAGTGCATACGGTGACTTCCAAAGAGGCACACGGCTGATAATCTAAAAACCTGTCAAAACTTTTTACGAATTCCGAACGTTGATTACTTTCTCTTTGTAATAAAATTGCCACTCCCTCTCTTTTAATGTAGTTTTCTACCAAATCCAAGTTTTCAATATTCAAGGACACAATCCAGGTGGAAAGTGACGAGTTAGACATCATCGCTGAGGGTATAACGAAATCATTCGGGAACATTCAGGCTCTAACTGGAATAGATTTAAGGGTGAAAAAGGGGGAATTTCTTACGGTTTTTGGGCCGAACGGGGCGGGGAAAACCACTCTGATAAAGCTCCTTTCCACGCTTACTAAACCTACTTCCGGGAAATTAATAATAGCCAATCACGACATGAAAAGGGAGCCGGATAAAGTGAGAAGTCTCATTGGCGTAATCTCACATGACCCTTATCTATACGGGAATTTGAGCGCATTGGAAAATATTAAATTCTTTGCCTCATTGTATGGAGTTTCGCAAGCCGAAGAGAAAGCTATAGAGGTAATTAAGCAGGTGAGACTTGGGAACAGAATGCACGATTTGGTAAGAACGTTTTCTCGCGGGATGCAGCAGCGTCTTGCTGTCGCAAGGGCGGTTATTCATGAGCCGAGGATTCTTCTCCTCGACGAACCATATACGGGTTTGGACCAGCATGGAGGGAGGATTTTTGGGGACTTACTCAAGTGGCTTAAGTCCCAGAATCGAACGATAATTATGACAACCCATAACCTTCCTGAAGGGCTTGAGATAAGCGATAGGGTTGCGATTTTGGATAAGGGAAAGATCATTTATGAAAGCGAGGTTGGCGGATTTGAGATTACGAGATTTAAAGAGATTTATTTTGATAAGGTGTCGGACTCACGTTAAAAGTGTGAATTCTATTAACACGGTGTACACTTTGTTTACATATTAAAAAACATATAAAAATACAACCTTTTTCAATTAGTTAGGCCTAAAAATCACTTCTAAGAGATAAGAAGTAAGTAAACAAATCTTACATTTGCAAGACCTTACGAAGTAAGGAATAAGTGATTTCAGCGAGTTACAACTTGGTATGGAATTTGCGAAGTTATTAACACGAGTTCGACTTGAGGCAATCAACCCTGGCGGAATTGATTTTCACTCTTAAAGCCTTTATCGAACTCAATTAAGAAGGGGGTGATGATATGAGGACTAAGAGAGTTTCGATAATTTTTGCATTGGGGTTTTTGGTATTAGTGACGGTTCCGGCTATTGGGCAGTTAATTGATAAGACAATGGCGCCCAATAATGCCAATGAAGGGATTAAAAAGTCGCTCATGGATGAAATCGGTGCTGGACGTGGCGATATTATGACCCCTAATTCTTCTCTCTTTACAATCAATCGCGATCCATTCCGTGCTATTCGTCGCGGGCGCCAACTATTTCAGCGTAAATTCACAAAGGCACAAGGACAAGGGCCGGGTGTAGGTGACGGTATGGGTGATATTAATACAAATATAAAGATTGGCGCAGGGGTATCCGACAGTTGCGCTGCATGCCATGGGCGTCCTCGCGGCGCTGCGGGCTTTGGGGGAGATGTTGTAACAAGACCGGATAGTCGAGATGTGCCGCACCTTTTCGGACTTGGATTAAAGGAGATGCTTGCGGATGAGATTACCACTGATCTGCGTGCGATTCGGT
>JBLNAE010000052.1:0-3742 GCA_050259195.1 Ignavibacteriales bacterium
TTTTTGTCGAGGTTTACGAGGAGGATTAAATGATATACGTAAAAACGAGAAGCGGAAGGTTCATGTCTTTGAATCATATAGTGGGTTTTGCCCTGGAAGAGCAAACTATGGAAATGGAGGGGAAAAGGGTAATGGTTTCTGAGATAATCGCATACCTTCCGGAACCCTTGTATCCTGCGATATTAGCGATTTACTATGACCATGAAACGGCGGAAAAAAATCTTGAAAAATTTATGGAAAAGCTTTTAAAAATGGAAAAGGGAATAATAGCCATAGAAACACAAATATAAGGAAAACAATTGTGTTTCATTATCGAAGTTGAATTTTTATACTAGTTATACGAGAATCATCTTTATGCCCTGCTCTATTATACCTGCGATGACAAAGGATTTTATCAGAACTTGTTGATCCTTTCCGGTAAAATGAACGTCCTGTTCTCTTTTTCTTTTCTTCTCCCTTTCTTCAAGGAATTTAGAATATCTCCTTTTCATGTCGCTAATTCTTTTTTCTAAATCTAACAGGTTTTCCCTCCTGTTTTGACTCATATTTATACCTCCTTTATAAGTTCATTAATTATAATACCTTACATTATAAATGTTAAGTAAGTGTTAAGAATTTATTAAAATTCAATAAAACGCTTATGAAATTAATAAGTCCGCTTATCTTTATATACAATTATCCCACTTAACCAAATCTTAACATTCCCTTCATGTCAGGTTGATTTTTTCTAGTTAGCCTCTTTAACAAGAATTTTGGAAAATAAAGGAGTAAAGAGAAATGAAAGAGATACAAAGAGCGCTTCAAATAGCAAGAAGAGAGTGGGGAAATATCAAAGCTTCACTTGAGACTTGTGGCGATATAGGAGAATTTCACTCCAAAAATCATGCGAGAAGTAAGCCCGACTCCCGTTTAGTATCTGAGAGTTTGATTCTGGTTAGGAACCTTATAAGGATGGAGAACAAATTCCCAACTTATGGGTACTTCACGCAAGAAGCCGCTTATGCCTTTATCTATCTTGCATCGAGGGCGGCAGAGAGGCTCAGCCTTAAGAGTGGAATGGCCCAAATATTTGGCAGGGGGTATAGCTGGGTTCGAACGGGCTGGTTTGATCCATACGGAATAGAAGAGCAGCACGTGATAAAGCAGCTCTTCTTTATGAAAATATTCTTTCCGTTAGGAGGATTTCTCAACTGGGATTTTAATTCATCTGCGGTAAAGACGAAACTGAGAGCCATATTACATAAGTTTGTTATGTGGCAGGATAATCCGAGAAGCTATATTCAAGATGTTAGAAACTATAATGCCGATATAGAGCCTCTTTGGCAGGGCTTGTCATTAGCCCTAGACTCTCCGGAGGATGGTTTTAGGAATAACGAGAAATTGGTTAGGATAGCTAACCAATAGTAACTGGTTTGGCAATGTAAACGAATCCGTATCTATATATGAAGTTCACCGAGAAGGTGAACCTCTTCTCCTTTTTGGAGGGCCGGGTTACTCAGGCTTGTGATTTAAACAGAATCCAGATTTTTCTAGCAAAAATTTTGTGTAGATTTATAAACCCCATTGATTATTTCTATTAAAAAGAGTTAAGATAAAGCTATGATAAAAACAAAGTCTAAAAAAACTGGACCGGAAAAGATTCAGGCCGCCTTATTAGCTCAAAAAGCCATTAGGCCGCTCGCTAACGGGAAGGTCGCAAAGATAAAAGATTATGATTTGAAGACGGGAAGGTATAGAAGAGCGAATAAAATCGGAGAGAGCAAATTATCTTCGAAGGAGCTCCAGACAAAGAATTTGAACAAATCACTTTTTCCAAGTAAATCTGGTACAAATCTTCCTCTATCCGTTTCCATTGGCTCACCCCGAACCGTGGTGGTAAATGCTGTTAAAGGAATTCTAAGAAATGCGGCGAAGGCAAACTTGGCGACTATTCTGATTGGTGGTGGAATAGCGGTTGGGACAATCTATTTGGTTACAAAGGGAAGGATAACCAAGACAGATGCTTTTCGCCATATATTCAAAGGAGCTTCGGGCGGGGTGACTTCAGGTATTATAGAGGTAGGAACCGTAGCGATGCTTGCCGCTTTATCTTCGCTTCCGGTAGCTGCTCAGATAGCGGTTCTTACCGGGGTAATTGGGGTCAAGAAATTATGGAATAGACCGTAATGAGAGATTTAATTCTATCCGACTACGCGCAAACCGTGTTTGCGACGCCGTATTAGCTTATTTACCTTTACTAATGTTTTTCTCAAAAGACCTATAGGTCTTTTTTCGCTCTTCCCGTACTTGGTATAAATATAGCTCCGAAAATTTCTTTCTAAATAAAATTCCCTTCTAACAATAATACATTTCATCTTTCACTACTCCCCCAATTACCAGTATAGAGACAAGCTCTTTTATAACGCCTTTCGGCAGTGAGCTTTTTTCTAAATCCTTTACCGTCCTTTCAATGTCGTATTTGACCCTCTTTATGGTTGCCTCTCCATTTTCTATAACGGCGTAGGAGGCTCTTGGATTAAAGTCCATTGGCTGTCCAACCGAACCCGGATTTAGAATCGTCATTCTGCTCAATCGCTTTATATAAGGCTTATGAGAGTGACCAACGAGTATAAAATCCGTATTTATTCCACCAAATTCATTCTTGGTTTCAAACTCTCCCGTATCGGGGTTTATGCCTCTGTAAGGTCTGTGATTAAGCGAGCCATGCGCCAGATATAGATTTAAACCATCCAGAGTTATGTAGCTGTCAAAAGGAAGCCTTCTTAGAAAACCCACTTCCTTGCCTGTAATAAAACCCTCTCCCCATTCTCTGGTTCTGGAGGAGAGTCCCATTAGCTCTTTAGAACACACACAGTTGATGCCATAGGCCAGAGCGTGGTCATCGTCTCCCCTTACGCCATGGAAACGGCCCAAGGATGAGTTCATAAGAAACCTGACACACTCTTTTGGATTAGGTCCGAAATCCACAGCATCCCCCAGGAAAATGAGCGTATCGTAATTTTCGTTTGCCAGTATGGCTTCTAACGCATACCAGTTTGCATGAATATCTGAGATTATTAAGATTTTCATACAAATATTCTAATCTGAGTTTGTTAATCGAGTATTAAAGAAATGTTAAAACTGCGTTAGGGAGCATGTAAATGGCTTAGTTAGCTCTAATTGGGCTATGAGGCCCAATCCCGTTTGGGATTGGGCCTTTTTCTTAGAGATAATAGTTGTCAGTGCGGCTGACCTGTTACGGAGTCGAGAATAAGGCGGCGGTTTAGGTTACCTGAGGTGAAGTCGAACATGTTCAGCAACGAACCAGCCTTCTCATCAAAGGACTGGTTGCCGACTCGACCTAGATTCCAATTATCTTCAATAAATCTCAAGATCGAAGACTGATCAGTTATAGTATGGTCCACGAAGTTCTGTTTAGCGAATGGAGAGATAATAAGTAGCGGCAAGCGCGGACCGTATCCGCAGCGATCGAGGTATGCTCCGGTCTTGGGCTGGCCACACAGTCCTGTACCTGTAAGCGCGTCATTATCCGGGTCATTTGATTCACTCACTATAGGAGGCATCACATGGTCATACCAGCCATCCGAGTCATCATAAGCAATGATAATAGCCATGCTCTTCCACTGAGGGAGCCTTTGCAACTGGTTTATGGTCTCTACCAGGAAGGTCTGCTCGTCAAGTGGATCGGAGTAACCCGCGTGGCCATCCTGGTATTTAGCCGCTTTAAGAAAGCTGACAGCCG
>JBLNAE010000053.1:0-10965 GCA_050259195.1 Ignavibacteriales bacterium
GCTACTCTTTGACACAACTCAGTTAAACTAACATCGGGTTGTCTAGCTACCTCTGCTCGTATACGTGCTTGATAATCTGCCAGTGCACGCTTTGGTCCACCCCCATGCGCCAGAGCCGCACAACTACCTGTCTTGTGCCATCTATGCCAGAGCTTTTCGACAAAGGACAAACTGACTCCAAAGCGACCGGCGATCTCTGGTTGCGTCTGTTCATCAGCTTCAAGAACTTCAACTATTCTTTGGCGTAAATCTTGGGAGTATGGTCTCATACCCGAATTGTAATTAAACTATGCCGTACATACAATAGGAATCCGCTCTAAACTCTTTAAGGAAATATTCCCAGTCGGATTTATCGGTGTCGCTGTATGCGTGTATGGGATCAATGGAAATAATATCCCCATCATGGGTGTAAGATAATATCGAGCTGGTATCACGCTTGATGTAATATGATCCTAACGGCATGTTGCAGCGGAAGCCGTGTTTTTTGAAGTGGCTTTCGCTAAATTCTGGGTATGATTTTAAATTGCTTACCCATTGGTCTCTGGAAAAGGCCCAGAAGGTAAAAGCGTATCTAGAATCGGGTGGGGTTTCGGCATAGTTAATGATTTTGTCGGGATTGTATAGTGAAAAAACCTCTATTGCGTTCAGTAATTTGTAAGTGAACTCTTGTATTTTGACCCATAAATCCTGAATCAGGTTTTTAAGTGTGGCGTTTGGGATGAGCTGTATTTTGCGGCCTACAGATGCTCCGGCGCGGCTCCATCCTATGCGTCGCACGCCAGCCAGCCAGGGATATTTAAGGTTGAAATCCGCCTTTCGATTTCTGGTTTGAATCACGGTTGTTCGACCTACCGTCCAGCATACCATAGCTTCATTATTGGCGATTATGGTTGAGACCTTTTCCTGCGCGAGGTCGTCTATTTTATAGGGCAGATAATTAAACTCAACGGCCTCTAAGGGTTTGACTTTAAACATTACTTCATACACTATTCCGCACATCCCATAGCTTGAGCGCACGAGATAGAGAAGGTCGGGATTTTCTTCTTCGGACGCTTCTCCTAATTCACCCGAAGGGGCCACCCATTTGATTCGCGTAACGTATGAATTGACCTGGCCAAACTCAACGCAATCCAAAGCGTCTTTTGTTTGGCAACAGGCCGCAGAACCAAGGGTGATATTGCCGATCTCGATATTTAGCATGAATTGAAGATTAACCTTTCGCAGAAATTGTGATGCTTCAACAAGTTGAAGCGCCGCCTGGGCGGTAAAGGTCATGTCTTGAGAATCAATACCTTGTATTTTGTTCATATGAGACATGTCCACGATTGTGCCAGAAGAAGACGCGCAAGGGGTTAAAGAATGGAAACTGTCCATAGCCCGCACCGGACTGGGAAACTGTTTTGCGTCTTTCAAAATCGTTTGAGATGCTCCACGCTTTCAGCCCGCACCACCTTTTGCGAAAACGTCACTACGCCGCCGTCGTAATTTGTAATCTTGGCACTCATGGGCGTCTCCTCTCCTAGATGCCCTTCTCGATAATCTTTTCCGAAATCCTTTCTGCCAGCGCTCCTATGGTTTTTGAGGGGTTAGGTCCCAGGGCTGAAGGCACTATTGAGCCATCAACCACGTACAGATTCGGATAATTGAAAGCCTGACCGTTCGCATCAACGACTCCCTTTGCATCGTCATCTCCCATGGGGCATCCTCCCAAAGGATGCACTGTGATTAAATGTTTCTGAGCCGACCAGGTAGGATTCAACATCAAATTGCCGTCAAGCCCCGGCCTGGGGGATTCGGTTATTTCCCTTAGCGTTTTTTCTATCTCTCTGAAAAACGGCATGCTGTGATGGTGGCTCCAGTCAATCTCTAGATTTCCCTCTTCGTCTATTGACATCTCGCCATCGGCGGCGTCAATGCCCATAACCAGATAAAGGAGATTGTCCCTGACCGCATCAAAATCCGTTTGCTTGAGCAGTTGGTTAAAAATCCCCTCGACTAATCTATCGCTTCCGCCCCTATTAAAAACGCCCTTTAGCGCGCGCAGCCATCTTCGCCCTGAGGCGTATCCGCCTGATGTCCGTCTTAAATGCGCCCTGAGTATGTCGGGAAGACCGCCGTCCTCGACAATAAATCCGTGCCCATCGAGCTTTTCGCGGTAATCTACCGTTGCGGTTATCGTGGGACCCGTCATAGGGTTTACGGTGCGGTTGGTTTCAAAACCCCCGGCGCCAAAATCGCCGTTTCCTGAAAAATACATTCCCACCATATCGCTCAAATTGGGAAGTGTAGGGGTAATCTTCTTCCGAGCGATTCTATAGCCATGTTTACACCTAAGAAGAAGCTCGGTAGAGCCTAAAGAACCGGCGGATAGAATGAGTATTTTTGCCGAGACCGTTCCTGAAAAATTCCATCTCAAATCCTCATAATGAACTGTATAGCCTTTGGGATGGACGGGATGGTCGTCGGGATTTTGTTCGATTTTCACGACCTTGTGCTGAGAGTAGATTTCGGCTCCCGCTTTAGCCGCAAACCAGAGATAGTTCAGGTCAAGCGTATTCTTGGAATGTGTGTTGCAGCCGATAAAACACTCGCCGCAATACGCGCATCCAATCTGCGGGGGACCGCCCCGGCCATAAGGGTCTTCATTTAAAACTCCCTTTTCGCTTCCGTTTTTCCCCCAATAAATAGCGAGATTAAGAAGCCTGAACCTATCGGATACTCTTCCTCCATCGGCGGCGGCCTTTAGGGCTACTGTCTTTAGCGGCGGCTCCGGTATTGGACTGGGACGAAGCATATCAAAAACCCTTTGATAGTACGGGAGCATGTTTTCTAATCCATTTCCCTGTGGGTCTTCGGGTGGCTTTCCGCGGATCGCCGATGGCCAGCGCCTTTGTCCCTCGGGACCCTTGATGTCGAAGGTTGATTTAAAGGCATCTATCTGAACATCGAGATAGAGAAGCGAAGTCCCTCCCACTCCGCTCCCAACAAGAACGCTAATGTTGTCGAATGACCCGAATTCCATCGGTCCTTTCCATCCGCCTCTTCCGCCATCGCGCCACCACCAGTCTTTTGGTTTCGATAAATCTCGCGGAAACTCGCCCATGTGATAGCGCTTTCCGCGCTCAAGCACGCAGACGGAGACCTCTTTTCCTGCCTTTTTCTGGGCCTCTGCCAGGCGGTATGTCGTGATAGAACCACCAAAACCTGAGCCAATAACGACCACATCGTAATATCGCTTCATTGCGCGTCCTCTGCGGTAGGAGCGATTCGGTGGGTTGCCCCTACTTATTCATCTGCCAATCTTTTTGGCAAAACCGAGAAACATTCCAAACAATATTACAAATACAAGATCGCCAACAACCGGAATCAAAAAAAACAGCGGAATCTGTCCCCTGAAAATTATCATGTTGTATATGAATATGATTGCAAAAGCCAGCTTGCCTATTATTCCCAGAATAACGATGTTTTTATTCCCATACATATTTCTGTAAACCATGTAGTAACCAATGCCAAATGCAACGAAAAGGGCAATCCATGAATGGAAATATGCGGGCGGCTCAGGCGGGGTCAAATTGGCTGTAGAGAATATCCATCCGGCAAAAAGGGTGATAAATGCCCCTCCGGCAATATTCCATAATGCTCCTATCAGAAACACCATTTTATAAAAATTCTCGCTCATTTCTGCCTGCTGTGAGATGGTTAAATGTGCGCATACTCGCCGTATCCCCTCCCGCTTATGGTTTGTCCGTTGTATGTTCCCTCATAAGAGAAATTATAGTAGATCATGTTGCTGGAAATAGAAGCCGGCGGCCACTCTCTTTTTCCCGTATATTCAAAAATTCCGTCATCCGTCACTGCCTTTACCTGCCATTTCTTATAGAATTTTACAGACGGCTGTCCTAAACAGTCGGCGTCCACAATGTCAGGCTCAGGGTCGTCAATATACTTAATCTTCACGCTTTTTATCTCCCTGTATGTACCGTTTATATATACCCCTCCCCGGTTTCGAAAATCTATTCCAAACCCTCTTGCGTGAATAAAACCGCCCTGATGGTTATCATCACCAATAAACAACTCGTAATGGTATCTGATTGGCTTAAAAGATGGGAAGAGGCTTTCTAACCATACGATGGGTAGCCAGAATCTGTCAAAATCAAATGGCTTACGGGCGAAGCCGTGCTCAAAACAACCGGCACCTTTGATTGAATAAACCTCTTCTTTATCCATTAACCTGTGAACGTCATTCCTGCTCGTTCCCCTCCTATACGCTATCTTTCCATTTAATTTCCCAAATGCCGCGAAATAGGTAAACAATTTGGGAATGTCCGCCCACCAGATTATGCTCTCCCCCTTGTAATTGAAAGCGAGGCTAATATCTGATTCGGGATTAATAAACTGAAACTCATAATTCGGCCATGCGCCCGTGATTCTGCCGTATAGTTCCATCTCCTCATCGCTTTTAGCCTTAACACCCGTTATGGAAATGTCCAGTCTCTTATGATCCATGTCTAAGTCTGTTTTCTTCAACATATAATTATGAGAGAGGTTGCTTTCTTTTTCCTCTTTTCCGCCGACTTTCCCTTCTGTTGGAATCAGGGTGAGGTGCTCAACCGCTTCAAATGTGGATAGCCTGAGCAGGAGCTTTTCATAGTTATCTATTCCCTCCAGTCTATAGAGGCCGGTCATAAGGCTCGCCCGAACCATCTTAACGGGGATATTCTTGTCTTCGGGAACCATAAAGAAATACCACCCGTCCCAGCCGGGCCACCGAACCCCGGTATCCACCCCGCCGTTTTTATCCAGCTTGAAATACCTGGGCAACTCGTATTCCTGAGATAAAGAACTCCTGTCGTTGATCAAAGCGCGGTCAAAAAATCTGTATACCCAGAGCGAATTGAATCTGATAAGGAGATAAACGAGAACAAGGGCTAAGATGATTATGGCGAAAATTGGCATTTCACCCTCTGTAATTGTTAAGGACTACCAGGTGTCTAAATGCTTTCCCTCTCTTCTCAGCTTGAAGAAGAAAATAAGTAGCGCAACCCTCCAGACTACAAGCGTGAAGATTATCATAAATAGAA
Organism: Ignavibacteriales bacterium; assembly: GCA_050259195.1. Lineage (GTDB taxonomy): Bacteria > Desulfobacterota_D > UBA1144 > Nemesobacterales > CSP1-2 > PSLL01. The sequence goes on from JBLNAE010000053.1 coordinate 5,082, forward strand.
ACGTACGGTCTTGATAAAACCACGGGGCTGTGCCCGATTTCCACTCGGCATAGCTTCCCAGATGAAATGTGCGATCTATCTGCCCAAAGATCCAAATTGCCGAGTAAATGAAGATTATGACGTAGATGATTCTATTTGCCACAAGATGTCCGTTTTTGACCAACCAATACCCTAGCAGAAATCCGCCATTTGCGGCCAGGAAAAAAACTACTATGAATATAGGAACGTAGTATGGGTATGCGGTTACGGAATCCGCATGCCACCACATGTGCGTGGTTTCCCAGCCGAAGTAATTGAGAAGAAAGTACAGGGGAATCCAGCTAAAGAAAAATATTTGATAGATATTGTTTCTGAGTAGCGTTTGATAGTAGTATTCGGGCCTGCCGGTTTGAAGTTGCTTGTGGGCGGCATCGGCAAAGATGCTTCCTATGGCAAATGCGACGGGAACGTCAATCTGCACCATATTACACCTCCCATTTGGGCAACATTAATCAAGGGAGAAAATAGTCATTCCCCATTTAAATTGGTAGAAAAGCGGTAATCTCATCATTGCTTTATTGATTCCGTCTAAACACATGCGAGAACGGCACTTGTGCAGTGAGCTTGTTGAACCTGTTGGGTGCGCTGAGTTCTTAATGACGTTGCCCATTAGGGAAGCGACAAATACTATCATTTTCTTATCCTTAAATCAACCTCACGTTAATATAATTCGCAAGCTCCATGCCAGACTCTAACTTACTAAAATTGTTCTATCTTTATTCTTGGAAGATTTTTAAGGGTAGAAACATCGGTTACATTGTTTTTGTCTGCGGAATCTGATCCAAGTATAAGGAGAGAAAGATATTGAGTTTTCTTGCCGGGCCTGCGAATGTAAAGAGAGTTTACACTCTGTTAACGGAGTCTACACTATCTCCATTATTCATTGACAACTATTTTCTTTCAGATAGGATTTTAGCCTGCTATGTCTCTTCTAAAGATTCTCTCTTATCCAGACTCAAGGCTCAAAAAGATATCTGTTCCAGTAGAAAGGATAGACAAGGAGATTGAGAAACTCCTTGATGATATGATTGAGACTATGTACAAAGCTCCGGGAGTCGGGCTTGCCGCGCCTCAGGTTGGCGTGAATCTGAGGGTGATTGTAGTTGACGTTTCCGTAAGGCAGGAGGACACGCCCGGGCTCATACAGCTTATAAATCCTGAGATTATTTCATCTGAGGGCAGGCACGTGGAAGAGGAGGGATGCCTGAGCATTCCCGGATTTTCAAGTGAGGTCAGGAGAAAGGCAACCGTCAAGGTTCAAGGACTCGATCGAAGCGGAAAACTCATTGAGATAGAAGGAAGCGGACTTCTTGCCCGTGCTTTCCAGCATGAAATAGACCATATAGATGGGATTCTTTACATAGACAGGCTGAGCAGGCTAAAGAGAGAATTAATTAAGAAAAAAATAGAGAAGGCGCTCAGCAATAAGGAAGGCTAGGCGGCTTTTTGAACTCTTCCGGATTTAATACAGTTTGTGCAAACCCTGATTCTTCTTACCTCTCCGCTCTGTAGACGCGCTTTAACCCTTCTAAGGTTGATATTCCATCGCCTTTTGGTCTTGTTGTTTGCGTGACTTACGTTGTGTCCGTAAACAGGTTTTTTCCCGCATATTGTGCAGATCTGGGCCATTGAAAAATCCTTTCCTTTTATTGAATAAGAAACTATACCTACTGATATGGGTTATTGCAAGGCGACCCCTTGATTAGGAGTAAGTAGAGGTGACGCGCCGGGTTGTCTCTACAGAGTAGATTCACACCACTTCTTCCTGATAACCCTCTGACGCCCTGAAAATAGCCTTGAATAAATCCGTCGTAGAAATAATGCCTACCAATTTTCTTCCTTCCATCACGGGGAGATAGCGAACGCTCTCTTCATACATAATCTTTGTCAAATCGTCAACGCTATCGTTGCTCTGGGCGCATTGAACACTCTCCGTCATAACATCTCGGACCTTCGTTTTCTCCGGGTCTTTTCCCTCTGCCACCACGCGGGCGAGAAGGTCTCCTTGAGTGAATATGCCAAAAGTCGGTTTTGGAGTTTGGACGATGAGTGCTCCTACATTGTGTTTTGCCATGATTTGGACTGCTTCCTTCACGGATGTGTTTTCTTCAACAGAGAGGACGTTCTTAGTCATGATTTCGTGTGCCTTCATGGTTTCAACACCTCCTTCCAAATCAATTTTCAGATAATATATAATAAAAAATCTAAATTCCTACTACCTATAATAACCTATATCCCTATTTTTTGAAACAGGAAAATAAGGTGTGGGAATTGCGGAATGTGGATTGTGGATTAACTCAGAAATCCCAATCCCATCAGTGCTTGTGTCCGGCGTCTTTCTCTTTTCCCAAATATTTCTCCGGGTTTTTGTCAAATGCAATTTTGCATCCTTTGGCGCAGAAATAATAGGTTTTTCCTTTGTACTCAGATGTTGCTGCCGCCTTCTTTTCATCTACATCCATATTGCATACAGGGTCTTTTGCCATTTGGGATACCTCCTTAATCTCACTTTTGTACTATTTGATTTAAAGTTTAACCGATGTTCGGAAAAATTCTGTATAATTAATGGTTAGATTTCGTGAAAAAGAGAAAGTAAATGGGCGACGGAGGTTTAGATGGGTAATTTGGGTTTTACTATGCGAGATAGCGAGCTTCGTATAGAAGGATACCCCAACGCTGAAGCTATTGTGAAGTTAGAAGGGCATCAAGAGGGTCAATTCAAAAGCTTATTTCTTCACCGAGGTGATTTGGAATTTTGTTTATCCGCACTGAGTGAATTAGGCAATCTATTAAGTCAGGATAATAAGAATCATGTGCTTGCCCAATCTCTATGGTTGGCGGTAATCGTTAGGTTCTTTTACTGCTTTGGAAGTAGTAAAGGTCGAATTAGACTAAATGAGAATAAAATATTTAAGGGTCAAAATGGTGCTCTTGATGTTTTTAACTATTTCAAAAATCTAAGAGATAAACACCTTGTTCATGACGAGAATAGCTATAATCAATGTTTCGTAGTGCTGTCATTAACAGGGAACCGTGTAAAGAAGATGTGGCAGATGTTGTTGTACTGGGAATGAGAGCGATGACTTTTGATAGAGACCATTTTCAGACAATGAGTCAATTGGTAGCATTCACTTTCAAAGAAGTGGATAGATTATTTCACGAATCATACTCGGCTATTTTGGGTGCGGCAAGAAGTATTAACAGACAAGAGCTATTGAAATACGATCACATTCAGTATACAGTCCCTAGCTCTGCCGAAGTCGCTTCAAGTAGACAAAGATAGTTGGGTTCTTAGCCTCTTGCTTCTACAGGACGCAGTTCAGATGAAATTTCCCCTTTTGCTGGTTGCAACTTCGTTTTAAACCTCTTTAGCCTCAAACTATTGCTTACAACCGACACAGAACTAAGTGCCATTGCAGCGGCGGCTAAAATCGGATTGAGCAGGATTCCAAAAAACGGATAAAGCACCCCGGCGGCTAAAGGGATGAGAAGAACGTTGTAGAAGAACGCCCAGAAGAAATTCTGCTTTATTGTGCTTATTGTTTTTCTGCTCAGTTCTATCGCCGTAATCACGCCTCTTAAATCGTCTCCGATGAGGACTATGTCGCCGGATTCGATTGCAATATCTGTTCCGGCTCCGATTGCTATTCCCAAATCGGCCTGAGCGAGCGCAGGAGCGTCGTTTATTCCATCCCCCACCATCGCCACCGTCTTTCCCTCTTCTTGGAGTTTCTTTATCTCATTTGCTTTATCCTGAGGAGCCACTTCGGCAAAGACCCGGTCAATGCCTAATTTCTTACCGATGGCTTCGGCCGTGCGGCGGTTGTCTCCTGTAATCAAAATCACTTCTATACCCAGATTTTTGATCGCTTGAACCACTTCAAGAGAATAAGGCTTCAATGTATCCGCAACGGCGATTATCCCCGCCCCTTTCTTATCTAAAGATACAAACACAGGGATCTTACCTTCGTCTGCGAGTTTCTCAGCCATATTTTCGAGATGGGTCATGTCAATTCCTTTACTATTCATGAGTTTTATGTTCCCTACAAATACACTGTGTCCGTCCACTGTAGATTCAATTCCCTCTCCCGGAATGGCGCTGAATCTCTCAGAGTCTTTTACATTGAGTCCCATTTTTTTAGCGTGCTGCACAATAGCCTCACTAAGTGGATGCTCAGAGCCTGACTCCGCGCTTGACACAATCCTCAGAATGTCCACTTTAGGAAACTCACCGCTTGTTAATATATCCGTAACCTCTGGTTTTCCTTTCGTGAGCGTTCCCGTTTTATCAAAGACAATCACGTTTATCTTGCGTGCCATCTCAAGAGCCTCGGCGTTTTTTATTAAAACTCCGTTTTCTGCGCCCTTTCCGGTTCCAACCATGATTGCAGTAGGCGTTGCAAGTCCCAGTGCGCACGGGCAGGCGATGATGAGAACCGCGACAAAATTTAAGAAGGCATAGGTAAATGTAGGAGCGGGACCAAAAAAGTACCAGATTATAAAAGTGAGAACGGCTATCCCGATAACTACAGGAACAAAGTATAAAGCGATTATGTCGGCAAGCCTCTGAATTGGAGCCTTAGAGGCTTGAGCCTCTTCAACGAGTTTTATAATTTGAGAGAGCACAGTATCCTTTCCCACGCTCGTGGCCCTAAACTTAAATGAGCCGGTTCTATTAATCGTTGGGCCGATTACCTTATCCCCCGCCTTCTTTTCCGATGGAATCGGCTCCCCCGTAATCATTGATTCATCAACTGTCGAGTAGCCTTCTTGTACAATTCCATCCACTGGAATCTTCTCGCCGGGGCGTACGACTAGGATGTCTCCGACTTGAACCTCTTCCACAGGGATGTCCACTTCGTCGCCATCTTTCATCACGCTTGCGGTCTTTGCTCCAAGACTGATGAGTTTCCTTACGGCTTCGTTTGTTTTACCTCTTGCCTTCGATTCAAGAAATCTTCCAAGAAGAATGAGAGAAATAATTATTGCGGATGTGTCATAGTAAGTGGCGGGTTCGATTCCACCTCTGAGGAAAATATTGGGGAAGAAAGTTGCAATCACACTATAGAGATAAGCCGCGCTCGTCCCTAATGCGATAAGAGTATTCATATCCGTGCGCTTGTGCTTTAAGGCGGCCAATGCGCCTTTATAGAACTGCCATCCCGCCCAGAACTGGACTGGAGTTGTAAGGATAAAGAGCGTAATCCAATTTTTAAGTATATTCGGCATCCACGGAAACCACTCGTTCATACTTCCCAGAAACATGATTAGACCGACTGCGGCGCTGAATATGAGTTTGTTTCCCAGCGTCTTTGTTTCTCTCTCCTGCGCTTTCTTCTCTTCATCCGCCAGATTTTCTTCCTCTGGGTCAAGTGGCTCATATCCCAATTCCCTCATTGCGCGTCTGATTTCGGATAACGAAACCTTGCCCGGAATGAACTCCACCGTAGCCTTCTCCGTTCCAAAATTCACGTTTGCCGAAACCACTCCTTCCATCTCCCATAAAGTCGTCTCAATGGTTTCCACACACGAAGCGCAGTGCATACCCCTTATTGGAATAGTCGCTTTCTGAGTGACTACATCATATCCCGTATCTCTTATTGCTTTGACAAGATTCTCCGTTTTCGCTATTGCGGGGTCGAAGGTCACGGACGCTTTTTCTACTCCGAAGTTTACGCTCGCATCTAAAACTCCCTCTGTTTTTTTGAGTTCAGACTCGATTGCAGAGGCGCACGATGCACAACTCATCCCGCTTATCGGTAAATCTATTTTCTCAGTTTTCATAAAAATTTCATAGCGTTTCCTCTCCTGATTTTAGTCAGGAGAGGAAACGCTATCCATCTCC
>JBLNAE010000054.1:0-6737 GCA_050259195.1 Ignavibacteriales bacterium
CCGCGCCTGAAATGGAGCAGCAATACGGGGGCTTGTCCTCGGATTCTCAATCCCAGGCGCTTGTGGATAAGGTGGGGCAGCGCATTGTCGGCAGCACTAAGGCGAAAGAGACTCCATACAAGTTTGAATTCCACCTTCTCGACGCTGATAATGTACTTAACGCTTTTGCTCTGCCGGGAGGACAGGTGTTTATCACATCCGGCCTCTTGAAAAAACTGCAAACTGAAGGTCAGTTGGCGGCGGTGTTGGGACATGAGATTGGACACGTTGTTGCCCGTCATGGTGCTGAGCACATTGCCAAGACACAACTGACTCAGGGCTTAACCGGCGCCGCTGTGATTGCAACTTATGATCCGAACAATCCCAACAGCCGGTACAGCACGGCGGTTGCGGCTTTGATTGGTCAGCTTGTGAGTCTGCGCTTTAACCGTGAAGATGAACTTGAGGCCGATAAGCTGGGCGTCCGATTTACGGGCGAGTCTGGATATGATCCCCATGCGATGATAGGAGTGATGGAAATTCTCGACGTTGCGATCCAGGGGCAAGGCCGACAGCCGGAATTCTTTAGTACGCACCCGAACCCGGATCATCGCATAGAGAGAATTCAGGCAGCGATCAAAGAAATCTACCCTCAGGGGGCACCTGAGGGTCTTACTCCTTAACTTCCAGTAGAAGGATCAGATTATATCGCTTGAAATTCAGCTTATAGTGCAATATGTATTAATGCAAATTTCCTTTAATGTATCTCTAAATCCCTATGACCGAAAAAGACCCCCTTAAAGATATTGAACTCCTGATACGTTCCCGATACTGCATCATATTTCTCGATACGGCTGAAGAGGATCGCGCCGAGACGTTGATTAAACACCTTGCGGATCATTTGAAGCTTCCATTTTTCTCCTGGACACGCACTAAGGGCTTGAGGCGTGAAGATATAGAAGGCTCAATCTATGACTCGACCGACCCTTCTATTGCCCTTGGCCATATCGAGCACTCGCAGTTTTCCGCGATATACAATTTCCAAGGATTTGGAGATTACCTTGAGGATAAGCTCATTGTGGCCAAGCTCAAAGACGCAGCCCTGCAATTCTCAAAGCGAAGCGGTACAATCATTATCACGGGTCAAGATATACAACTCCCGGATGCGCTAAAACCCATAAGCGCCAAAATTAAACTTTCCTCTCCACAGATCGAAGAATATAAAGAACTTCTTTTTCGCATTATCCGAGACATGTATCCAAAGATGGAAGTGAAGATGGAGATGACCGATGGAGACATTAGCCGACTCTTGAGCAACATGAAGGGGCTTACTCTGACGGAGGCCGAAAAGGTGCTTACAAGGATTATTGTTGAGGATGGTAAATTGTCCCCGGAGGATATTAGAAGGGTCATAGAAGCGAAAAAAGATATTGTAGGGCGTGAGGGGCTTCTTGAATACCATCCGGTCGAAGAGGGAATGACTGATATTGCCGATCTTTCAAGTTTAAAGTCTTGGCTTGCAAAGCGTCGGGAGATTTTAGCCGATCCGAAAAGGGCTGCTAATTTTGGCCTTTCTTTTCCCAAGGGTGTGCTTCTACTCGGGGTTCCAGGCTGCGGCAAGAGCCTGTGTGCAAAAGCGATTGCTATGGAATGGGGACTGTCGTTGCTCAAGCTAGACACCTCGAATCTCTACGACAAGTATATTGGGGAGAGCGAGAAGAACTTTAAAAGGGCAATAGAGACCGCAGAAAAATTGGCTCCGGTCATACTCTGGATTGATGAAATTGAGAAGGCATTCTCATCAGGCGGTGAAGAAGACGGCGGTGTCTCTATGAGAATTTTGGGTACCTTTCTCTCATGGCTTCAAGATAGAAAAGGGGACATATTCGTTGTAGCTACTGCTAATGACATTGTCAAACTCAATCCTGAGTTTCTGCGCAAGGGACGATTTGACGAGATATTCTTTGTAGACCTGCCGAGTGCCGAGACGAGAAAATCCATATTTGAAATACACCTTAAAAAGCGCAGTCAGGACCCGAACCGATTTGATATTTCCCGTCTAGTAAAAGCGACCGAAGGCTTCAGCGGCTCCGAGATTGAACAGGTTATTGTTTCCGGGCTTTATACAGCCTTTTCTGATAAGACCGAACTCTCCACACAGATAATCTTAAAAGAACTCTCTCTTACACGCCCGCTTTCCGTGACTATGGGAGAAAGATCGCCCAATTGCGTAGCTGGGCAAGGGAAAGAACGGTAAGCGTCCAGTGACTACGAGAAGCAACGATGTGATATACTAATATGGCTTTAGGTGGTTTGCATTTTGTAGGGGCGAATCTTGTATTCGCCCACAATCAGGGCAATCACAAGGATTGCCCCCACAATGTAGATGGAATTGTTATTAATTGATCGGACTTGGTGAATAAGAGAATATGTGCGGACGATACACACAAACTATTGATTTAGAAACCTTGCGGAAGCGTTTTGGATTTGATTCGGGTGAGATCGCGCTTGAGCCGCGATACAATCTCGCTCCTGGACAAGAAGCGCCTGTGGTTGTCGGAGAGGGTGCAAGGATTCTCAAACTGATGCGATGGGGACTTGTGCCGTACTGGGCAAAAGAAGCTTTTATCGGATATAAGATGATAAATGCGCGGGCAGAAACCCTGGCACAGAAACCCAGTTTCAAGAAATCTTTTAGAGAGAGGCGCTGCCTTGTTTTGGCGGATGGCTTTTATGAATGGCGTAAGTTAAAGGGCAAACGCACGGGGATTCCCATGCGCTTTATGCTAAAGAGCCGGGAGCCATTTGCATTTGCCGGTCTATGGGATGCATGGAAAAGGCCGGAGGGGGATATACTCTTATCTTTCACAATCATCACGACGGAGGCAAATGAACTGCTGCGGTCTGTTCACGACCGGATGCCTGTAGTTCTCAGACCGCAGGACGAAGATAAGTGGCTTGATCTGGATTTGAAGAACGTTGATCGTCTGGTTCCGCACCTCGCGCCCTATCCTTCCGACACGATGGAAGGATACGAGGTCTCAACACTGGTTAATTCTCCTAAAAATGATGTTCCAGAGTGTATCCTGCCAGAAGGCGGTCAATAAATAACGTAGGTTTATATTTGTGAGGGCGAACCTTTATCGAGGTCGAAAATCTTTATTGATAGGAAACTTTATTCGGTTATCATATAATTAATTTTTGCGTACAACGGGTTAAAATTTCGGAAAAAGGAAGAATGAAATGAACTTCAAAGACGACATACACGTTGCACTTCCCTGGTATGTAATGGAGAAGTACTTTGATATTGCATATTCAACGGGTCTTAATCTAGAGTTTGGGTTGAGCAGTGATGTATTAGACCGTCTTGAATTCAAAGAGGTTGAGAAAGTGGGGGACATGATGAAAAACAAGGAACTCGCCTGTACCCTCCACGCCCCTTTCTTAGATCTCTCATCCGGTGCACTCGATTCAAAGGTTCTTGATATTACAAGGCTCAGATTCCAACAGGCCATGGATGTAGCCAGCATTCTGAAGCCAAGATGTATTGTGTTTCATACTGGATTTGATACACACCACTATGGCGGATACGCAGAATACTGGATTAGGAAATGTATGGAGACATGGAAATGGGTTATGGATTATGCGGAAAAACTTGAATTAAAAATAGCGATAGAAAATGTCTTTGATACTAATCCAAGCGTGCTAAAGAAGATAATCTCTTCCATTCCTCACCCACTTTTAGGAGTTTGTCTCGATGCAGGCCACATAAACGTCTTTTCTCAAGTGCCTGCTGAAGAGTGGTTTGATGAATTAGGGGATAAGGTTTTTGAGACTCATCTCCATGATAATAATGGCAAGTACGATGAGCACATCGGTATTGGAACGGGCACTTTTGATTTCCAAAAATTCTTTAAACTTCTCTGGAGAGATAGCACGAGACCTGTTCTTACAATTGAGGCGTCTAATCCCAAATCCGTAGAAGAGAGCATGGATTATTTAATGAACCTGAAACAACATGGCTAAAAAGAGGGTCTGTTTTATCAATCCGGCTTTTCCGGAATCGCTTTGGAGCTTTCATGGTGTCACCTCGCTCATAGGGAAAAAAGGATCATTTGCACCTCTAGGGATTGCAACCATAGCCGCCTGTACACCGCCTGATTTCGAGATTGAAATCTACGACGAAGAGATTGAATCCATCAATTTTGATACGAGTGCCGACATTATTGCCCTTACCGCTTTTAACGTTCAGTCGGCAAGGGCTTTTGAGATTGCGCGGGAGTTTAAGAAGCGTGAAAAGTTGGTCTGTATGGGCGGGCCTTACGCGAGTCTCTGTCCTGAGAAATGTAAGCCCTACGTAGATGTCCTGCTTGAAGGAGAAGGAGAACTTATATGGCCGGAGTTTCTAGCCGATTATAAAGAGAATAGGCATAAAAGCTACTATAAGCAGAAGCAGAATATTTCAATGCTCTCTTCTCCCTTGCCGCACTTTGATTTGTTAAAGGTGGAGGATTATTTTGAGTTTCCTGTTCAGACAAGCCGAGGGTGCCCATTTACGTGCGAGTTCTGCGACATTATTGTCACGGACGGAAGAGTTCCAAGAACTAAGTCGGTTAATCAGGTTTTGACGGAAATAGACAAGCTCTACAAGCTTGGTGTTGACTCAGTGGTATTTACAGACGCCAATTTTATAGGCAATCCCAAATATACTAAACAATTGCTTGAGGAACTTATAAGGTTTGGCAAAGGGCATAATTTCCCCATTAGCTTTGCCTGTGAAGCGACGATAAACCTGGCTACAAATGAAAAAGAAGAGATTCTCGGCTTAATGCGGGAGGCAAACTTCGACCGCGTGTTTGTGGGCGTAGAGTCTCCGAGAAAATCCAGTCTTCGGGAAACGAAAAAGCTTGTGAACACGCGCGGGTCTTTGGTAGAGAACATAAGAAAGATTCAGTCCTACGGCATGTATGTCGCCGCGGGTATGATCATAGGATTCGATAGTGACGATAAAGAGATATTTCAGGAGCAGTTCGATTTCTTAACGGAGGCTGGGATTCCATTTACTACCGTGGGAACTTTGGTCGCGTTTGAAAATACATCTCTTTATGAAAGGCTAAAGAAAGAGGGGCGTCTGGTTGAATTTACATACGAAAGCATGCGGGGTCATGGAGCGAGTGACACAAATTTCATTCCCAAGCAGATGACCCTTGAAGAACTCCGCCATGGCTATAACTGGCTTATCCGCGCTCTTTATGCGTATGATAGCTACTCCAAACGACTTTTGACATGGATAGACAATTTTTCTAAAAACGGAAATGGACACAAGCGCATACAGAGTAGGCCCTTTCCAAATAGATTCTTGAGAATAATAAAAAACGTGCTTTGGTATTATCTAATTACCAGAGACAAAAAGCGGCGACATTTTTTTATATCAACTATACTTAAGACACTTAAGGGCGGATTAAATTCTCAGAGGTTAGAAGGCGCCTTGCATCTCCTTGTCCTACACAAACACTTTCACGAGTATGTTGCGAAGGTTCACGGAAACCCGGAGTCTGCGGGTCATCTCTCTCCTTATTCGTCTAATTAGGGTTGAGTTTAAGACAATCTATTCCATTGGACAATGCCATAATAAATTGCGATAGGACGAGTACGAAAGTATAAAGAGGAGAGTTATGCACAATAGGGTGAATGTCCTCCACAATAGTGCTATCGGCTCTTTTGTTAGTGCCATGTCGCAGGCGCTTTGTCATCTGGATAAAGACGGCCGAATGACAGCAGAGGATGTTTGTATACTCCGTCAAGCAATTGCCAAAATACCGAATGGACGTCGGCTTAGTGGTGTGGTTGAGCTTAACAAGTACTTCGGGCCGTTCGAATCACTGTCTGTTGAGGCCCAGCACCCCATTCTACGGGCTATCATGGATGATGAGCGGTGGCGTATGGCAGGCTACGACCTGTGTGGTTGGCACTTTGCAATAACCCGAATCATGCAAACACTTTACCTTAAGCTACTTCAATACAGGCTCAGCCGTATGGCAGGTCTTATCCATCTACTTGCCGATGTAGCACGTAAGGGACCCAGATGGATGTTACACGCAATATATCGGCGACAATTAAGATGGAAAGGAAAATTCTATAGACGACCGACGCTTGAAGCAGTGTTGAATATCTCTGGGACTGAGCCTTGGAACTTTGCCGTGTGCTATGCCCGAAATATTCCACAACCTGTAAGGTATCGTGGATTTTGGCATGATCTGTCACGTCATAATACAGTCGGTGTGGTGCTTGGCATTGATCTTATTCCTACACCTGAGGGATTCTGGTATGCTGAAAGCAATCTTAACTGTGGGCCGATGCCTGAGCGCACCGCGCTGTACAACCACGATCCGTTTGTGTCAAATCTTCTCGATTTCGTAAAGGAGCAGGGTTACCGTCATCTAGTCGTGATGGCTGACAATTTTCAATATGTGGACAAATTGATGGCTAAGCAGTATAAGGAAGGTGCAGACAGATTTGTTTTTAGATTTATCTCTAGAATAATCTGTGAAAATGCCAGAGTGGTTACTGCTCTAAGTAGGAATTTGAAAAAATTGGCCGAGAAAACTTTCAATGAAATAGATATCGAAATCATCTACAATGGTGTAGATACTGATAAATTTAAACCTGTAGTAAATAAATCTGGCTTTAATATAGATATCCTCTTTGTAGGACGTCTGATTAGACGGAAAGGAATAATAAATTTATTAAAAGCCTTT
>JBLNAE010000055.1:0-2841 GCA_050259195.1 Ignavibacteriales bacterium
GCTCGATTCTCTCAGTATTAAAACTGCTCGACCTCCTAATCAATCCATGGACTTCATATCCCAGAGAAAGTAAAAACTCAGCCAGGTACGATCCGTCCTGGCCTGTTATGCCTGTGATTAATGCTTTTTTTCATTTTCCATTCCCCCTTTTTCCATTAGTGTTAAAAAACTGTGATATTTTAGAAACATTTTTAAAAAATAGGGTAAAAACGCCGCCGCTCAAACCATTAATTTTTAATGCCGCATAATCCTCAATGCTTTTTCCTATCATACTTCTTATATTCTTATTGCTGCATCCACCCACTCTCATATTAATCAATACTCTTGGTATAGATTATGTGGTTACATAACTCAGCTTCGTAAACTCAATACTGACAGCTACTTAACATAATCCGAATCTTCGGTGGTAGCGGAATTGGTAGCAAAACTTTTGTAATTTGCTAAATCTTCCATAGCCCTCTTAACCGATTCCCTTGGGTGAACATACCTCATACTCATATTGATACTCGAATGTCCCAATGCCTTAGAAATGGTGGATATATCCTTTCCCATTTCAGCTAATCTGGTTCCACAAGTATGTCTGAGGTCGTGAAACCGTAATCCTTGAATTCCTAATTTGATACATAATCTCATAAACCGTTCGCTTATTGCGGTTTGAGTCAAGTTAAAAGCTTCGAGTAAAACATATTCACTATTTCCGGCCCTTAACTTGGCTTCCAGTAGCACCTTTCTAACAATGGTGTTCATGGGTAGGACATGGGTTTTCTTATTCTTTGAACAGTGAGCTTCTATCGTTATTGTATTTGAGTTAAAGTCAACACACGTCCATTTAAGGGTTCTGATTGAATTCAACCTGAGTCCTGAATATATCGCTATATGTATCATACTCCTTAGTGGTTCTTTGGCAATAGCTAGAAGTAAATCCTCCTCTTCGATGGTCAGAACCCTTGTCTTTTGGTTATTTATCGGCAAAAGTCCTGCGATTGATACAGGGTTGTTACCATAAAACTTGTCGCATCTCTTAGCATAATTAAACAGGTGTCGAACAAAACTTAACGTTTTATCTATGGTTGCTGGTTTCTTACCTTCTTGAATTTTAATCCGTTTGTAATCCTCAATATCAGCCGACTTTATCTCTGATAGCCTCTTGTCTCCGAATAATACACCAAATCTCTTTACGCAATCCTCTGCTTGTTTCCAGGCTCTATTCTGTTTTATACCTCTCAAGTATGAGACAAACTCAGGGATAAAATCATTGAAATTAGGAATGTTCTGAGACATATCCCATTGGCCTAGCTTAATCTTACGTTTTAACTCTTGCTCTACCTGTCTGACCATAGCCTTCGTTACTATTCCTTTCTTGCCTACGGACCGCTTTAGCTTCTTTCCGTTAGGCAAGGGAACCTCCGCATACCAATAGCCATTTCTTTCATATACTGACATGGTTATTTACCTCCTCTGAGAATTCCTTTATTTCTCTTCATGTATTGGCGTCATCGGAATAATGATCCATCCTACTATGTAAGCGACAACCATAGGCATTATGCAGCTTGCTACCCCTACAAATACCACAGCAAGTCTAATTAATGTGGAATCTATAGAGAACCTCTCACCCAATCCACCACAAATCCCTGCTATCATTTTGTCATTCTGTGAGCGATAAAGTTTTTCATGGCTCATTTCCTTCCTTTCTTATGCTTTTCTTCCCTCTCTACATACTCAAAAAGATCTCCTACTCCTATTTTAGATTAGATCTTTTGGCTCAACTCCTAAAACTTTGGCGATTTTTCGGAGGATATCGAGACGTGGATTATATTTTCCCGACTCTAGACGGGCAATGTAGGGTTGCTTTTTATCCAAGAGTTTTGCTAACTGTTCCTGAGTTAAATCCTTTGCCTCTCTTGCCTTTTTAATTTTTTCTCCGGTGCGCTTACAATCAAAATAACATTTCTATTATAGTTATGCAATACTATTTTACATAATCAAGGTTATTATCAGCAAGAAAATGGTTTTCTAAATTGTGAAATTCTCTATTGATATTATAACAGTAATGTTATATACCTACTATATTTAATAAGCTAAATAAAGGAGGTAATTAAAATGTTAAGTAGTCAGTCGGTCACAAATGAAAAGCCCCGGGACCTAGCAGCCACTAAGTCCCAGGGCACGAGTCGAACTGCCAACGTTCACTCTGATTCTACACCCATGCTTAAGGATAGTAAATCCAGGTATGAGAAAGGCATGGGTTATATAAATCCGGTAGGGTGTTTATTGGCTCTAATGGGTTCTTTAAGGTTTCCGGGTTTCAGGTAGACACAGAGGACGGTATGGTTTCAATTCCAACTGCCCTGTCTAACTTATCCATACCGTTCAACTTTGTGAAGTCCGCAAGGCCGCGAATATCAACCGAGTAGTCGGGTTTTACGAATACGCCCAATCCGGGCTTGCCCCAAAGCAGAATCTTGAGGACCCTGCGCTTCTTCTCAAAGTCGAATGAGTCGATGTCCGCTTCCAGCTCTACCCTCAGCTCATTGATGGTCCTCAGTCTGGTGTCCAGCTTATTCCTGTCATTGAGCGCCTCAATGTTCTTTCTAACGATCTCTTTTTCCTTTCTCAGCTTCTTCACCCTGCCGTCTAGCTTATCCCTGTCAAACTTCCCCATCTGGTAGAGGTCGAGGAGCCTCTCCTCTTCGATCTCTTTGCTCTCGAGTAGCTTGGTCAGCTCCTCTATGTTTTCATCCGAAGAATCTATGGACTCGGATTTGAGAATAGCCTCTTTAAGCAGGGCAGGGGTCTTAAGCAGGCCTTTAATTTCTTTCCAGACCGCGCCTTCAATATCGC
>JBLNAE010000056.1:0-9855 GCA_050259195.1 Ignavibacteriales bacterium
ATCCGACAGTATGCAACTACATTATCATTTGGCTTTAGCCCCTGCTCATTCTCATATATCGCTTTTAGTTCATCGGCGGATTTAAATGTTCCATCCTCTTTCGCCGCACGCGCCCAGGGAACGTTCTTTGCTCCGGGAATATGCCCGCCTCTCAATGCCCCTTCCTGTGGATAGGCCTCCATGTGAAGCAACTCGCCTGTGTACTCCTTGGGAGAACGAACATCAATAAGTGGGTTCTTTGATCCTATATGTTTCATCACCTCATCCCGGAACGCTCTTATGGATTCATTGATATGAGAGACCTTGTAGTTCGTCTTGGGGTAATGGGGAACATCTTTTGACAGAGGACGCTTCTCCTCTATCCATTTCTGCCTTCCCCCGTTCATAATCAAACACTTCTCATGCCCCATCACCTTAAATGTCCAGAACGCATAACACGCCCACCAGTTATTTTTATCGCCATAGAAGACTACAGACGTATCGTTTGCAATGCCCTTTTCAGACATAAGCTTCTCAAACTTCTCTTTGTTCACATAGTCACGGATTAACGAGTCCTGAAGCTCTGTCTGCCAGTCAATTTTGATTGCGCCTGGAACGTGACCGACATCATAGAGCAATACATCCTCATCGGATTCTACTACTCTGACATTTGGATCATTTGCATGGTCAGCGACCCACTGGGTGCTGACTAAAACCTCTGGATGCGTATATTCAGCCATGATGGTTAAACCTCCTTAATTTTTGTAAGTCTTTTATCATTCGCAAGAAATGTGCCCAAACTAAGCTATATCATTTATTAGATTTTTCAAGAAAGCAATAGAACCCTTCGATTAATATTCAACCAGTTCGTATATTTATTCTACAATTATAAATAAGTGGTTCTTTTCTTTTCAAATCTGTGCTATGATAAGAGAAATAATTTATTATAAAAAGGGTAAAATTCTCTTAAAAGGGAGGGCATTCCCATGGAAAATTTAAGGGTTAGAGATTTAATTGGTAAGAGAGAGAAGGTTTACTCGGTGGATGCTGATGATACAGCGGATGTGGCTGCCTTAAAGCTCCGAAACTTTAGGGTGAGGACTATAGGCGTCATAGAGAACGGTGGACTGGTCGGAGTCATAGGGCAAAGCGACCTTGCAAATAAGGTTGTGGCTATGAGTAGAAACCCCTCGGAAGTGAAGGCCTCTGAAATTATGAGTATGGATATATTTACCGTTCGGCTTGATTCATCCTTCTTCGAGTGTCTGGAGCTTATGGATACGCATCATATCTCACACCTCATTATACTTGACGACAACGAGAAATATTATGGAATGCTTTCATGGAAAGACCTGCAACAGAGATTGATTGAAGAGCTAAAACATCAACTTGAGTTGACTCAGGAATATGCATTTGGACCGCATTGCAATCTGTTTTTGGATCAGCTAAGAAAGCAGCAGTAATTGATATACCCGCTACTTATCCTGAAAATTCTATCTCTCTCACTCTTTCGGGATCGAACTCCTGAATCAGGTTTAGTTCCTCTTCCGTCGGCGGCGAGGTAAAAGGGGCGGGCGAAACTGGAAAACCCGTATTCTCTCTGACCTCCTCGTAGCTCGAATATGGGTGAATGGTATCTAATACTAGGCTTCCATTTTCTTTTCTAAAGACTGCAAGAGGTGTGACAACTCTGTAGACGTTTCCGCTTGCCGTAACGATCGGGCACTTATCTATGAATGTGCGTCTGTCGTGCCTTGTTCTCCAGAGTATTACGCGCCTAGTGTTCGGATAAATCAGGGCACTTCCTGCGCCGCCTGTAAATTGAGCCTTTATTCTCTCGCCTTCGGAAACGTGGCTTAGATTAAAATTTCCGTACCTATCTATCTGCACCCCTGAGAGGAACGCA
This sequence comes from Ignavibacteriales bacterium, assembly GCA_050259195.1. Classification (GTDB taxonomy): domain Bacteria; phylum Desulfobacterota_D; class UBA1144; order Nemesobacterales; family CSP1-2; genus PSLL01. Next base: position 1,886 of record JBLNAE010000056.1, read on the forward strand.
ACATCCAGTTCCCCTCGCGCCGACATATCAAATATTTCGGCAAGAGTGATTGAAGCCCTTCCTTTATAGAGTTGATTGTGAACGGTTGTGCGCGGGGCAAAATCCGGGCTTGGATTAATTCTTCCGGGGATATTGAGCCAAATTAGGTTTGTATTATAGAGCTTTCTCCCTAGCCATATTGCAAAAAAGGGAAGATTTGATGCCACACCCATAAACGCGTTCTCTGCGTCCCTAAGAAGCCGAGCCATTGTGACGATCATCATATCGGCTTTCGAGAATTCATAGGTTCCGCTCATCGGGGCCTAACCTCTTCGAGATAACATCTAAGCCCTTCTCGATCCTTTATTGACAGATACTCTCTTATGTGTTCGGAAGAGTAATCATAATACGGATAGCACGCTCCGGGAAAGGCGCCTTTCGGTGCTTCCACAACGGCTGATACTTTAAATCCGGGAATGACGGCTAAATCTCCTTCCTGGCTGATTTCATCCCTGGAAGCTATCCTCTCCGTTGTAATTATAATCTTCTTTGCGGCGCGGGTCATAAAAATATCCTCAAAGACCGGCCCATAGATAATGGCGTTTCCTTCTTCATCCGCCTTCTGAACGTGAATCACAGCCCAGTCGGGATAGATGGCGGGAACGGTTAAAACCTCTCCGTCGCCGTAGGGGTTATTTACGGTCTTGAATTTGTTGACCAGATAGCTCTCGCCTAAGTTGGCAATCGGCATGAAAGGCACCCCAAACGCCGCGGCTCTGAGGCTCGATATGACTGTGTAGCAGGAGTTTTCTTCAAAACGGACTTTTCCTTCCTGAACTGCGCGTCGAAAGTTGGGCGCGAGACCGAATTCGGCCTCAAAGCTCACGTATCCCGCCGCGACTTCATCCAGGCATTCTGCGAAGCAGAGCAGATCAAAATCGTAATTTGCCGCTGTCTTCATAACCTTAAGTCTCTTTTTATTCTGACGCGCAATCTCTCTTGCGAACGCCGCGGGGATGCGCTGAAGAAGAAGTCCTCCCATGGCCAGCCTCTGTCCATCGGATATGAGGGAAACCGCTTCTTCAATTGTTTTTACTTTACTCATGGGACTATCTCCTGGCTTTATTTGATACATACTCAAAGGTTAGCATAAGCGGAGAATAAAGAGAAATTGAATCGTGATTTACCCTTACCTTGCCGTGTAACAGTTTCTGTACAAATCATTGACAAAAATCGGCCGGGGTATTACAATTTTGTCAAATAACTGGTCCTAACCGATAATAGCAAACCATCCGAAAGGATGAGACGCAAAGCCACAGACCTAAGGGTTGCAAAACCTATGGTGGCTGGGTTGCCGAAGTAGGAGTTAGTTTCCTTTCGATTTCTCTTCAGTGCAATTCTCCATCAAGGTTTTGACTCTTCTAATGTCTTCGGTTTAGGGCAAAAGGAGGAGATAGTATATCAATTGGATTTATTGGTTGTGCATGAACAGTGACATATATTGACGATTGTAGGGGCAGAGCTAAGCCTGTGGTGAGCCATGACCGGTCAACGGTCGAATGGTCGCCGCGTCTGCCCTAAATACTTCTTGAATCCACTAATTATTGCTGGAATTGGTATTAGATGCTGTCTAAGTTAAAGGAATGCTTCTCTGAAATTTTACACAAAAAGGGCTACATTACTTGATATAATAATAGAAAAGATTTATACATAAGGGCCTAAGCTAATGCATCGTTTGCCTAACTTCTTCATAGTAGGTGCCGCAAAGTCCGGCACAACATCACTTTATCACTACCTTAAACAACACCCTGAGATCTACATGAGTCCCATAAAAGAACCAAAGTATTTTTTCTCGTCCATAAACAAATTTCCCCATAGAGGGCCAAATGACATCGAGGTTGACAAAACTGTTATAAAAAGCTGGGGTGATTACTTGGGACTCTTCGGTAGTGCCTCAGTTGAAAAACGGCTTGGCGATGCTTCTGCCGATTATCTTTACTTTTATGAGCATGTCGCTCCATTAATCAAGCGGACTAGCCCTGAAGCGAAGATAATCGCAATTTTAAGAAATCCAATAGAAAGAGCTTTTTCTGCATATTGTCACCTTGTGAAAGAAGGTAGAGAAACTCTTAGCTTTGAGGAAGCCATAGAGATTGAAGAAGAAAGAAAAAAGAAAAATTATGAATTTATATGGTTCTATAAAGACGTTGGTCTTTACTATTCTCAGGTTGAAGCGTATCTCAACGCATTCGGCGAAAAAAACGTAAAAATATACTTATATGATGATTTCAAGCAAAACCCCCTTGGAGTTACAAAGGATGTCTTTAAATTTCTTGAAGTGGATGAAAGTTTTGTTCCAGATATAGCTATAAAACATAATATCTCAGAAGTAGCTAAAAATAAGTCCCTTCAAGAATTTCTTTTAGATTACGACCATCCTTTAAAAAGACCTCTTCGCTCCGTGTTATTAAGTATAATAGGTAGAGAAAATACTGAGAGGTCGGTTAATTATTTTAAGAATAAGAATTTAATGAAGATGAAACCAAAAACAAGAAGATATTTAGCTGAGCTTTACAGAGATGATATTTTAATATTACAGAATTTAGTAAAACGAGACCTCTCGGGTTGGCTGGAATGTAACTCCGTATCGAGCATAGTATCATCTCTTAATAATTATTTCTTTTCCTCAACCGAATTCAAAAAATGGGTAATAAGATGAGTGAGTTTTTCATGCTCAAGCAGGAATGAGTCATGTCCATAACCAGATTCGATTTCATGGTAGGTAACATTTATATTGTTTGCGGTTAAGGCCCTTACAACCTCTTTCGATTGATACGTAGGATAAAGCCAATCTGAAGAAAATGAAGAAACGAAAACATTCTTGCATTTGATTCTCTTAAATGATTCCTCCAGGCTTTCGTAGCCCTCAGAGGCGTCGTATATATCAATTGAGCGCATAAGATAAATGTAGCAGTTTGCATCAAACCTCTGGACAAACTTTGAGCTTTGATGCTCCAGATAACTTTCAATTTCAAACTTGCTGTCCAGCCGTAGCTTCATTGTGCTTGGGTCTGTGTGTCTCCTTCCAAACTTCTGCCAGAGCCACTCGTCGCTTAAATACGTTATGTGTCCTATCATTCTTGCAATCGCAAGCCCTTTGCTAGGCGGCTCCTTTCGGTAGTAATCTCCTCTATTCCAGTTCGGATCGTTCATAATGGCCTGAAGGCCGACCTTATGAATCGCAATGGACTGGGGAGTTGCTCTTGCCGCAGAGGCAATGAGGGTAATTGAGTCCACCACGTCGGGGTAAAGAAGTGCCCATTCAATTGCCTGCATCCCACCCATTGAGCCTCCGGCGATTGTGCGAAGTCGCTTTATTCCCAGGTAGTCTATAAGCTCTCTTTGCACACGCACCATATCGCGTATTCCAATTAAGGGAAAACTTAAGCCAAACGGCTTTCTGGTTTCGGGGTTAATTGACGCAGGCCCTGTTGTTCCGTAGCAACTTCCTGGAATATTAGAACAAATAACAAAGTATCTATTCGTATCGAACGCCTTTCCGGGACCGATCATAACGTCCCACCAGCCGGGATATTTATCATTGGAGGTGTGTTTTCCTGCGGCGTGTGCGCTTGCGGTAAGGGCGTGTTCGATTAAGACCGCGTTGTCTCTGTCCTCATTTAGCTCGCCGTAGGTTTCATAAGCAATAGTAATCGGCCCCAGGCTCTCGCCGTTGTCAAGAACGAATTTATATGGCGGATATGCAAAGGCGTAATATTTGGTCTGGACAACTCCGACAGAGCCATGCTCTACAATGACTACGGGGGATTCTCCAAGCTCTTGAGTAGTCATGCTTTTGTCTTCTGTGATTTTTCCAGTGCCTGATCAACGTCCCAGAGAATATCGTCGAGCGTTTCAAGTCCAACCGAGATTCGAATCATATCGGGAGTTACACCGGCCCCTATCTGCTCTTCTTCTGTAAGCTGGCGATGCGTTGTGGACGCGGGATGAATCACAAGCGTTTTTGCATCGCCTACATTTGCAAGGTGGCTCAAGAGCTGAACACTTTCAATAAATCTTATCCCTGCATCTTTGCCGCCTTTAATTCCGAATGTGAAAATAGAACCCGCGCCTTTAGGGAGATATTTTTTCGCAAGCCCGTGATATGGATTATCCGGAAGCCCTGGGTAATTGACCCATGTTACGGCAGGATGTTCCTTCAGGAATTTTGCAACAGCCAGAGCGTTTGAGCAATGCCTTTCCATTCGGAGATGAAGGGTTTCCAAGCCCTGAATAAAGAGAAACGCATTAAACGGGCTGAGCGCGGGCCCAAATGTTCTAAGCGTCTCAACGCGCGCCTTCATTATGTATCCGAAGTCTCCAAACGTCTCATAGAATCTCACGCCGTGGTACCCCTTTGAAGGCTCCATCATAACGGGAAAATTTCCGTTGTCCCAGGGGAATTTCCCCGACTCAATAATCACGCCGCCAATCGAGGTTCCATGTCCGCATATAAACTTAGTAGCCGAGTGCACTATAATATCGGCTCCATGCTCTATAGGTCTGCATAAATAAGGGGTGGCGAATGTATTATCAACAATGAGCGGGATTCCTGATTCATGCGCTATGGTTGCGACGGCCTCGATGTCAAGAACATTGATTAGCGGATTGCCTATCGTCTCTGCAAATATGGCCTTTGTCTTTTTGGTTATTGCCTTTCTAAAATTCTCCGGGTCATCTGGATTTACGAACTTAGTCTGTATTCCCAATTTTCTAAAGCTCACATCGAACTGCGAATACGTGCCCCCATAGAGTGTGCTTGCCGAAACTAACTCATCTCCCGATTCCATAATCGTAAAAATCGCCACCATCTGAGCCGCCATTCCCGAAGCCAGGGCCAAAGCGCCGCGACCGCCTTCAAGGGCGGCCATCCGCTCTTCAAATACGGCGTTTGTAGGATTCATTATTCTGGTGTATATGTTTCCAAATGTTTGAAGATTAAAGAGGCTTGCCGCATGGTCTGTGCTATCAAAAACGTAGGCGGTGGATTGATAAATTGGAACGGCGCGAGCACTCGTCGCCGGGTCGGGAAGTTGACCCGCATGGAGACACAGTGTTTCAAAACCAAATTTTCTATCGGGCATTTGTTTCTCTCCTTGATAGACCTATGTTTCCTCCCCCTTGTGGGGGAAGGAATAAAAACAAATCTCTTCTATTCGTGTTCATTCGTGTAAATTCGTGGCTGATTTCCTTAATACGGCAGCCATCTGGGTCTTTTAGAAGAAATCACGCCTGTATAAACACCGATAAAATTAAGCCCTCCAAACAGACGTGCGTGCTCAATCTTCATACATCGGTTCATAACGACCTCAAGCCCTGCCTCTTCTGCTCTTCTGGCGGCCTCTTCGTTTACAATTCCCAGTTGCATCCACACAACCTTTGCCCCTATTTTAATTGCGTCCTCTACTATGGGAGGCACGTCTTCGGGCTTTCGGAAAATATCCACAACATCTACCGGCTCCGGAATCTCAAGCAGGCCCGGATAGCATTTTTCCCCCAAGACCTCTTTATACGCGGGATTGACAGGAATAATTCTATACCCGTGATCCTGAAGGTATTTTGCGGCAAAAAAGCTCGGACGATACCAGTTTGCCGAAAGCCCAACCACAGCAATAGTATGGTTTTCTTTTAAAATCCGACGCAGAGTTTCTATATCATCCCTCATTTAATTTTCCCCCGTAGGTCAACCTTCTTAAACGACAACATAAGAAAATTATTATATAATTTACCTTAGTTTACTTAAACTCTACAAATTTGGGATAAGTGAACCAAATTTATAATTGATGAAGAGCGATGACTATTAAAGAGGAAAAGCGAGTTCGCAGTAATACAACATTAATCTTAAAGTCCAGTGACCCGCCCGTAATGAAATATCCGACTCCTAAAATCCTTTTAGTGGACATGAAAGATGAAACTGAGACTGTTCTAAAAGCTGAGGGATACAACGTTACCACAGCGAGCTTTGGGATTCCTTATAGGGTTCCCATGGAAGATAAATTTGTACCTGTAATAGTAAATGGTAACTTCCCTGGTAATTTCACTGAACAGGAAATTGTGGTGATTGACCTTATTCCTGCCCAAGCTTTACCTGGACCAAAGGGAGGAAAGAATACTTCTCCGGGTGAAACAGACTGGTGGGCAAGTTGTAATAGAGGGATAGTTGATCCAAGACCACGATTTATGCACTATGTTCAAAAGGATCTGGATAGAATTTGCTCACACGGTGAAGTATTTATTATTTTTTCAGATCAACCATACTCTCAGAAACTGGTATTAGGACATTATGCATGGGGTAGATTAGAGGAAGAAGAGGACATTTCCTTCTACGATAACTGGTGTTTTCTCTCAATAGTTGAGAACCTTGAACTAAGTTTTGATCGCGGACAGGAAATCTCAGTGGTTGACAATGAACATTCTCTAAACCAGATTCTTAGTCAGATCTTATTGGAGCAAATCAAAAGAGCATATTTTCTTTGTACTCTCAAACCTAAATGGGATATAGAAGAAGCTTGGGTCACACTTGCAACTAACAAGTATGGAACACCAGTAGTAGGTGCTATTGCCTCCAGCGAAGAGAATGGATGGATATTTATATTCCCTCAACTTCAGGGTAAACCTAATTTCCTTATCAAATTCTTTAAGAATATTCTCCCTGAACTATCTCCACATCTGTTTCCTCATGTTGAAGGTAGCCGTTGGGTTCAACGGCCAGAATATGAATTACCAAAGATTCTCGATCTTAAGAGTAGAATTGAGCAGATTCAAGAAGAAGCAAGAAAGCAAGTGGTTGAGCTTGAAAAAGCTATTGAAGAGGAGCGACATAAGTTCGGCTATTTGCACGATTTAATCATGGAAAGGGACCGTCCACTTGTAATTGCAGTCAAACAGACCTTTGAACTCCTTGGTTTTCAATCTGTCGTTGACGTGGATGAGGAAATGAAAAAAGCAGGTGATACAGGGCCAAAGCGCGAGGATCTTCAAATTCTTGATTATTCACCGATGTTGCTTGTCGAAGTGAAGGGGATATCAGGTTTACCAAGAGATGTCGCAGCTCTTCAGGTTTGGAAATATCTAGCACCTCGTATGAAGGAGTTGAAACGGACTGATATTGAAGGACTCTCAATTATCAATCACCAAAGGAATTTGCCTGCGTTAGATAGGGAAAACAAAGCACCTTTTCGCGAGGACATTCTAACCAATGCAGAAGAACAAAAATTTTGTTTATTAACTACATGGGACCTTTATCGGTTGACAAGGAGCTGTCTAAAATGGAGCTGTCTAAAATACGGATGGAAACACGAATATATTAAGCCACTATCTTATGAGAGCGGTCGTATCGAGCCTGTACCGAAGCATTATGAATTTATTGGTGTCGTAGGGCACCTATGGGAAAAAGCTAAAGCCGAGCTGTGCTAATCAAAGCTGCGGAGCTTAGACAAGGAGATCGTATAGCGTTTGAGCTTCCAGTTGAATTTGAAGAGCAAGATGTTGAGTCACTTCAAGTTGACAGGCAACCTGGACTCAGGCGGCGATAGGTACATTAGCGGGAATTAAAACCCATTTGACAAAAGAACAAGCAAAAAAGGGAATCCGTGTTTTTCGCGTACTAAATCGTTAACAACCAGCTAGTAATCGGAAAAACCTCTTGAAAGGAGGAAAACCCTGAGTCGAAATCGTATAATGATAGCGATTGTTATTGCGGCAATCTCCCTCATCGGCTACTATGCCAAGCAGGAGTACAATCCAATCACTGGGGAGAAGCAGCACATCGGCATAACCCCGGAACAGGAAATTGCTCTTGGCCTTCAGGCCGCGCCTGAAATGGAGCAGCAATACGGGGGCTTGTCCTCGGATTCTCAATCCCAGGCGCTTGTGGATAAGGTGGGGCAGCGCATTGTCGGCAGCACTAAGGCGAAAGAGACTCCATACAA
>JBLNAE010000057.1:0-7385 GCA_050259195.1 Ignavibacteriales bacterium
TCCCCATAAACTCGGGTAAAGAGACAATAGGTGTTGCTCACTTTTCAAGCCTTGAGAAGACCTCTTTTACTCAGCAGGAGTCGGACTTTATTTTATCTCTCGCGAACCAGACTGGGGTAGCAATTGCAAAGGCAATGATGTTGAAGGAGATGAAACAGCGGGAGGAAGCATTACGGGAAAGTGAAGAACGCTTCTCTTTATTTATGCGGAATCTCCCTGGAGTGGCATTCATGAAAGATGTTCAGGGACACCACATATACGTCAATGAAACATGGGAAAAGATTTTTCATAAGAGACTGAGCGGTTGGTTTGGTAAAACCGATGATGAAATTTGGCCTTATGCTACTGCCACACAATTTAAAGAAAATGATCGGGTTACCATTGAGAGTAGAAAAGCTTTTCAGACAATCGAAACCGCTCAACACGAAGACGGAATTCATTATTGGCTTTCAACCAAATTTCCTATCTTGGACAAGAATGGGAATCCAGTCATGGTAGGAGGAATTGCAATAGACATCACTGAGCGCAAGGTGGCAGAGGAAGCGCTTCGGCAATCGGAGGAACGATACCGCACCCTCTTTGACCAATCATCTGTTGGAGTATATATCTTCAATCAGGGTTTGAAGATCATACAATGCAATGAACGTATGGTCCAGATCTTACAATCTTCATATGACAAAATCATGGGGATGGATATGCGAAGACTGAAAGACCAGAGTTTTATACCCGCGATGGAGAATGTGTTTGAAGGCCAGTTTCGTCACCAGGAGAGCTTCTATGAAGCAACCACCAGTTCAGCAAAGCTATGGTTATCAATAAGTCTTTCTCCCTTACGTGACGCTGATGGAAATGTTATTGGTGGGATGGGAATCGTGGAGGATATAACAGAGCGCAAGCGTCAGGAGGAAAGGATTCATTACTTAGCTACACATGATTATTTGACTGATCTTCCCAATCGCCGTGTGTTGGAGGAGAACCTTAAGCGGGCAGTGGATCGATCTCAAAGGGGGCACAGTGGTGCACTGCTCCTTATAGACCTGGATAATTTTAAGATGGTCAATGACACCCTAGGTCACCTTGGTGGAGATCAACTCCTGACCACCCTGGCGCAACGCTTGCGAAGAACCCTACGTCCAGATGACCTCTTAGCGCGGTTCGGCGGTGACGAGTTCGCTTTGTTGGTGGAATGGGTTTCGGTTGAGGAGGTAAAAGCAATCGCTGAACGAATATACGGGGGAGTGACTGAGTCTCATTTTCACCTGAACAATCACTCCATTGATCTTACTATCTGTATTGGTATTGCCTTGATTGACGGTGGTTTAAATGATCAAGCAGTCCTGGCTCTTGCTGATTCCGCACTTTATGCGGCTAAGAATTTTGGGAAAAGTCGAATCGTACTATACCAGGGTGAGGATGACAAACAGTTTAAACTAGCTGAAATCGGCCAGTGGGCTAGCCGTATCAAAGATGCCCTTAGAGAGGAACATTTTGTCCTATTCTTCCAGCCGGTGATACAGCTTCGTAGTGGGGAGATAGGTTATTTCGAGGCTTTGATACGATTGCGAAATGAAAGCGGGGAGATCATCCTTCCCGGAGAATTCATTTCTGCTGCTGAACGTTTTGGTCTGATGCCTCAGATTGATCGCTGGATCATTCGGAGCGTCTTGCGCATTCTACGCACTCGTCCTGACCTGCGGATCTTTATCAATCTTTCCGGACAGAGCCTGAGGGATGCTTCCCTGCTTGAGTTCACTAAAACGTGTATCCAGGAGAGTAGAGTTACCCCAGGACAACTATCCTTTGAGATCATCGAGACTGTCGCCGCAACAGATTTAGTTCGAGTACAGCACTGGATGAAACAATTGAAAGAATTAGGCTGTCTTTTTGCTCTGGACGATTTCGGGATTGGGTTCTCAACCTTTTCCTACCTGCATGCTTTACCTGTAGACTATATCAAGATTGATGGATCTTTCATCCATAACTTGGATACAGATCCAGCAAATCGCGCTATAGTGCAAGCCATAGCCACAGTAGCCAATGCACTGAATAAAGAGGTGATTGCAGAATGGGTAGAGAACAAGGCTGTCACCGAAACCCTGCGGGAGCTTGGGGTGAAATATGGACAGGGATACATGTGGGGAATACCAAGTGCTGAAATTCACGGAGCGAGTTAGAGGTGGTTTTCTTTGTTACAAAGTCACTAAGGAGACAAGATCAAATTCCTTGGTGCCTCGTTACTGAGTTGGAGAAATAAATGTGAGAAACTTTCAAATTCTATGACTCTCTCTTTTTTCTCTGTTCCCGCTCCAAATCACTATCTTCTATAATAATTCTTGAGGGTTTATAAATAGTTTATTACGTGGAATATGTTGAAGGCGATTCTCTGGGTTAAAATACGGTTGCAGATTAAATAATGGCCTAAAAGGCATTTCATAGGATTCTGATTTTAATGTTTCTATCCATTTCCTCCTAAGCTGACTTCACAACGTGAAGATTGAGGGAATCATCGAGAATGGATTGTATTTTCTCCACATCCCCATTGTGAAAGTCCGGTCCCACTTCAGAAAAACTGCTCCCCCTTCTAGTAATGTGAAGAACTGCAACCACCTTATCGAGAAATATGATCGGATAGGTAATCATCTTTTGAATTTTTGCATTTCCCTTACTCATAAGCCAATCAAATAGCACAAAACCCCTTTCATCTCGAAAATTGTTTGTTATATAAGAACGTTGGGAGATGACCGCATGACCTGCTATGCTTTTATGGTCAACTGGTATGACGTTACCTTTAAGCTGAGGCGGATACGCAAATTCTAGTGACTTGCCGTCACGGTGAACGGCAAGAACAAAGACACATCCCTCAGGCAAATTAAGGATTTCTGAAGTATTTCTATCTAACTGTGTATAATCAATTACATTATGATAAATGATAAATTAAATAAACATCCTTGGACACCATAAAACAATTGGACTTTTGGTCAGATTTTCTTGGCAGAAAAGTCTATTTTCCTCACGATTATCTGACTTTAGTCCTAATCTTCAATAGAAACTGAGTTAATGATTTTGGACTTTTATTTCTATTCTTCTTGAGTTTGTATATTAAGAAGTAAATTCAGTGTATATCTTTAATTAGTACATTTCGTACACGATCTGCACCAAGTGAGAGCTAGAGTGTAGGAAGTGTAGCATTCTGAGAGATAGAAGATACAGATCTGTTAAAGTAGTTCTAATAGTTCATTCTGCTAGGAATTACCCCTCTTACTCCCCCTCTCGGATTCTCCGTACCACCCTTTCTGCGTGGAATTAGATGAATATGGCAATGCAATATAGTTTGTCTCATACAGAACTGGGTTCGGAAAACTTTCTGAGCTATGAAAGATTAAAAGAAAATGGAAGAGATATGGCAGGGCCAGATAGCACCTTATCAACCACGGGCTCACTGCTGCCACTGACCGGGAACCCATACATATTCATGTCCATTCCAATCCCAGTGGCCTGACACCCAGACTGCATTAGCGTATGGAGGCTCTACCCACTGCCCCGAGGCCCACACCCAATCATTCCCGTTCCAATCCCAGTGGCCTGGTCTCCAGACATCGGCTGAAGAGGGTGCCGCGGGGCGCTCTTCCACTCGAAGGGGGGATGATGTGGGTGCCGGCGGTGGTTGCTTCACCTCTTCCTTCTCTGTTTTTACATAACAGCCGGTGGTAAGCGCAAAAGCTGGAGCCAGTAGTAATACGAGTATCAACATTAATTTTGTCATTCTTCCTACCTCCTTTTCGTTATATCTATGATGATACCTCCTATTATGACTGTGCACCGTTTTTTTTAGGACATGGTTTCCCTCTCTGTGGATAGGTGTGGGACTGCTATATATTCGTAGCCCTCGACCGTGGACCGTGTGAAGCCCGTGACTGGCCACATACACGCAAGCTTCTGGGCAAGGCACATACTTGTTGGTAGAGGACTTGAGATATGCAAGTATTGTATGGATCAAAGCGAGTGCTCTCGTGAGAGAAACAGCGAAGCGCACAAGAAATTCATAGGAATGTAGGGGTCGATTTGCTCAATTATCTCCTGCCAAACAGAACTGGGTTAGGAATAACTCCTGATTCAAATGGTGTTACTTCCTGATAATGGCCCGTGAGAGATTTTCGTTTTATAACTAGAATTTAATTCTCTTTTGAACTCTTCTAAATCTGCTATAAATCATAGAGCAAAAAAGCTGTATAATTTACTCCGTAGGAGTAACTAGACAGCAAAAGCATCAATTTAAAATCTACGCTGACGAATACAGAGTTATTCTGCTAGAGGCGAATCATGAAGATCGGATGTCTGGGTTGAGGATCGCTCGTATGGAATCCGGAGGGTTTACCGATTCGTGGTAAGTGGTTTCAAGATGGGCCCATGCTCCCTATTGAATTCGCACGTCAATCTAAAGATGGTCGTATAACACTTGTGTTAGTTAGCAAAGTACCATTTGTTCGCAGTTTATGGGCACTTATGTCGGTGGATAGTCTTTATGAAGCGTGTAAAGCACTTGCTGATCGTGAAGGAATTCCAGAGAAGATGATAAGTGAATCAATCGGTATTTGGGAGCAAAATTCTGAAGCAACGGATGAGTTCAATCGTTTAGTGGGCGATTGGGCAGAACGTATGCACCTTAATGCAGTAATCTGGACAGCTTTGTCGCCCAAGTTCAAAGGTGAAACAAGGATTCCATCAGTTGAAGAAGTCATATCTCACCTATCAGGGCTATCGTATGAGAAACGTAAGCACGCTGAGACATATATTCGAATGGTACCCAAACAAATAGACACAGATTATCGAAGGAAGATTGAAGCTGTTTTACATTGGAGTCCGCTTAGTGAAATATAGCTGAAATTGCTCACGACCTATCAACTCATTAGCAATCCTTAACACCTCGCATCTCGGACTTTAGTTTTTTCTTCAAGAACCTTTTCCATTTCCATTATCTCCAAAAGGGTACCCTCCAGTCAACACGCCTAAAGAAGGCAAGGAGGATCACAGAACAGGGATTATGGGACTATGATAATATACGCATAAACTTAAAGGGAAGTTAAAACATATCAAAGGGGTTATCTTAGTCTAAGTCAAAGGGTGGTAATTTACCTTCTCAGATGTTTACTCGTATTTGTCCTATATTCTGCCACACAGGTGTGAATTTAACCTATTTTCAATCACCAGAACACTTCTGCCATACTTTAACTAAGGAATGTCAGCCTTAGCGGCACAGCTTTGGATTGCACCCTTCTCTCGGTCGGTGATGATCCCAGCATGTTTCAGATCATTGGTAAGGTGTGCAACGCAGCTTACGAACTCGCCGTGGTTGTGGGCACCTGCGCCACATTCGGCGATTCGGTCGGATATGGTGGAGCCATCGTCAAGTACCCGGTTCGCAACACCCGTGTTACACCCATCAATGACAACCGTTTGTAACTTAACAGTAACTATCCACGTCCTATTGTCCCTCAACACATTCCCTGGGTCGTTCCTGACTTTAGGAGTCGGATCTTCCACAATGACTTGTACGGTATGGAGACCAGTTCCGAACGTTGTGGAATTAAACGTAAACGTCAGGCCCGTCACTGCTTCCAAGTTATCTACGTACCATGTAACTGCTAAAGAGTGCGTATCAGGAGTCGGTACGGCGACCTGGAAGGCTTGACTGTCTCCGAGCGCGAGAGTTACGTCAGAGGATAGCGGGCTACTGGAATCTAGTGGAGAGACCCAGTTGTAGATCCGTTTGATGAGTTGCTTCTCATTGATTTGCTCATACTGGGGTCCGAGAACTCGCATCTTAGAGGCGTAGGTAGGGCGATATAACCCGGTAGAGCAATACTTAGCCCCTTCGTAGAGTCCGGGTACTCCCGGATCAGTCGAGGTTGTGGGAATCGGTGTGGTAGGATCTATCCAGCCAGTGGGGGGCCGCCACCTACATTCCACTTTATCAGATCCCTATCCGTTTCTCGGGTGACGTTTACTTCGGGCGGTTCAACTACGTTGTTGCAAGACGGTGGCTGCGTTTCATATTCATCCGCCAATAGCCCAAAGCTATGACCGATCTCGTGTAAGACAAGCTCGATGACTGAAGGATTCAGAGATGCCACTCCGATACTTCCTCCAGATCCTCCATATTCCGTGTCGTTAACTAAAACTAGAACCATGTCTCGTTGATCAGCTCCTACACTATTGTAGAGTACAGTATAGACTTTTGAGACATCGACACAAATAAGCCGCTCAATACCTGCACAGTTATACGTCGCATCGAAAGCGGCGTCTTTGCTAATAGGAGGAACATCTTCAGGATGGTCTGTCCCTGATTCCAAGCTCGTTACGTCCACTCGGTGTACGTTGAAATATCTTTGGTATTCCTTGAATGGTTCTTGTGCAAAAAATCCTTGCACAGCATTTTCTACATCCGTGGCGTATTTCCCCAGCTCGGCAGCCGTATATCCGTCACCCAAAACCACTAAATCGACCCTGTTTGCTGAATCGCCATTATTGCGAATGGTGGTTACTGGCTCGCCAAATGCCCATGGCGAGAATGCCACTGACCCTATTACGAAGCCGAAGATCGCGAGTTGCCGGAGGATTTGGCTAAACCGAGGTCTCATAATGATAGGCTTAATCATGCTTCACCGCCGGAAGATTAGCTTCGCCTATCAGGTCCAATGCGAACTCTTTACCTGTCCAGCGTGGTTGATAAATTCTTAACGTGATGGTGCTAGGATCGTCGGGTATCGTGACCGAAAAAGTCACATCGTCTCGATAAAGGAGCTCTGAAGAGGTCAGTTGCCCAGACGATTCAGCCGTCTCCGCACGAAGGATTCTTGGATCAAGCATGATAGTTCGCGAGGTCTCCTGTCCCTGAGCATTGAGACCCACAACAACGAGGTGTTGGGGAGAAAGCTCTGGGTTGCGTTGCCTGGGCAGTGTGCCTTGGGTACGCATCTGGGATAACACTGTCACTGTATTGTCAGTCGAGGGTAGTACTGAGAGATTATTTCTGGCCATATGAGGGGATGCCGAACTTAAGTGGAGTTCAATCACCCGGGCCATCTCGGTATCCCCCGCTTCGACAAGGCCGATTGACATCACTAGAAACGAAACTATCATCGCCTGTACAAAGCCCGATCGCACTGACAGGCATGCAAGGAAGCTAGTACTCAGTCACGCTAAATTTGATGATTGACATTGAAGCTGGCAGAATTAGAGGAAAACATATGAATGGAGGAATCCCAATTGCCAGCCAAGAAATACATCATTAACTTAAGCGCCGATGAACGAGAGCAATTGCTTCAACTCAATCGACGTGGAAAACAATCTGCTCGTAAAGTTACAAGGGCTAGAATCTTGCTCAA
>JBLNAE010000058.1:0-8096 GCA_050259195.1 Ignavibacteriales bacterium
TAGAAGCAACTGGATGCCATTGGCTATGGCTACTTCGGTTAATGGTATCCAGAAGCTCTTATTCATCGCTTCTGTCCCCATTGTTGAAACAAGGGGACTTAGAAAACTTAAATTTTGTTAATCATAGGCTTAGCTTTTGCAATACTACTATTTGGCATGGAATACAGAAACCAAGCTCAGGCGTATGCAACAGTTAATTTTAACTTATTTTCTGATGCCCTTGCCCCTTACGGTAATTGGGTACCAACAACGGACTACGGATATGTATGGCAACCAGCAGACATCGGAACAGACTGGAGGCCATACACCGATGGGCAATGGGTCTGGACAGACGATGGATGGACTTGGGTTTCCTATGAGCCTTGGGGATGGACTACGTACCACTATGGCAGGTGGGTCTCCACCGATGATTACGGATGGGTCTGGATGCCGGACACCGTTTGGGCACCTGCATGGGTGACGTGGTACGAGGGTTCCGACTACATAGGTTGGGCTCCTCTTCCGCCTGATAATAGCTTCTTCTTGCAAATAGGTATCGGACCTACAAACTACAATTATTATGTACAGCCCCGGTACTGTGTGTTTGTTCCATCAAATTCCTTCCTGTAGTCCAATATTGATTCAGTAGTTGTCCCCTCATCGCAGAACATTACAATTATCAGAAACACAACGAATATAAACAATATAACGGTTGTGAATAACAGGGTGATAAACCGGGGTCCCAGCGTAGGATTTGTTGAGAATGCCACGAGAGTAAGGGTTCAGAAGATGAATATAGTTGAAAGGGATGTGGATACGGGTGCCATTGTCAGGTCTGGAACTAATGTAGATAAAATAGAGGGAAGAAATCTTTATGTATTTCGTCCAAATCTAGCCAAGAAGACAAATGATACACCTTCCTTCGGTGAAGGAGGGTTTGAAGGGAACACAGTAAAAATCAAGAACAGCAATGAGATAATTCAAAACCAAGGCAACCTCCAGAGCGCAACCAATCCAGGGTATCCAGTATTTAAAAAGGATATTGAGAGGAACGCGGTAAATAATAGAGATGAGAGAGTTCTAACCCCATCTAACTTACAGAACACAACCACCCAAAGTTATCCAATACTTAAAGGAAACCCAGTAGAGAACGGAAACAGAAACGAAGCGACTGAGCATAATAGCATAATCAGAGAGAATAGGAAAATTCAAAACCAAAATAGCCTTGAGGACTCATATGTACAAACGGAAAACCGTTACCCCATGTACAGAAACACAGAAAGGCAATTTTCAAGAGGTTCAACTCGCAATACAGGCACCCTGAAACAGATTCCAGAGGCAAACAACACTTACTATCCTCAGATGAACCAGAAAACGTATTATAAAATCAATAACAAAGAACAGCTAAATCACAGAAGTTCTAAGTAGTACTCAAATAAGGGCCAGACTCAGGATTACCTAAGAAATTAATTCAAGTTATTCCTATACCATGTTTCATTATACATGGTGAGTCAGGGGGACGATGGGCTGTGCTCCTATCCGATGACATGTATCGTTTTATGAATGAAGCGTCTGTTCGGCATCAAACAATACTGGTCACCGATGCAAACGATAGAAGACATAAGGCGCGAAGGCCACCCATATGAGAAGCAAGGCCCACAGGCAACCAGCAAAAATATTGTAGTCCTGAATCAGCCTACTCCATGAGTGCCCCGCGACATAATGCCCGAAGAGAAACTCAAAGCACACCGTCATGGCAAGCCAGATTAACCCCACCACAAGAGCCTGTCCTCTCGACTCAAGAGGCCAGAGGCGGCTTATCACCCAGATATAGACTCCGAAGAGAACCACCCCGGTGAGAGTGGATATTTGATGAGCACGCAACTCGCCAATGTATTTTTCATACCATGTATCCCGAAGCGCTCCATTGAGTATGGCGATCAGAACCATAGGAAACCATGCAAGAATGTACCTCGCTATCATACCTCACCTGGTTTTTTCAGTCCAAAGCTAGGGTTTGTGAGATGTTCCTCTTTACACTTAGGGCATCTGCCGGGTTTCTTTTGCCTCTCTCTTTTCTGGAAAATAAACCCACAGTCCAAACATTCCGAAGGTTTCATAATGAATCTATACCCCTTCTGGAGAGTAGACTGTTCAACATGAGCAAGATGGCTTATGACCTCTTTCTCAGAGATCCTGAGCGCCTGTGATAGCTCCCTTACAGTTTTCATTCCTTCCAGGAGTTCGTCAAAGAGGGCTTGTCTAATAGTCTTAAAATGCAGGGGAGGTTCTTTTTTTTTCATGTCCTCTGCGGATTACCCCACCATTAAAACATTGGCGGTAGATTATTTTTTAATGCTCTATGTGCCTGTGGTTTCTCCTCATCATAAATATGGGTAATCCGGTATGATATTATACTCCTACTTTCTGGATTGAGCCAAAAGTCTAAGCGCTGATTCTTTTACCTCTTCAACGGTTATATCCTTAAGGCACTTAATATCGTATGGGCATTTTGGAGTATAGCCGAATGTTGTGCAAGGACTGCAAAATAGATTCTTGTTTATCGCAATGTGGTTTTTTCCAATCGGAGCCCACTTCTTTTGAACCCCCGCGCCAAAAAGGGAAATTGTTGGAGTTCCAACGCCGTAGGCAACGTGCATAAGACCTGTATCGCCTGTTATAAATAAATCAACCTGTGATATTACCGCCGCAGTCTCCATAAGGGAGGTTTTTCCAACAAAATTGAGAACATTTTCTCGTCCTGCAATCCCTTCAAACTCCCTTGCGTCTTCGCGCTCACCATTACCGCCGACAATTACCGTTCCTATGCCTTCTTTAGATAACTCTTTTGAAACTCCAGCAAAATTACCCGCTCCCCATCTTCTCTCAGGAACCGTCGCTCCGGTGAATACTCCGACAACAGCGCTCCATTCTTTTCTAAATTCCAGTACGGAGGGGCAAACTGTGGAGACGAAATTTGGATCAAGAGGGATAAATGGCTCACTTTCATCAAAATCGTATTTCTCCCCCGTAATAGCCGAAACCAGATTCAAGAAGCTGTAAACCTCATATTCATCGTGTCTGTAAGAGACAGGATGGGTAAAAAGCTCTGCCCTCTCATTTGTCCGAAACCCAACCCTTATCGGCGCTTTGGTCAAATAAGAAGCCGCCGCCGTAAGGCGGTGCCACTGCTCCGTGTCAATCACCATGTCGTAACTTACCTTGAGCACCCTGAGAAGTTCACGTGGGGGCCGCAAATCATAGAGAAACACATTGCTTATATAGGGGCAGCCCTTGAGTATCCCCGCGTTTCTCTTCTCGGCAAGAACGTTAATTTCAGCATCTCTAAAACCTTCTCTCAGCATCCTTAAAGCCGGGTAGAGAAGGGCCGCATCGCCAATCCCTCCCGGACGGATTACAAGAATCTTGCGCCCTCCCGAAGTGATGTTCCTCCTCGGACTAACACTGGCTTTTGCAAGTGAACAGGCGAGCTTGCCAAATATGTCGTCAAGTCTTTTTAATCCTTCTATCTTCCAGTTCATTCAATCATTGCTACCTGGAGATGGGTTAAAAATGGTTATCTCATCATTTCTCCGGTCCATTTAGGATACCACGCGCCTCTGTAGATAACGGTTCAATAAGCCCGCTTCGAAGTGCCATTTTAGCCTGCTCTCTTGCCTCTTCCCTCTCACCAAGCCTCATGTAGACTTTCGCTAAAAGGAGGTTCGCTCTACCATAAGAGATGTACATTTCCAAGGTTTTTTTCAAATACCCTTCCGCTGTCCGGTAATCAGAGACAGAGTTTCCGTTTTCGCCCTTTATGAAATAAATAAGCCCCAAGTGATAGTAAGTTTTTCCATACGTGGAATCGTAATAGAGAGCCTTGAGAAACCACTTTTCCGCACCCCTATAATCTTCTTTATCTATGTGCGCAAGTCCAAGATTATTTGCCGTAGCAGCCCTTCCTCTCATGGTGTCCTTTACCTCAGGATTAAGAGCGATCGAAAGCTCTCGAATTGCTTCGTCCGTTTTTCCCGCGTCTCTTAGCGCCATCCCATAATTTGAATGCACAATGGCATAATAAGGAGACTTTTCTGAGGTATCACTCCACAGGGCTAGGTTATCTTTCCAGACACCCTGCCTTTGTATCGAAAAAAGTAGATATAATAAAGAGAGAAGAAAAATAAAAGCCCATACCGCCTTTTGGTTTTTTATCCTTTCTCCCGCTTTAAATATTAAATAACCAATGAGCATGCAGTATCCGGCAGAAGGAATATACAAGTATCTCTCGGCAAGAGGAGCCGAGGATATATTAAAGATCGCAATAAGAGACGAAGGGCCAAGAGAGGTAAAAATCCAAAATATGCTAAACGCAGTAATATCCTCCTTCTTTTTTATTGATATGAAACCAATAACGCACAGGATCAAAATTACAAGGGTTGAAGAAACCAGATAATAAAGGCCCTTCGGCACAATCCCTATAAAGGCATTGAAATCAAAAGGGAAGACAAGCTTATTTACGTAGAAAAGATACGAGCTTAAGAGAACCTTTAAGACCTCCCAAACCCGATAGATATTATGAGTAGATTGCTGAACGACCTCGCCAGAGAGCCCCGGAACGCTCGCAAACTCTTTTTCTCTTAGATAAAAATAAATCAAAACCAAACCGGCATAAGCAGTGTATCTTAATATGCTGTACATAATAGCCTGATTTGCGCGCCTGCGATTTAGCAGATCAAAACCTAAAGCAACGATTGGAAAAGCAAGGGCTACTTCTTTTGAAATGAGAGAGAGGAAAAAACAGAGGGCAGATAAAACCAAAAGCCGCAATTTCCTGTAGGATAGTATATGAAAAGTAAAGGCCAAAAAGAAAAATAGGCCGCAGAGCACATCTGTTCTCCCCGCGACCCATGAGACGGATTCAACGTGCATGGGATGAAGAGCAAAAAGGATTGAAGAGAGAAAAGCTACGGATTCTTTTCCATCCACTCCAAACTCTCCAAGAACAACAAGGACTAAGAAGTAAAATATCACTGTAGAGATAGAATGAAAAATGATGTTACTTAGATGAAATCCAAATGGAGACACCCCCCATATATCCCAATCTACAACCATTGATATGGGCACCATCGGGCGGTAATAGGCTATAACCTTCTCCTGTTCCTTAGGGATCACAATAGAAGTTATGTGAGCGGATTTAAAGGAATAGTAATTCTTCTCTATTACTTCAACATCATCCCAAACAAAATTATTTTTCAGGGAAAAGCTAAACGTACCAAAAGAGAGTAAGAACAAGAGAATAGCAACAAGGGCTTTATGCTCAATCAGTCTTTTATAGTATTGCATAGCAACTCATTATGGAACTATCCTGTGTACAGGTATCAAGTTCACTTAGCCCCTACAGTACCATTGTCAGGATTGTAAACATATTCCTCTCCTAAAGGATGAGAGGGAAATTTGTCCGTAGTTTCTTTTTCTATGAATTCTCTCAGTTCGGCTAAATCCTTTGGATACCTTCCATAAGACCTCTTAAATCTCCGGGCTTTTGCCATTAAAAAACCAGAATTCTCTCTAAGTTGTTCATCCACTAGGGTAGAGCTTTTTACAGTCTTGAGTTTATCCACTATGATAAATTCTCCACCCAAAGGTTCTTTAGGCACGTGCTTAATTATCCCCGCGCCTTTTAAATCATCAAGACTTTTCGGCACCTCGTTGTAGCGGTTCGTGTATTCTCTCATAGCTTCAGTTAAACTGTCTTCTATACCCATTGTGTCTATTTCTTTTAGATTTCTTAAAGCAAATTCCTTCCGCCCTTCATCGGTAGTGGTCTCGTAAATTTCCTTCCATATCCGCCTTGAGAGCTCCCTATTTCCACCTTTTGAATGTGATGAGGCCGCCATCCCCTCAAGAGATGCTCTGCGGAAATCAGAAAGTCCGGGCTTTTGCGATGCCTCCTTAAACAGGTCTGCAGCCTTCTCATAGTCCCTGACGTAAAGATAATATATAAAAGCCTCTTCAAGAGGCAGATGGTAATTTGTGGGGTTATTCCTTCTTCCTTTATCAAATAGAGTCGTTCCCCTTTCAATATCGCCAAGACCAATAGGCGGCGGGTCCGCAAGAAATGTTCCACCATACATGTAGGCGTTTGCGAACCTAGGGTCGAGGTCGGTAATTATATCGAAATAGTGATAAAGAAGATCAGATTTTGGCTTTGCTGATAGCGGTTGATTATCGTCCACTCCCTCCAGCGTTTTTACCACACTCTCACCAAAGTACTGAATTGCCCTCATCCAGTAAATATCCGCAAGGATTTCTTTATAGCCAAATGACAATTTCTTAATACCAGATGAAGATAAATACAGCGTTTCTTCCACAGACCTGAATTTACCCCTTATGTCGTCTATTCTTCTCTGAAAAGGAACAGAGATAGCGATTAGAGAAAATACAACGATAATCCCTATTAAAGTACTCTTTGAGAGTGAGTTAAGCATTGCTATTAACAGCCACGAATGAACACGAATATATACGAACAGAAGAATACAGGGAAAAAACCTCAAGTCCATGTATCCCGTATCCTGTTTTCTGTTTCCTGTATTCTATATTCTATATTCTATATCCTGCATCTTGCTTATTTAAATTCTCTCTTTTCAAATATCACTATTGAAAGCATAAGAAGCGCCATAGCATAAAGAACAGCATAAACAGTAGTATAGAGAATTAGCCGGGCGCTTATCTCTCCTCCGTAGACTGCTTCATGTCTTACATCAAATTTCTCCAGGTTTGGTATTATTCTATAAACAGCCTGGGTTACAAAACCCATGATTGGGCTCTTTATCTGTTCGGCGAAAAGTTTTATATCGCTTGAGAACCGTCCGATTGCGAAGAGAAAAAATGTAAAGAGCACACTCAAAACCGGAGTGGTAAAGCTTGAAAATACGAGAGCAATCCCTATTATCACAATAAACTCAAGATACTCGAAGTAAACCGCTTTAAAAAACTCGGCATAATAGTGTCCCCCGTAATAGTATTTTATAAGCCCCGCGTATTTTATCTCTGTATAGAGTACAATGAGAAAGAGAATGATGGCCATAGCAGCGGTGTTGATAAGAAGCGTAAACCCAAGCCCCAGATATTTTCCAAGAACAAATTCATACCTGCGTATGGGTTTTGAAAAAATGTTATAGACGGTCTTCTTTTCAATCTCCTTGTAGACAAGCCCCATTCCAAGAAATATGGAAATCATAACCCCAATAATAGAAATCGCCGTGAGTCCCAGGTCTTTTACAACCTTGTTATACTGCTCTGCCGAGATGCTTGCAAATATAAGGGAGCTTAGAATCATCAAAAAAGCAAAGATAATCAGGCTATAGAGAACCCTGTCTCTTATCGCCTCAATAAATGTATTGTGTGCAACACTCCAGATTCTCTTCATGGTTCAATTAGCCACGAATGAACACGAATCTATACGAACAGAAGAATACAGAATACAGGAGACAGGATTCAGCAGTAATTCTCCCCTGTATTCCGTGTTCTGTATACTGTATTCTGATTATTTTCATTTGTGTCAATTCGTGGCTAAATTGCTTTGCTGTCATCCTTCTTTGCTTCCTCAACAAAAAGCCCCTCAAGGGATTTTCGTAGAGGATGAAGCGAAACTACATCCGCTTGGGATTTAGAAATCGCATCTAAAACCCTTGCCTTTATGTCCTCATCGAATTTGAGAACGATAAATCCCGCCCTCTTTTCAATAGTAACCCTAAGATCGCTGAGTTTATTTACGATCCCTTCATCAACACCCTTTAAAAGCATCTCGTAATCCGTATGAATCTCCTCAAAGAGTTTTCCAAGCTCGCCCATCTTTACAACCCTTCCGCCAATAATGACCCCCACTCTGTCGCATAGCGCCTCAACGTCCGAGAGTATATGCGAACTCAAAAGTATGGTCTTGCCCTTCTTTTTTTGCTCCAGGATTAACTCTCTTATTTCTCTTTGCCCTATCGGATCAAGTCCACTCATAGGCTCATCGAGAATTAAAAACTCGGGATCGTTTATGAGAGCCTGCGCGACTCCAACCCTTTGAAGCATGCCTTTTGAGTATTTTCTCAATTGAACGCGCT
>JBLNAE010000059.1:0-4476 GCA_050259195.1 Ignavibacteriales bacterium
AGGTTCTCAAATCGCGGGATTATCTTTTCTATCCCCATGAGGGCTACGTGGATTCTTGGTAGGGTTGTCGAGAGCCTTGCATTCCCCTCATTCTCAACAATCACAATCGTCCCGGTTTCTGCTACGGCGAAGTTAACCCCTGAAACTCCCATATCGGCGCTGAGGAACTCCTTCCTGAGTTTTTCTCTTGCTACATTGGTCAGTTTTTCAGGCTTGAGGTCTGGCTCGGCATTTAGTTTCTCTGCGAAGAGTTTCGCAATGTCTTCTTTTGTTTTGTGTATTGCGGGTGCAAGTATATGAGATGGACGTTCTTTCGCAAGCTGAATTATATACTCTCCAAGGTCTGTTTCTACAACCTTTATTCCCGCTCCCTCAAGAGCATGATTAAGCTCTATCTCCTCTGTAGCCATGGATTTGCTTTTGACAACCGACTTTACATTGTTATTCTGGGCTATATCTAGGATGATACTACAAGCCTCGCTTCCGTCCTTTGCCCAGTGGACGGTGCCTCCAGCTTTTATAATGTTTTCTTCAAGTATCTCCAGGTATTGATCGAGGTGCTCTATAGTATGCTTCTTTATTTCTCTGGCCTTTATTCTTAGATTCTCCCAGCCTTTGATTTCCCCTGTTGCCTTTTCTCGAACGGTTCTGAAACGGTCGGTTGCGTTCCTGAGTGCCTTTTGGAGATTTTGGTTCTTCAGCGCAGCAGCCGAGTCTTTTTCAAACCTTAGCTCTTTAGTTTCCATTTTTATCGTTAGTTTCCGTGTCGTATGGTTTTCTTAATCATATTAGCTGGAAGCAAGAAGCTCGGCTATGTGTAATACCTTTACTGGGATTCCTCTTCGGCTGAGTGCGCCCCCAATCTGCATAAGGCATCCCATATCCGAGGATATAATGGTATCCGCTCCGCTTTTAATTATGTTTTCTATCTTTTCATCCAGTATTGATGCGGAAACGTCGGGGAATTTTATTGAAAACGTTCCTCCAAATCCGCAGCAGGCATCATGGAGATTCATCTCGATAAACTCGACTCCTTTTACCGACTTTATCAATTTTCTTGGTTCATCTTTAACCCTGAGTTCTCGCAGTAGATGGCACGAGTCGTGGTATGTTACTTTTCCTGTATATGTAGCGCCTATATCCTCTGCTTTTAGCACGTTTACTAAGAATTCCGAGAACTCGTATGTTCTTGAGGATACTTTGTGTATGATCTCTAGCATTTGTGGGTTACCTTTAAAGAGTTCTTTGTAAAAAACTCTAACCATTGACGTACATGAACCGGACGGACAGATAATATATCTGTTATCGTCTTGATTAAAAATGGAGAGAAACCTCCTGGCAATTGCTCTCGCATCTCCTTGAAATCCGCTGTTAAAACTTGGCTGTCCGCAGCAGGTTTGGTCTTCTGGAAAGTCTACTTCTACCCCGAGTTCTCTGAGTATTGTGACCATGCTCTCTCCAATCTGAGGGAAAAATAAATCTACTAGGCATGTAATAAAAAGGGATGCTTTTATGTTTTTGTGGCTTTTGTCGTTAGTTGGGTTTTTCACCTTGCTTCTTGGATTTTGTTCTCCCTTAGGTGAGACTATTTTATCAAACATTGAATATTAAAGTCAATGGCAAATTTAGCCTGTTCAACATTTTATTTTTGCTTGTGATTGGGTTTAATCACTGTAAAATACAAGAAGCTAATCATGGTTGAACAATTACCTCTACCTCTTCCCTCACATTTTAATTTAGATAAGGTGGGATATGTCTGGAAGGTGGCGTATGAAGAGATTGCGAGGGCTGCAGCAAAGTGGAGCGAAGAATATAATATTCAGCTGGCTGATAGAGACCGATTTAAAATGTGTTTAGTAGTTGTTGATGTTCAGAATACCTTTTGTATTCCGGACTTTGAGCTTTATGTGGGTGGTCGATCCGGGACGGGAGCAGTTGATGATAATCGGCGGCTTTGTGAGTTTATTTACCGTAACCTCCACAAAATTACTCAGATTGTTCCGACTATGGATACACATCAGGCGATTCAGATCTTTCATAGCATTTTTTTGATCAATCCTGCAGGTGGGTATCCCGCACCGTTTACCCTTATTACGGAAGAGGATATTGCCCAGGGACGCTGGCGATTTAACACCGCTCTAGCCCCTACCCTTCATCACAGCGCGGATTATATGCAACGCCACCTCTTGCATTACGCAACTGAGCTTAAGAAAACTGGTAAATATGAGCTTACTATATGGCCGTATCACGCTATGCTGGGTGGAATTGGTCATGCTCTGGTATCGGCGGTGGAAGAGGCGATCTTCTTTCATACTATTGCTCGATACAGCCAGCCTGACATTCATATAAAAGGCAATCATCCGCTGACTGAACATTACTCGGTGCTGGGGCCGGAGGTTGCAACTGGACCCTATGGTGAGCGATTAGCGCATAAGAGTGATAAGTTTCTTAGAAAGCTCTTGGAATTTGATGCGGTGCTTATCGCTGGACAGGCCAAGAGTCACTGTGTGGCTTGGACGATTGCTGATTTGTTGGAGGATGTCATGATTCATGATGAAGGTCTTGTGGAAAAGGTCTATCTCTTGGAGGACTGTACATCCTCTGTTGTTGTGCCGGGTGTGGTTGATTATACTGATAAAGCTGATGAAGTTTTCCAAAGGTTTGGGGATGCAGGGATGCACATAGTACGCTCAACTGAGCCTATTGAGACCTGGCCTGGAATTAAATAATTAGTCTATCTTTTAGGGTAATTTGCAATAGCGGCAATCAGATTTTAATAAAGAACGTTATAGCCTCGACCCCTCAGGCAGTTGGCATAGATTTGCTGATACCTGGATTCACCGGCGGCCGTGCCTCCAAGTGCCCCTTGAGCGCCTCCCACAACAGCGCCTGCGGCAGCGCCCTCCCCTACATTCCCTCCGAATATTGCTGATATAATTGCCCCAAGGCCGGCACCAATAGCACCACCCACTACAGCTCCTCCCGTAGCAGAGGCTCCAGTATCGGTATTTTGACGCGCTATATACTGACATTCAGCAAGGTCGGCCCGATATTTCTCTTGATCCTGCACCGATGCCGGATCAATTACCGGTCTATATCCAGTGCATGAAACAACTAAGGCCAATAGAATAGATAAGGTAACTACTTTTATTCTCATCGTCTTTTACTTACACTTTAACCGAAAAAAAGATAGATATAAATTATCTATTAATTCTCTTTAGCAATAGCGGCATTCATAAATTTTCTATTCTAATTCCTTTGCTTTTGCTTCGGCAGGAGCAATGACTTTTTCTTTAAGAGAGGTAAGCAAATCATTGGGGTCTTGATACCAGTGTGCTTTCAGAACCCAGCGGTATTTCCACGAGTCTTTAAACATGGTGTAGGGACGCGCCGAACCCTGCAGCAATGGCTGAACAGAAACCGCAAATGTTGGGACAATGGCTTCTAGCTCTTTGTGAATAGTGCTTGGCTCTGTAAGATCGGCAATAATGAACCGCGCTATCCGAGCCAGGAGAGTAATGGTCTCCGTGATGTCCCGATTGCCCGGTATGTTGAAATCAAACCAGATAGGTAAGTAGTTATACTTGCGAAGTTCCTCACGGACCATATCAAGAATAGCCTTCCGCCCCGATGTAAAGCGCCCAAGAAGCAGCACAGCTCTGGTAGCGATATTACTAACTACATCACGGATTTTTTGGTTTTTAAGGAGCAGATAGACAAACTGGGCAACTTCGAGATTGTCCATTGTAATAGAAGGTTCATCGGGAGGAGTAATAACGAGATTCAACTGTTTCGCCTTTTCCAGCTTTACCCCCCAAGCGGAAATTCCATATACGCAACAATTTGTAAGGTTGGCATCATTCAGGTTCGTCTTAACCAGAGTAGTCTGCCTGAGATCTGCGTCTCTTAGGTCTGCCTCGCTCAGGTTTGCTCCACTTAAGTCCGCCCTTATGAGATTCGCCTCTATGAGTTTCGCCTTGTTGAGATCAGCCATAATGAGATACACCCCGAATAGGTCTGCTCGGCTGAGGTCTGCTTTGATGAGTTTCGCCCTGAAGAGAACCGCTTCGCTGAGGTTTGCCCTGACGAGATTTGCCTCCTTGAGGTAGGCTCCGCTGAGGTCTGCCCCGCTGAGTTCAGCCTTGCTCAAGTCTGCCCTGTAGAACCCCGCTCCATCCAGGTTCGCTCCGGTTAGATTCGCCTCGCTCAGGTTCGCTCCGTTCAGGTCAGGCCGTATCTCGACATTCTCTTCCCTCCACCTATTCCACGTACCCACCCCTTGCTTGAGAATATGGAGATGCTCCTCATTTGCCATAGTCTATCTTTTCCTAATTTTTTGCAGGAAAGAAATCTAAACCTTCATATATCACATAAGGTTAGATGGTGTCAATGCGGTTTTCCAGTAATACAGATATAAAGTCTAAATTTAATTAGCAATAGCGACAATCAAATCCGATTCTAAATCTAACATACTAG
>JBLNAE010000060.1:0-3074 GCA_050259195.1 Ignavibacteriales bacterium
TACTCAAATCAGCAGGTGCTAATGACAATCCCTAAGCAATTTCGTTGTTTTCTCCATCTCAAGATAAATAACATTTATTAGAGATTCCTAGAATGAGCATAGCTGGCTACGTCAACTACCCAACACTAGATACTCCTTCCAGTGTGAAGGTCAATCAAAGGGTTCAACTGAGCGGGTATGTAGGAACTACGGTCTATAATGACACACCTTCTGCCATCACGATTCGATTATTCACTAAATTAAACGATAGTTAAGGGAACTCGAAGGAAGGATACAAGGAAGTCACCGCCCGCCCTGGGTCAACCCAGGTTGACGTAACTGATTGGTTATCAGCATATTACAGTTATCCTGGGACTGTGACCCTTGTCGGTGAGGCAGCAGTGTATGACCAGACCAATTGGAGACGGTTGACCAACTGGGTCTCTAGCTCAAAGTCCTTTGAAGTATCTTAGACGAGTGCCAGGTGAGGTTTCTACTAGATGATTTCATCCAAAGATGCTGCTTGTTTAGTCTCTTCATGTAGATATGTTTTATGTCGTCAGTACGACCTGAGATTTTTACGCTCATTATAGAAACTGTCCCAGATTGAATGGGGTTACTCGTGCAACGAGACCTTCAATTCTAATGACCTGGTTGCCCATATACGTATCAAATACAAGTTCAGTATCTCGTGGAAATGCTTTAATAGTAATAATTCCAATCCCACCTTCTGAAAGGTCAAATGTGTAGCCTGAGAAAACAGGATTTTCCAGTCCATATTTAATCGGCTCTCTGAAAGGAATCCTTTGTGATAGTCTATGCTCTATCCTCATATTAGGAATTATAGTGCTATGCTTTTGTTTGTTCAACGTCCTTACCTTTATCAGCACTTTCGGATCTAAAGCAAAAAGAGGCCTTGAGGGATTGGCTTGGGTTGCATGAGAGAGAGAAAAAAGAAAAAGGATGCAAAAGACACAGAGGAGCAAAGGCAATCAATGGGGAGGTTTGCTCAATTAATAGAAGAGGCATAGGAATCATAGTATGTCAGGCTAGAGAAGAAGCGACGAATTCTTTCTTTTTATGGGATTGGGCAGTTGGAGAATCAATTTAGAGATTATCCTTTGTGAAATAATAGAAATAGAAAAGCCATGTGCATAAAATCGGTTAATATTATTGGCTCTTATGCTATCTTATTTCGCTTGCTCTTCGGACTAAGAATACTCAATGACTGATAAAACCCTCTATGCCGCTCTAATATTCATCTTGACTTACATCCTTATAAGTGTTCAAAAGGTTCCCAGAATAAAACTCGACCGCGCTGCCGGGGTTTCGATCGGGGCAATTCTTATGGTTTTGGCCAAGGTCATCACGCTGGATGAGGCATACGGGTTTATTGACCTGAACACAATTGCGTTCCTCCTCGGCATGATGGTTCTTATTGCGTATCTCAGCATCTCCGGGTTTTTTGAGCCTATCGCTTCTTGGATTGTAAAGGTCTCAGGGAATACATCGAAGATGCTCTTTCTGGTGATACTTTTGAGTGGAATTCTTTCGGCTCTTTTTGTCAATGATACAATCTGCCTTCTTTTTACACCGATTATACTCTCGGCAAGTAGGTCAATCAGGGTTAACCCAATTCCCTTTTTAATAGCCGTCGCGACGGCATCAAACATAGGAAGCGTCGCCACCGTAACCGGAAACCCGCAGAATATGTTCATAGGAGTCCGCTCCCATATTCCATTTATCACGTTCTTCGTAAAGATGTTTCCCATAAGTGTTATAGGGCTTTTTTTAAACTACGGACTTATAGGGTTGTTATATGGCAAAGAGATTAGTCGAAAGGTTACATTCAATCCTGAGGTTCGAGAATTTAAGGTAAATAGACCCCTTCTTATAAAGTCCCTCTTTGTGCTCATGGCGGTCTTTGGGCTTTTCATATACGGAGTGTCCTATCCTTTCGCCGCGCTTATTGGAGGAGCGTTGATTCTATTAATCGGCATAGTTGAGCCGAAGTTCGTCTTTGACGAGGTAAACTGGACGCTACTGCTTTTCTTTGCGGGACTTTTTGTCATTATGGGAGGGGTAGAAAAATCTGGGTTGAGTGAAATCCTATTTGAAAAAGCCTCCCCACTTTTTGGACTCAGTTCATGGAAGAGAATACTTGGCATCAGCAGTGTGATATTGATTCTCTCAAATTTGGTGAGCAACGTTCCTGCCGTGATGCTTTTTGCTCCTTACGTAAAATCCATTTTCCCCAACCCTCAAAAAGGCTGGCTTGTGCTTGCAATGGCGAGCACTTTTGCCGGAAATTTCACACTCATTGGGTCAGTGGCGAATCTAATAGTCGCCGAGATTGCAAAAGTAGGGGGCGTTACGATAAGCTTCTGGGAATACTTCAAAGTCGGAGCGCTGCTTACGGTTATAACAATTCTAATTGGAGCTTTTTGGTTGTTCTATGTTTAGATTGGACACGGGGTGCACAAAATAATTGTAAGTACGGACTCGAGTATTTGAACTACGGGTGCAATAGAGATAGAAAAGCTTAAAACATAGAAATGACGTTAAGAATGTAGATAATGCAGAGGCCAGAGAATGGGTACAGGTTAGATTTAGGGAACAGGATTCAATTTTAGTTACAAAACGAAAATCTCTCAGGGGGTGGTCATTGGGAAGTTCGGCAATTAGGGTTGGGCTGTTCGGAAAAATAGGTCATTTGAGCCCCCTGATTTTCTGCATATATCGACTTTTTTGTGAAAGGTAGGGAGTAAGGTAGGGGGAAATGGAAAAGTGTCAAAATTGTTCAAATACCCAGTTTCTTTCTGGAAGTGAGGTATGGATAAGGGTAGAGGGGAAATGAAAGTGAAGTTGTGTTACCAAAAGCTCCGGGAAAAGGTCTTATGTGTTCCGCCTTCACAATAATACTTGGTGACCTTCGTGAATTTTCGTTTCAGGACTCAGAGTCTCAAGTGTCTGGAGAAGGGTTAAAGGTGTGGGAGAGGACTAATACCTAAATGTTGTTCAATTTGTCGTTACGCCCCTACAATTGATGTGAGCAATAGTCGGGGAGTAGCACCAATACAAATTCAGGTCTCCAG
>JBLNAE010000061.1:0-3137 GCA_050259195.1 Ignavibacteriales bacterium
TTCAATGAAGTTATCTCGATACATATTTTTTGAAAATTCAGCTTGGGTAGAATCGGGTAAAGCAAATTTTTCATCCTCCATACTCTGGCTCTAGAAATTATTTTAATATTTTTTCAGGATAATGTGGTAGAGAGGTCGATCGCTCGAGCCTCCCCCCCAGTTAGAACCCGGCGTGCCCAATTAAGGCACCGGGCTCACGATAGCATCCTTCTCCTATTATGGTTTAATCTATGGTTTAATCTTTAAAAGAGCTTATGTACTATTCTCACCTTGGGTAGTGGGTTTCTATCTATAAATAGAGAAAACTTTTCCCAGTTGAAGCTTTTCCTTTGACTCCTTCGATTTAGCCATTTGTAAGCAATCCTCTTTGATTCTCGGAAGAATTTTTCAATTTCGTCAAAGTTGTGAGACACTCCATAATACTGAATGTGTCCTCTTATCTTAGCGCAAAAAGTTTTCCAAATTACCTTCAGTGGTTTCCTGTCTTTTATCTCTCTGAACCAAAGGGCTATTTTCTTAAGTTTGCTTCTCATGGTTTTGGATCTCGTTTTCAGTTTAGGTATTATCCTTCCTGTTTTTGATTTCCCTAGATAAAAGGTGAATCCTAGAAAATCAAAGGTCCCTTGTTCAATTCCTTGGGCCATCGCTGCTTTGTCAAACGAGACTAACTTCGTTTTGTCTTCGTTTAATTGAAGTTTGAATTTTCCAAGTCTTTTTCCTAGGACATCTTTGATTCTTCTTGCATCTTCTTCATACTGACAGCATATTATTGGTCGAGTAGCGCAAGGGACTCTCACCCTCACGCCCTCACAGAACCGTACGGGAGCCTCTCGACTCATCCGGCTCTTATCACCCAGCCGCTGGTGTGACACCCATTTTCCAATGAGCAAACAAGGCAGGTTCTCGCGTCGCGATCTTCCCCAACCAGTGCATTGCCCTTCGTTTATGGCGTCTCAACTTTTTGTATTTCCTTGTCGCCCATTTTGCAAGCGTACGATTTGCCACATTAAAGAGCGGGTAGAGTTCCGACTTATAGTATTTTCCATAATAGGTTATCCATCCTCTGAGGATCGGGTTACACATTCTGGATAAATCTTCTAAGGTTTTGTCGCTACGCAAGTGCATCTTCCAACTTCTTATAGTATCTGCTATTTTCTTCTTCGCTTTATCGCTTACTGCTGGAGTGAAATTGATGAAGAATTTTCCCATTCGATTCTTTGATCTTCTGGCTCTAAACGTATACCCCAGAAAATCAAATTTCTCGTTTGGATGTCTTTTCTTCCGATCATCATCCTTACAATAGACTATTTTTGTCTTTTCCGGATGTAATTCCAATTTGCATTGTGCTAGGCGTTCTGAAATAGCTTTCTTTAATTCATTGGCTTCCGCTTCCGTTTTGCAGTGCACTACCCCATCGTCTGCGTATCTCTCAAATGGATTTTGAGGATAATTTCTTCTCATCCATTCATCGAATGCATAGTGAAGAAATAGGTTCGCAATTAATGGACTAATGACACCGCCCTGCGGTGTTCCTCTTGTCCGTTGTGTAAGTGTTCCATCTGCATTTTGCGCTGGCGCTTTTAACCATCGCTCTATGTATAACAGTATCCACTTACTTTCAGTGTGTTTCCTTAGAGCCTTCATCATGAGTTCATGATCTAGATTATCAAAAAATCCCTTGATATCAAGATCGATCACATAGTTGTAGCGCCAGCATCTTATTCTAGCTGTCCCTACTGCTTCTATGGCCGATTTTCCAGGTCTGTATCCATATGAATCTGGATGAAAACATGGATCTATTCCCGGTTCTAGATATATTTTGACGACCATCTGTGCAATTCTATCTGAGACTGTTGGGATTCCCAATTTTCTCTTCTTACCATCGCTTTTTGGTATCTCTACGACCTTTACTGGGGGCGGAAAATAGCTCCCCGAGGACATTCGATTCCAAATTTTATACAGATTATCCTTAAGATTTTCTTCGAACTCTTCTATAGACTCTTTGTCGACACCTGCTGCTCCTCTGTTGGCTTTTACTCTCTCGTATGCTTCCCATACGGCCAACTTAGAAATACAATGCGGCTTTGCTGTATTCATTAATTCCTCCCGTTTCCGGTTGTTCAATCAATCTCAGCTGAATAATATAACCCCTTCGCTCCCTCTCCGTTAAGGAGGCTTCATCGCTACTACTGGTTATTCCGTCCCCGTTCTCTGCATCGGTACTCTGGCTCTTGAGGGGCTTCCTCTTGAGCTTCTCCCTTATCATCAGAGAGACAGGTTCCCAAGTTCCACATAAGAGCCTGCACCAAGTTCGCGCCATCTAAATGCCGGATGCCATCTAAGCGATTATCATTAGGTATTCCTTAGATTTATCCTGAGCCAACGACTCCTCTCAGTTTTGACATCGTCCCTACGCTTTCGACACTTCATCAATGGTTCCCTTGCGGTCGCCTCCTTGGCACTTATCTGATATAGTCTAGCTATACCTTTTCCTTAACGCTCACCACATTGACTCTTTATCAATGCAGCTTAAGGTGATTTGAAACCTACGCCTAAATCGTCGGTTTCTAGGGGCCCTCCCTAATCTCTTATGCAGCATCTTTGACGAGAAAGCTCGCCAAAGTTCGTGGCGCACCATCGTCGGCATATCTAAAGAGCTCTACTTTACCTTTGCAATTTGGTTTTACCATGTCTTTAATCCACAGATCCAGGGCGTAGTGTGCAAATGTATTAGCAAGAATGGGGCTACAGATGCTTCCCTGAGGTACCCCTTCTTCACTTATTGTTAGTTCGCCTTCTGCCAGTACTCCGGCCTTGAACATACGACTTATGTATCTCATAAATCGTGTGTCCTTGATCTTCGTTTCCAGAATTTGTTTCATTAATTCGTGGTCTATTGTTCCGAAAAAGTTTTTGAGATCTATGTCTATCACAGTCTGAGTATCGTTTTTGTATAGATGATTTGTTAAGGCCTTAATCGCATCATGACAGCTTTTACCCGGCCGGAACCCGAAGGAACACTCCAGAAAAAGTGGTTCATATATGCTCTCTAGAACTTTTTGCATCATACTCTGTACAATTTTATCTTCCAGAATGCTGATTCCTAAAGGCCTTGTAGCCCCTGGTTTCCCCTCCTT
>JBLNAE010000062.1:0-4723 GCA_050259195.1 Ignavibacteriales bacterium
AAGAAGGCCAGGGTAGAGGATGCACTCCATGCCACGAGGGCAGCAGTGGAGGAGGGAATAGTTCCAGGTGGAGGAGTAGCTTTTATCAGAGCCATTAAGACACTAAGCACACTTGAGATAGTGGATGAAGAGGAAAAGGCTGGTGTAAATATTGTAAAGAGAGTGCTAGAGGATCCGTTAAGAGAGATTGCAAGCAATGCCGGTTGGGATGGCTCAATTGTCGTTGAGAAGGTAAAAGAGGGGAAGGGCAATTATGGGTTTGATGCGGCGAGGCTTGAGTATGGTGATTTAGTGGAAGCCGGGATAGTGGATCCGACGAAGGTAGTGAGGTTTGCACTTCAGAATGCGGCAAGTGTATCAGGACTTCTTCTTACTACCGAGGCTTTAGTTGCTGAAAAACCGAGGAAAAAAGAAGACCTCGGACCCGGCGCTATGCCCCCAGGCGGCATGGGCGGTATGGGAGAATTCTAGAAAATCCAGTATGAAAAGAGAAAAAGCGGGCTTCTCAGAGATTGCGATGCCCGCTTTTTTATTTCTTTCCTTCCCTCGCTCTCTATAAAAATCCTTGCATACGTAAAAAAGCCGTGTTATCTTTCCCACCGAGATGCTTAATTTTCCCTTCTTGAAGCCTCAAGTGAATAAGATGATTGAGGAAAAGAGGAAATTAGAAGAGGGATTTTTAGAAAAGATAAACCTTGCCTGGAGCGAATTTAAACTCAGATCGAAGGATTGGGAAAAGCTCTCCGAAAAGGTAAAACTCAGCAAGACCTCTTGGCTTTTGCCATGTATTTTCAGCTCATTTGACGGTACTTATCCGCTTCCTCCGCGCCCTTCAAGTTACACGGCTCTTTCCTCAGACGGATCCCAGATTTTTCCCGACAGACACGAGGCACTTCCGTGTTACCTCATTAATGTCGGCTCTGTGGTTCTCCAATACGGAACGGGTGGAAAGGCACATCTTAATTCATATCCTAGATTCTTTTTCAGAGACGAAGACAGATTCACTACATGGGACGGAAGAAAGATTCCTGCCGACGCCGCCGTGATTTCCGAAAAAAGAGGTTTAATGGAGTTTGAAGAAATTCTCAAGCTTGGAGAGGAATGTGAAAATAGGGAAAACGCTATAGCCATTTCCGATGGAACCCTTATTCTCTGGAGGCTTGAGGGAACGCCCGATGATTTCAAAACCGAGATTATGAACTCATTTATTCGGACAATGGACAGACTAAAGAGCTTGAGAATTCCATTGGTTGGATATATTAGCTTTCCCGGAGGCACAGATGTAATAAATGCTCTTCGCGTCGGGCTTTGTCCTGAGGAGGTAAGCTACTGCAATCAGTGTCCGTACACCCATCTTCCTCAGCTTCCATGCGCTCCAATTGAAGGCGTGACGGATAGAATTTTATTCTCAAGGATTCTAAGGCCCGGCGAAAGGTCATCCTTATTTGAGTCATCTTCAAGGATTCTTGAGAGCTACGCAGACCACAGTATATATTTCTTCTACCTAAACATCGGCGAAGAGATTGCAAGAATAGAGATTCCAAAGTGGGTGGCGGAGGATAAAGGGTTTCTAAACCTCGTCCATACCCTTATTTTCGATCAGGCGAAAAAAGGCAAC
This sequence comes from Ignavibacteriales bacterium, assembly GCA_050259195.1. Lineage (GTDB taxonomy): Bacteria > Desulfobacterota_D > UBA1144 > Nemesobacterales > CSP1-2 > PSLL01. The sequence goes on from JBLNAE010000062.1 coordinate 1,619, forward strand.
GGGTATCCGGCTGCTCTAATTGAGGCCCATGAACAGGCGGTTGTAAAGGGGAAAGACAGGGATTTCTTTTTTGAACTCATAAGAGAGGCGTTGATTAAGTCGGATTTTAAGGTGACTGTCTCAAGAAAAGGTCTATCTAAAATGAGCCCGGGAGTTTAATGGGTCACGTTGGCGAAGTGATAGAATCAAGTACAAAAGGGTTTGTTGCCCGCTCTCAAAACGTGGGCGAGTCGCCATCTTTCGGCTATTTTGTAAAGACCGATTCAGAGCCGGTAGTGTATGGCCTAGTTTATGAAATCCTCACAGAGAGCAAAGAGCCGGGAAGAAAACCCATGGCTTACGGGATGACAATTGATGAGCTGCGGCGCGAACAGCCTCAGATATTTGAACTCTTAAAAACCGAGTTCCACGCCTTAATTATCGCCTATTCCGAAGAGGAGAGGATAAGATTTTCCCTTCCTCCCCTTCCGCCACCGATCCACTCCTTTGTCTATGAATGCGCAAAAGACGAGGTGGAGAAACTCACATCCGAGGATTTTTTTCTAAGAACTATTATCTCGTCTTCCAATGTTCCCGCAGACGAACTCATTATTTCATCCCTCTGCTACGCCCGAAGCGCAAGGGGAGCCGACAAAGATTACATAATAAGAATGGGAAAAAGCCTTGCGCGGATTTTTAAAGACGATTACGAAAGGCTGAGTTCGGTTTTAAGGCGGGTGGTTTGATTAAAATTAGCGAACCGTGCCATTGAGCTTTAAAATATCTTTAACACACTCTCAAAATCAGAGAAATTTTCAAACAGGTAATCCGGGGCATATTTCTCCAAATCGCTAACGGAATAGGAACCTGTAGCAACGGCGATTGTTTTTGCTCCCGCCGCTCTTGCGTGAATTATATCAAGCGGCGTATCTCCGATTACAAAAACCCCCTCTAATTCCTTTTCGTGATTAAGAAACCTCTTTCCCCTTTCTATGGCAATCCGAATCAGTTCTTCTCTATTTTCAAAATCCGAACCGAAACCGCCAAATTTAAAATAATGGCCAACCCCCGAACGCTCCAGCTTTATCAGTGCCGCCTCTTTAATATTTCCAGTAGCGATTCCAAGGATTATGTCCTCCCTTTCTGAAAGAGCTTTTATGAGTTTAGGGATTCCGGGCATTACTCGATACTCAAGGGAATCCGCTACCTCCTCTTTGAGAAAAAGGAGATATTCCCTAAAAAGGCCATCTATTTCATCAAGCAAAAAATCCCTTTTCATCGCTTTGAAGATTTCCCTAAGGATTGCAATATCCGTTTTTCCATCAGGCAATATTCCGTCCATTACGTTTTCGATTCCGTGAATCTTTTTACAAGCGCGGTTTACCGCCCTCGCCCCGGCGCCGCCTGAGAGAAGAATAGTTCCATCAAGGTCAAAAAGAATGAGTTTCATTTCTGTTTTGTAGAGGCGACCCGGCGGGTCGCCCCTACTCTATCATACAACCTCAATCACCCTACTATAAAACTCCCCTTCCATCCCGCCCAGCTCCCTTGCCATTTCCGAGGCCTTATTAAAGAGACTTTCATCTCTTTCACTCTCGCTTATCCGTTTCAAAAGCATGGACATCTCGCTCCATTTTCTTCCGATTAGATCCATTTTTTCAGAGAGCTTGAACCCTTTTAATGCGGGGACTATTTCTTCTGCCTCCCTTAGAAAATCCCTGTAAATCCACCTGAATCCTCCGCGGCCCGTTCCCCTTTTTTCTATCACCTGGTATGCAAACCTGGCGCACCACTTCCAGTCGGGCGCATCAATCCAAGCCGGAAGCTCTTCCGCCCAGAGTTTTATCATATTTACCCCTGACTCTCCTCTTGCACTCTTTGTGCCCTCAATCATGAATCTCGCATTTCTCCGAATAGCTTCAGGAATAATCTCGTATGGAGACAGAATAGGCTTTTTCAGGTTCACTTCAAACCAGTTGTTCTCAAGCGGAAAAGGAAGGGCTTTGGAGGCTCTTCCTTTTTTAAAATCCTCATAAGAAACAGCTTGCAATCCCTCAAAGCCCGTATCTGCAAGAAAAACTGTTTTTGTCTCATCGTCATATCCCCATACAGAGACGATATGTCCCGGAAAGTGGGTAGAAGATTTGTAATAGTCCAGGTAGAAAATGTCGGTTTGAATTAAAACGGGAACATCTCTATTTATCCATTCTTTTGCTATCTCGAATGCCTTATTTTCGTTCGGTTCGTATTTCCAGGATGTAGGCTTATCAATTAGGCTAAAGAAATTCGGCTCCATTCCAGGACCCCGAAGGTGTATTATCCTTGTAGGACTCATGTTTTCTCCCTGGGATCTGGGGTAGCGATTGAGAGGGAGGGTAGTTGGGGAACCGCTTATATAGAAAAATCCAAGCCCTCCGCCGAGTCCAAAACACATCGCTTCCGAAAAATTGTATCCGTAATATGTAACCACATCTCTTAGGGCTGTAGAGCCGCAGTGCAATCCGGGAATATGAACCCAATTATTAATTACCTTTGTCATCAAGTTTAGTTTACCATAGGCTGGGAATAGGATGGTGGCAGATAAGAATTTACTTTACTCTTAGTTATCTTTACTTTCTAAATCGCCTCCTAGCGCGGCAATATTTCCGAAACCTTGTTTTTTTCTTGTGGTTTGCCAAAGGGTGTTTAACTAGACAATTCCCTGTAGCTTGCTACAGGGTTAGCATATTGTAGTAATCTGTATGTGTGGGAAAAGAAGCAGATGTAAAGAAAGGATAGCATTGTGCATGGCAGATACATTATCACATAGTATTTCCGGTGAAATACAGGAAGGCATTGTTAGATAAAGAGGTTGTAGAGATAATAAGGGAGACAGCACTTGGGATACAAGAGCGTTATGCAATAGAGATTGAGGCAATGGGAATGGACAAGGATCATATTCATATACTTTGTGGAGGACATCCGAAGGTATCACCTGGACAAATAGTGCAGATATTGGGAAGCATAACGGGGCGGGTGATATTAAAGCGCAAGCCGACGGTAAAGAGGGAATTATGGGGAGGAGAGTTTTGGACAGATGGGTATTATGTAGCCACAGTTGGAGAGAGAGCGAACTGGACAACAGTG
>JBLNAE010000063.1:0-3278 GCA_050259195.1 Ignavibacteriales bacterium
ATCGAGCGGCTCGCCGCCGGGATCTTCCAGCACAAGCACGCTCCGCCCCTGGTACTGTGTGAGGGCGAGAGGCCGAACTGCCCACCCGGGATCGAGCTCGGCTCTTAATGAGTATTCGTGCTCCATTCTCCCTAGGCTTCCCAGTGCGGGCTGTTCTGAGACAGGTGTCACCACGAGAATAGACGGTGGAGTCGCGTCGGTGTGGCGCCGGGGCTGGCCCCGATACAGGAGGAACTCCCCGTCCTTACGAAGTGTCTCCAGATTGTATTCTGAAAGCTCCATCATGGTGACCTCAGCTACAGTGAGGGACAGCCTCGTCCTGCGGCATCCCCTCCGCGGTTGGCACGGTGAACTGAAAGGTTGCTCCCTTCTAAGGAATTGGTTGTTTTTTCAAAAATAATACAGAGAGATGCAGATCTGCCGTGTTATTAATAATGAAAACAAAAACACTCCAAATAAACATTCACGCATCTCATAAAGCTTATACACTCTTTCCTGCAGTAAACATTAACTTCTCTCTATAGTTTAGCATAATTTAAAAATTTAAAATTATCAAAAATCCTGTCTAGGATTAATATACCCTGTGTGCAGTTTTGGTATGCTAGAGAGGTTGGTACATTAACCGGAGGCATATCAAAACATGAATAAGAAAAAGGATGTATCAGACCGCTTGATTGATCGCCAGCTCAGGGTAAGACTGCGGTGGATCGAACATTATGAAAATGTTACAAGAAAGGTTGCTCCAACCTGTAGGTATTTTGGAATCAGCAGGACTACTTTCTATCGGTGGTATCATCGCTATATGAGCCACGGTGTAGAGGGTTTACGTGATCGATCTTCTCGACCTCATCGCATCCGCTATCAAATCCCACATGACGTAGTACAAACCATTGTGTTGCTTCGGCATCAAAGGGGATACGGACCAGCTAGGATGTCTTACTATCTGAGGAAGAAATATAATTGGTTTATTTCCACTACTACCATTTGGCACATCTATAAACGCCATGGCCTCAATCGTCTCCGATATAAGAGATACTGGAAAAGATATCCTCAACGCTATAGCAAGGAAGTATCCGGTGAACGGCTTCAAATGGATGTAAAATTTCTTGATAAACTAGGCAATGGAGGAAAACGCTACTACCAATTCACTGCCATTGATGACTGTACGAGGTTTCGCATCCTGCGGATTTACGACAGTAACACAGTGAAAAATGCAATTGAATTTGTGGATGAAGTCCAAAAAGTACTTCCGTTTGCAATTGGGCAAATTCAGACAGATAATGGACAGGAATTCTCTGAGAGATTCAGTTGGCATTTAGAGGACTTAGGAATTGAACATAGAAAAACAAAGGTACGCTCTCCGGAGGAGAACGGCAAAGTAGAACGTAGTCATCGCACTGACGAGGAAGAGTTTTACCGCACAAAGAGATTTGTCTCGGTTCAGCATTGCATTCGCTTACTCAAGCAGTGGGAAAAAGAATACAATGAGGAAAGACCACATATGTCATTAAAGGGGAAAACGCCAAAAGAATATCTGTTAGAGAGATTACAAAACCATGTATCATCCAAAATAAAGAATATGCCTATCAAAACTGTAGCAGAGGAGGTTTGAATATTATATTACCTTTGGTCAACCACATCAGGGACACTTGGTGGCATCTCTCTCTGAAATAATGAAGAATAAAAACCCAGAAGAAGTACGAAACATCATTAAACAAATATCCCTAAATTTAGCGCCAATCAATAAAGAAGATAGCAGTGACAAAAATATATCTTCCACGTTTATGATTTAATTATTGTTATCCTCTCAAGCATTATTTGGGATAAGACAAAACCCATAAGAACAAGTACATATTAGAAAAAATAATTTTCGAATTTCTTAATTCTCTTCCCCTATTATCTAAAAACGGCAAGAATCACGCTTAAACTTGCCAAATTTCACCCATAGATTTTTCTTAGCCATAAATGTAAATAACTTAGCATGAGATGGAGAATTCCTATTTTATTAATTTTTAGTGTTTGCTTTGCTCTCCCCACACCTTCCTGGAGCAGCGCAACGTGTGGTGGAAGGGTATTTAATCCTATAACAGATGTGGATTGGATGGGAATATTCCCCATAAAAATAGGCGGAATACCAGTAGTCCCAATAGGGGAGGACACAAACACAGTATCTCCTTTTCCTCCTTTCTGCATCTGCTTTGACGGTATTATCCCTAGAATTGGAATCAAGGTCTCATTCTGGGAGCCTATACGCCTCATCGAGGTAGTCAGGGGTCCAGGATGTTTTCCATCCCTTGGTGGAATTACCATTCCCATTCCATCATTTGCAAAGCGCGGCGCTCATGCCTCCACTTCTGATAGGGGCGAATCTTCCTCATTCCTCCACGTCCACTACTTTATATACCCTGTACTTGAGGTAGTAGGTCTATTCTCGGATCTATTGTGTCTTTCAGACGGCGGCATCAGCCTTGCATATATGAGCGAGTTCGATCCCCTATGGAATAATGATGATCTTTCATTCTTGGTTAATCCCGAAGCGGCAATTGTTGCAAACCCGGTTGCACAGGCCGCGTGCGCGGCAGATGCGGTGAGCGCCTCATTTGGATTCCCAATAGATCAGCTCTTCTGGTGTGATGGCTCCTGGGGGAGCATGTATCCCTTTACTGGGACTGTAAGCGAATCGGGAGACCTGCCTGCCGTGTATGGACTTGCCGCTACAAGGCTGCTTGCAAAGCGTCACCGCCTGAGGCTTGAACCCAAGACTGTAGGAGAGGAAGCGCTGTGTCATCCCATTCCTGCTCCTATCATAGTCAAATCTCAATACAAGCTTCAGATTGCATATCCAAAGCCTGGGAGGGTGTTTCCATTAGGGAGGGCAACGATAAGATGGGCTCCTGGTAATTGGTATCCGGGGCTAGGAGAGGACTGGACATGGGTGCTATGGAGAAAAAGAGACTGCTGTGTGTTTTAGCTCTTATCTGCTGGATATTAGCTATTAGTCCAAAGAGCATTAATCTTGCAGCTCAAGAGATAAGAACAGAGCCGACACAAGAGGAACTGAACAGGGTAAAACAGATGATTCATGATTTTCAGAAGCCAAGAGAAGAAGAAGCGAAGGATATTATCCGTAAATTTCAGAAACCTAATGAGGAGAAAGCAAGAGAATTCTTCCAACTAGAGGAGGACAACCAAAACAAAACCTCACAAGGGCAACTCTATTACTTCTTTTCATTGTCCATGCCTGAAGGGAGTATAAAGGCCATTGTTACAGAAGCAGA
>JBLNAE010000064.1:0-32026 GCA_050259195.1 Ignavibacteriales bacterium
GATTTATCTTTTACAGACCTTATGTCTTTAGGATCATATCGCTTGAGCCATCTATACATAGTAGCCCTGCTAGTTCCAAATGTCTTACAAACCAGGGACACATCCTTAGTCTCATACCATAATATGATTGCTCTTAGTCGGTCACGTTCTTTTGGAGATAGTTCTGGAGGAGCATTTTTTGTGAGTTTATGAAATCCTTTAGCAGTGCTAAAGATAATCATTGAGGGACACCTCCTAGCTGTATTTTACCCCTCTTCTTTTTACTTACTCCCGTCTCATATGTTTCTGAACTTATTCATAGTTTCAAAAATCAAAACTATTGACAGTTGGCTTTCTGTTTTATTTCTAATTATAATAAACAGGACAAAAGCTGACGCTAGGACGAGTAGACAAAATCTTATAAAAGGCTGAGAGAATGGGAAAGGTTATATGTGTTGCCAATCAGAAGGGGGGAGTCGGAAAAACAACAACCGTTGTGAATCTCACTGCTTCTCTTGCCGCCGCCCAGAGGAGAACGCTTCTCATTGATTTTGACCCTCAGGGCAACGCCACAAGCGGTGTCGGGATAGATAAAGAAAATATACAAAAAAGCATATACCACGCCGTAATCGGCGAGGTAGATATAAAAGAGACGATAATAGAGGTAGAACCCAAGGCTTTAAAGGGCTATCTCGGAGTTTCGCCATCGAACCCTGATCTTACAGGAGCGGAGATTGAGCTTATATACCTTGAAAGAAGGGAATGGAGGCTAAAGGAAGCAATCAAGTCAATAGAAGAGGAATACGATTTTATAGTAATTGACTGTCCGCCTTCACTGAGCCTTCTTACCGTAAACGCGCTCACAGCTGCCGATTCTGTTCTCATCCCCGTTCAATGCGAATACTACGCAATGGAAGGCCTTGGACAACTGAAACGCACCCTGGCTCTTATTAAACAGAGACTCAATCCCAATCTTGAAATCGAAGGCTACTTGCTTACAATATTTGACCCAAGAAATAGACTCTGCCACATGGTGGCAAACGAAGTAAAAGATTTTTTTAAAGACCAGGTTTTTCAAACAATAATTCCAAGAAACGTCAGGCTTGCTGAGTCTCCAAGCCACGGAAAACCCGTCATACTCTATGACGCAAAATCAATTGGAGCAAGGAGCTATATTTCGCTTGCCCAAGAAATCATATTAAGAAACGGAGGACAAGAGGTTGAAAAAAGTAACCTTGGGTAGAGGGCTTGATGCCCTTATCCCTACAGAAAGAGCGGGGTATGGCTACTTGCTCCTCGGCATTGAAGAGATGAGGCCAAACACATTTCAGCCAAGGAAGGATTTTGACAAAGATGGAATCGAAGAGCTTGCGGCGTCAATCCAGGAAAAGGGAATCATACAGCCTCTTGTCGTAAGAAAGGGCGAAAGCGGTTATGAAATCATAGCCGGGGAAAGAAGATGGAGAGCGGCACAAAGGGTCGGACTTACAAAGATCCCGGTAATCATAAAAGACGTATCCGACAGGGAAGCCCTGGAACTCGCGCTCGTTGAAAACCTCCAGAGAGAGGATTTAAACCCTATAGAAGAAGCTACCGCATACGAGCAACTCATAGCGGATTTTGGACTCACACATGATGAGATCTCAAAGCAAATCGGAAAAGAGAGGTCTACGATAACGAATCAACTCAGACTCCTCAAACTCCCCGATGAGGTCAAGCAGGCTCTGATTAGAGGGGAAATTACGGCAGGGCATGCGAGGGCAATCCTTAGCCTACAGTCCTACAGCCAGTCAAAAGAGGTTCTTGAGTCCATAAAAAGAGATAAACTCTCTGTAAGAAAAACAGAAAAACTCGTTCAGAAATTATCCGAGCAGAAAGAACGGGTGATCAGGCTCTATGACGTAGACCCATATATACAGCATCTTACAGATGAACTCAAAAAAACGCTCGGCACCCAGGTCAAAATCATAGATAAAGACGGAAAAGGAAGAATTGAAATTGAGTATTATTCAAAAGACGAACTCGAAAGGCTTATAGAAATTTTAGAAGGTAAATACGGTCAGGCACATGACGATGCGTAACTGTAGGGTGGGTGACCGCGCCCCTACACAAATGGCGGCATGGCAATCCCATTATGTAGCATGTTTTAAGGCAAAGATGAAAGAATTTATAGTCAAAATTGAAGTAAAGCTCAAGCCTATAATCCTCGATCCACAGGGGAAAGCGGTTCTCACGGCGCTTCATAATCTCGGATACGATGAGGTCCAAGAAACCAGAATCGGGAAGCTAATCGAGTTAAAAGTAAAAGATGAGAACGCCGAGAAGATAAAAGAGCGGGTCCAGGAGATGTGTAAAAAGCTCCTTGCAAATCCCGTAATTGAGGATTTTGTTGTAAAGGTTGATTAACGAGGTTTAAAAATGTCAAACTTTGGTGTAGTTGTTTTTCCCGGTTCAAACTGCGATGATGATTGCTATCATGCGATAAAACACGTGTTTGACCAGGGGTGTGAATTCGTGTGGCATGAGGAAAAAAGCCTTGATGGATTTGATTGCGTAATCCTTCCGGGCGGGTTTTCTTATGGCGATTATCTTCGCACGGGCGCAATAGCGAGATTTTCGCCGGTTATGAAAGCGGTAGAGAAATTCGCCTTATCCGGCGGACTCGTCATTGGAATCTGCAACGGGTTTCAGATCCTTGTCGAAGCCGGACTTCTCCCCGGCGCGTTTATGAAAAATAGCTCTCTAAAGTTTGTCTGTAAATGGGTCAATATCCGTGTAGAGAATAACGACACCCCATTTACGCATCTCATGAAAATAGGAGACATTTTGAGAATACCGATTGCCCATGGCGACGGAAACTATTTTGCGCTTCCCGATGATATAAGAGACCTGAATGTCGTTTTCAGGTACTGCGATAGAGAAGGAAGAATTACACCCGAATCAAACCCGAATGGCTCGATCGAAAACATAGCAGGGACTTGCAACCATCAAGGAAACATCCTTGGCATGATGCCTCACCCGGAGAGATGCTCCGAAGAATTATTGGGCGGAGAGGGCGGAAGGTTAATATTCGAGTCGGTCATTTCCTGGCTGGAGAAATCCGAATCTACACGTAAGATAAAAACATACGGCTGAAGATAAGAAATTCTATCCAATATTATATCCCTTCAGCTTCCTATAGAGTGTTTTCCTTGTAATTCCCAGAATCTCCGCCGCGTGTTTCTTGTCGCCTTTAGTGTAGCTTAAAGTCTCTGCAATTACCCGCTTCTCTACCTCATCCATCGTTGAACCGATCTCAACTACAACCTTGCTATCGGTTTCTTTTTTAGCGGAGTCTATAATGTTTTTAGGCAGATCATCCACCGTCACTACCTTCCTGGTACATGTAATAACCGCTCGTTCTATGACGTTTTCAAGCTCACGAATGTTTCCGGGCCAATTATAAGTTTTAAGAAGCTCCATCGCATTGTCGGATATACCTATGATTAATTTCCTCGATTTCTTCTTATAAATCTCAAGAAAGTGATGGGCAAGAAGCGGGATGTCTTCTTTTCTCTCGCGAAGCGGCGGAATAAGTATTGGAAAAACATTTAGCCTATAGTAGAGGTCCGAGCGGAATCTCTGATTTTTTATGGCTTCCTCTAAGTCAATGTTTGTCGCCGCAATCACTCGAACGTGCACCTTTATCGGCTGATTGCCCCCGATTCTAAAAAGCTCCCCATTCTGGATAACCCTGAGGAGTTTCACCTGTGCATTAAGGCTCAGTTCTCCCACCTCGTCAAGAAATATTGTGCCCCCGTCTGCAACCTCAAATTTCCCTATCTTTTGCGCCTTTGCATCAGTGAACGCCCCCTTCTCATATCCAAAAAGCTCCGCTTCTATCAGTGTCTCAGGGATTGCTCCGCAATTTATCTTGATATAGGGCTTGTCTTTTCGATTGCTGTTTTTCTGTATGAAATCCGCTATCAGTTCCTTTCCCGTTCCGGTCTCGCCCCCAAGTAGAATAGTCACATCGCTGTCTATGACGCTAAGCGCAACCTCCACGCACTTTTCAATCTTTTTACTTACGCCTACTATCATCTCGCCTGCGCTTATCCCGGTGAGTTCCCTCCTGAGCAAAACCAGCTCTGAAGAAAGCCTGTTCTTCTCTAGCACCACAGCCATCTGGTTCGTTATTCCGCTTACAAGCTCAACCTCGTGGGGTTTGAATATATCTTTTCTGGCATTCCATACAAGGTTAAGGGTTCCATAGGTTCTATCGTCAATAACAATCGGACTCACAACCAGAGACCTGCCTTTTAGGGCATTCATAAGATAGGCCGATGCCCCGGAGGAAGTTCCTTCACCAGCTATACATACGGTTTTTTTGTCCAATATTTCATCATAATGAATCGTATCTAAAGAAACATTTAAGCTTATATTTTTGAGAGAGGGAATATTTTCAGGATAAAAGGTCGTGATACTGAGCTTTCTCTCAGTTGTGCTCAGAACTCCGATTGAACCGTAAGTCGCATCGAGCAACTCCACAGCCTTTCTAAGGACAAACGACGTGATTTCAGAAAAGTCTAATTTTGAATTTATCTCGTTTGTAATCTCAAGAAGGGTTTTTGTGATCTCTACCTCTTTTTCCATTCGGGTGTAGAGCCTTGTGTACTGAAGCGCGATTGATGTCTGCTGAGTGAGGGATTTTAAGAAATTAATCTCACTCTCCGACCAAGTGTGTAGCTTCTCACAGTGGTGGAATCCCAGAATCCCCAAAAGCTCGTCCTGAAACACCACGGGAATGCAGAGAAATGAGCGCGTGCCGTTTCTGGTGAGGATTTCTCTTAACCTCTCGTCAAATTTATCTCTGGCCGTATCGTTAATCACAATGGTGCCTATTGACCCTGTCTCCCATCCGTTCTCCTCAAGTGGGATTACAAGGTTCGTGGTCGAGAGGACAGAATTGTTTTTTCTATATTCGTACTCCACTCTAAGGCTCTGATCTCCGTTTGGAACTATAAAATCGCACTTGTCCACACCCATCATTTTTCCGAGTTCCTGAACGGTGGCAAGGAGGAACTTATCTATATCTATAACGCTGTTTAACTCAGGACTGATTCTATTAAGAATAGCCTCCCTTGCCTCATACCACCTTAGCTTTTCAAGTATTTGTTCTGCTTCCATGCTTAAACCTCAACTTTATCGTAAATGTCTTTTACCAATAGAGTACAATTTATTGAGGATATATTTACCGTATCTTTCAGACTGTTTGTTTCTGAAAGTAGCCATTTATTATCTAATTGTCGGACGTATTGTTCTACGTGACATCTATCTTGAGCCACTAATATGTATTCCATTAGCGAATTTAGCGATCTATACCTTATCGCCTTTTCACCGCGATCAAAATTCTCCGTAGATTTTGATAGTACCTCTACTATCATTGTTGGATTAAGTAATGTATCTACCTCTTCATCCAGATACTTCGCTTCACCGCATACCACTACTACATCCGGATAACTATAGAGCCTGCTTTCACTAACCTGTACACGCATATCACTCTGAAATACTTTGCAAGGTCGTCCCTTTAGTTGCGAATGAATAGATGCAAGAATATTTGCCGTAATCAGGTTATGCTTTTCACTTGCACCCACCATTGCAAATATTTCACCGTCTATGTACTCGCTTTTACAGTCCGCCTTGCGCTCTGAGGCTAAGTATTCGGCGACGGTATATCGCGGTTTTATCTGAGATGACATATATTTCTCCTCATTTTGCCTTTATTATAATTTCTGGAAACCTGCAACATCAATTACTTGAAGTGTGGTGCGAAAACGTGATTGATTGAGATCAGTTAGGAGCAAAGAGGTTTCGGTAAGGATTGCTCTGAATTCCTGATCTCCAGTTACTACACAATACGAAGTATCCAGCTTTAGATCAAGACAAAGTGCTGCATCTTCATAGTCGTTTGGGTCCAAGTTAGCCTTTCTTTTAAAGTAGTCTAGCGCACGGTGAAATAGGTATGAGAAGTAGACATAAGTATCTGTTGTGAGCCTTTCTCCCAACTCAGTGTCTGACGCTCCACGCCGCTGAAAACCACTTACCCATCCCTCCACTAAGCTTAAGATTGCTTCGTGACGATCTTCATTTGTCGCATATCGAACCTGTCCAGATTTAATCAGTTTCAAAATGCCCGCAACGGATTCAACATACTTTTTTTCTTCCTTGTACAGTACATCTCGGCCCCGCGCCACACAGTCGGACACTTTATATTGTCTGCTTTTTGAATCTTCGAGACGTGTTGAGTAAAATTTTTCTAATGAGGCCGAAGCTCTGAGTGCAGCTAGAAAAGCATAGATCAACTCATCATCTGGTGCACGATTTTGAAGCTCATGGTCTTCTTTCAATAAAGGGATTGCAACTGTTGCGTATGGATCGTCCAAGATTTGAACGCGCTTAAACTTCATAAAGTGTCCTTTAGCGCGCTCAAAGTCCTGGTGCTCATCTAGGTGAGTTAAGAGTTCCCAGAAGCAATATGGCGAAGTAGAGGGGTTATGATTTTGAGATACCGCTTCCAATGTTTTATCAGATAGTGACCAGAAAGCTGAAGTGTCTAAGAGAAAGGATTGGTGCATTTGAGTCTCTAGCCCATTGCTAGGCAATGATCGTGGTTAAGACTTGTCCGACCATTAATTATGTGGAATTTTTTCCGTATATCACCCTATAATAGAATGTTATACGAAAATCCTTTTAACACCCGTAATTGCTGGCCACTATATTTTGTTAGGCATTATCGTTGCTATTAAGATGCTTTCAAAAAAGCACTTTCCGCAGCTTGGGGCAATTCGATAGGAATGAAGTAGTCCGCCGGATATAGATAGTCCTCGCCCGATTCGTCTATTATTCTCACCAACCCGTGCTTAGCCGCTTTAGCATCGGGTATAACCTCATAGATTTTTCGCACCTCCAACGATGCAGGATAGTCCTCGTTCTTTATGCAAATGGCAAACCGATGATCTCCTTTGTTTTTATTGCTATTCATAAATCATTCCTCTAAAAGACGTTTAATCTTTAACTCTTTTCTCCCAATCCCATGCGCTTCGTACCAATGAAGCTCGGCTTCATATATGGTACTATCAGGAAGCCGAACCGTGGCAACTCCTTTTAGTTTTCTCCAGCGTCCAGTGCCATACAACTTTCGTAAACGCGCAATGTCACGGATCGTGTTACCGACTGCAATAACCTCAACATCGGTAATTTTGCCAAGCAATTCAAATTTCATTTCTCGTTGGCTCTATGATTATACCGAATTTAGGGACAAAAGTATACACCTAATTTTCAAAAAAGCCTGTTTGTGTATCCTTTTGTAACAGACAAATAGGTAAGTGTGTAGCTTTTTTATACATTAATGGGGATAACCCTTAGTTAAATCTCCGTGAAGTCAAAAAATTATTTATAATTTCAGCAGATTAGAAATAGGTCAAGCCTCTGGCACTCTTCTTGCTGATTAATCTGCCAATAACCTTTTACAGGAGGGTACTGTATTATGAGCGACTTAGATAGACATCCTAATGGTGGCAATGGCAATACTCAGGAGAGCTTTGTAAAGATTGAGAGCTTTATTCAGAAGAGACTTCAAGAAGAAAAGGCTAGGCTTGAAAAGGAACTGGGCATTGAGGAAAAGCCAGTTCATCAATTCCATAAACCTATAGAGCGTCCCTTTACAAGGTCCCAGAGACCCTATACAACCGTTCTTTATGGCGGATTAACATGGAAGCACGAGCATCTCGTCCATGGCGCGCTGGAGGGCTTAGGATACAACGTTGAATATATCCCCACTGCCGATAAAGCGGCGTTTCAATTGGGAAAAGAATATGGAAACAACGGTCAGTGCAATCCTACATATTTCACAGTCGGAAACCTCGTTCAGTACCTTCAGAAACTCGAATCAAAAGGACTATCCAAACAGGAGATCATTGACAAGTATGTGTTTGTTACGGCAGGGGCATGCGGACCCTGCAGATTTGGAATGTACGAGGCCGAATATCGTCTTGCACTCAGGAATTCGGGTTTTGACGGTTTTAGGGTAATCCTCTTTCAGCAGACAGGCGGTCTCAACCAGGCAGATGAGGGCGCGGGACTTGAGATGAACATGGATTTCTTCTTCGGGATGCTTAACGGTATGAATATGGGCGATTTAATAAGCGATGTTGTTTATCAGATAAGACCTTATGAACTAAATAAAGGCGAAACCGATAGAGTCCTTGCGGAGAGCATGGACTACCTGCATGAGGTTTTAAGAAAGCACAAGCCGTTTAAACTCGAGGGTAAGGTTGGAGAGTTTCTAAGGAAGTTCCCCAAGCTTGCCGGTTCAGCCGAGTATATTGGCAAATTTCTTACCCAAATGTATGGCGATGAATACACCGCCGCCTTAAAGGAGGTTGGAGACAGGTTCAACAGCATTGAGGTTGACCGCACACGTATAAAGCCGATTGTTAAAATCACGGGTGAATTCTGGGCGCAGACTACAGAGGGAGATGGAAACTTCAATATGTTTAAGTTCCTTGAGAGAGAGGGCGCCCAGGTGCTTGTTGAGCCAATAGGCACATGGATTATGTACATGATCCATCAGGCAAAGCAGGCCATAAATGATAAGGAGGGGCTTCCCAAAAACAGTCATGATGTGCCAGGCTGGTGGAGGCTCGATCAGGCCCTTTCAAAATACACAGACCACCAAAAGAAGATGGGAATGCTTACTGCCGCTGAGGTAATATTCAGACGTGAATGGAATCGGATGAGGGAATCCTTAGGTGACCTTCCCCACGACCTTACAGACCAGTATGAACTCCAGAGGCTTGGTCATCCGTTCTACAATTCAAGGGCGGGTGGCGGTGAAGGACATCTTGAGGTGGCAAAGAATATTTACTACAGCAACAAAGACCTTGCCCACATGGTTCTTTCTCTAAAGCCGTTTGGCTGTATGCCGAGCACCCAAAGCGACGGCGCACAGTCTGCAGTCGTGAACCTTTATAAGGATATGATATACATACCGATTGAGACATCAGGCGAAGGCGACGTAAACGCCCACAGCCGCGTTCAGATGGCCCTTGGCGAGGCAAAGGTAAAGGCAAAGAACGAATTCCAGGATGCGCTTTCCAAGACCGGCTACACACTGGATGACATAAAGGCATACGTTGACGAGCATCCAGAGTTAAAGAAGCCCTTCTATCACATCCCGCACTACAAGGGAATGATCGGAGTAGCGGCGAGATTCGTCCGACACGTAGGAGAGCGGATGAAGGGCGAAAAACGGCATTAAAAATAACGTAGGGGTAACCCCCTGTGGTTACCCTAATTACGGTTAGGGCAGACACAGGGGTCTGTCCCTACAGATTAAACCAATCCACAAACCCTCTGGAGGTATAACAATGGGACAATTAATTCATGAACCCCTTTACATAGGCATGGATGTGGGGTCAACTACTGTTAAAGCGGTTGTTGTTGACATAGTTACAGACGAAATTCTCTGGAAGGATTATCAGAGACACGATACAAAACAGCCTGAAAAAACACTTGAACTTTTAAAAAGAATAGAGAATGACCTGGGACTTCCACCCGATAAATTCAGAGTATTTATTACAGGAAGCGGAGGCGGCGGAATAGCCCGTTTAATCGGGGCAAAATTCGTTCAGGAGGTTAACGCCGTTTCCCTCGCCGTTGAAAAGCTCCATCCCGAGGTCGGCTCCGTTGTAGAACTAGGCGGTCAGGATGCTAAGATAATCATATTCAAAGAAGACCCTGAGACCGGAAAGAAGAAAAAGATTCCAAGCATGAATGACAAATGCGCGGGCGGCACAGGCGCAGTCATTGATAAGATCAACGCAAAGCTCCGAATCCCGGCTGAGCAACTCTGCGATATGGGATACTACGATTTAAAACTCCATCCTGTTGCGGGGAAGTGCGGCGTGTTTGCAGAGACCGATATAAATAGCCTTCAAAAGATGGGGGTTCCGAGAGATGAGCTTATGGCTTCGCTCTTTGAGGCCATAGTTGGACAGAACCTCGCAGTTCTTACACGCGGAAACACGCTTCGCCCCCTAGTTCTCCTCCTCGGCGGTCCAAACACATATATCAGAGGCATGTTAGAGGCGTGGAGGTATAACATTCCCAAGATTTGGGAAGAGAGAAACGTTCAACTTCCGGAGGGAGTTGACCCAAAGGAGCTAATTAAGGTTCCTCAGAACGCCCAGTACTTTGCCGCAATCGGAGCCGTTGAATTTGGGAAACAAGAAGAGCCTAATGTTGGAATATATAAAGGCACAAAAGACCTAGAATACTACATCAACTTTGGTAGAGGCGAGGAAAAGAAAAAGAAGGGGGCGCAGGGACTAAGTAAAGATGCAAAAGAGCTTGAAGCATTTAAAGAGAGGTATAAAAAGAAACCATTCGTTCTGGCGACATTTAAACCGGGTGAAGTGGTCGAGGGCTTTGTCGGGATTGACGGAGGTTCAACCTCGACCAAAGCGGTTTTAATGAACAAAAATAGAGAATTGCTTGTTAAAGCCTACCAGCTATCCAAGGGCAACCCGATTGAAGACACCATTGAGATGTTCCGAAAGCTCCGCGCCAAGGTGGAAGAGCAGGGAGCGACGCTCAAGGTGCTTGGTGTGGGAACAACCGGATACGCAAAAGATATTCTCAAAGATGTCCTTGGAGGCGATGTCGCCCTCGTTGAGACAGTTGCCCACACTGAGGCAGGTCTCCACTTCTATAAAGAGGTTGACGTTATATGCGATGTCGGCGGGCAGGACATCAAGATAATGATATTGAAGAACAGAAAGGTTAAAGACTTTAAACTCAACACACAGTGCTCTGCCGGAAACGGGTATTTCCTTCAGGGAACGGCTGAGGGTTTTGGCATCAAGGTTGAAGAGTTTGCAGATGTTGCTTTTGGCGCTGAAGCGATGCCCACATTCGGATATGGGTGCGCCGTTTTTATGCAGTCTGACATAGTTGACTTTCAGCGCCAGGGATGGAAGCCCGAAGAGATCATGGCCGGGCTTGCCGGGGTGCTCCCTAAAAATATTTGGCTCTATGTCTCTCAGATTCCAAACCTTGCAAAGCTTGGTACAAACTTCCTTCTTCAGGGTGGAACTCAAAACAACCTCGCAGCGGTAAAATCTCAGGTTGACTTCATTGAATCCAGGTTTAAAGGCTCGGATCAAAAACCGAGGGTCATTGTCCATGAGCACTGCGGCGAAAGCGGGGCAATCGGCGCTGCAATTGAATCGGTTCGTCTATGGGAAAACGGAAAGAGAACGAACTTTATTGGGCTTGATGCAGTAGAGAAAATCACATACGAAACACATAGAAGCGAGGATACCAGATGCTACTTCTGTAAGAACAAGTGCCTCAGAACGTTTATTGACGTTAAGATTGCAGGGAGCACGGAAAACACCATTAGCCCGAAATCCAAAGTACAGACAGGACCGGGCATTAAGCGTCTTATCGTTGGAAATAGCTGCGAAAAGGGATTGGTAGAAGATATTGAAGACATGAAGGTCATAAAGAAGGGTTTAGATAGCGCAAAGAAGGCAAATCCAAATCTGGTCGAGGTAGCGGCAAAATCCGTTTGGAGGTCATTTAATCCTGAAATCGTTGCTGATCCACTTCCAAAATATACATTCACAAAGGCTCAGAAAAAGCGCGTAGAGCTTATCAAGAATAGAAAGAACCTGAGAATTGGAATTCCAAGGGTGCTGAATATGTACTCTCAGAATCCTGTATTTAGCGCATATTTTGAGAGCCTGGGAATTCCTTCCGAGAACCTTGTTTACTCCGACTTCACCACAGAGGAGCTTTATAAAGAGGGCGCAAAACGGGGCGCGATTGACCCCTGCTTCCCAAGTAAGGTGGGAATCCCTCACATTCATAATCTCATATACCATCACCATAAAAAGAAACCGCTTAACATTATATTCTTCCCCATGATTGATGCCCTGACCTCAGACCTCGTAAACACATGGGATAGCAGGTCATGCCCGACTGTAGCAACTACACCGGCGGCAGTTAAAGCCGCATTCATCAAAGAGGGTGATATATTTGCCCAAAACGGCATAGTCTTTCTCGACACATTTGTTAATATCAATGACCCACCTCTTTTTGAAAGACAGATGTACAACCAGTTTAAAGACATTCTGGGACTCTCTGAAGAGGAAAACAGACGGGCTGTTGAGCAGGGATACAGGGCCCTTGATAAATTCAACAACGACATTCAACGCGGAGCCGGGCGCGAGGTGCTTAAGAAACTCGAAGCCGAAGATAAGCTTGGGATCGTCCTTCTCGGACGCCCATATCACAACGACCCCGGAATCAACCATGAAATCATGGAGGAGTTCCAGAAACTCGGATACCCCGTTTTTGCTGAGGATGCACTTCCAATTGATGACGATATACTTGAGAGGCTTTTTAGAGAGGACGTAAGAAATGGGATAATCTCACACCCGATGGATATATCCGATGTATGGAAAAACTCATACAGCGAAAACACGAGCCGTAAGGTCTGGGCGGCAAAGTACATTGCAAGACATCCAAACCTCGTGGCATTGGAGCTTTCAAGCTTTAAATGCGGTCACGATGCCCCGATATACACGGTGGTTGAGGAGATTGTCGAAGATTCCGGCACCCCATATTTCTGCTTTAAAGACATTGATGAGAATAAGCCCACTGGCTCAATAAAAATCAGGGTTCAGACGATTGACTACTTCCTCAGCCGGTACAGAGAGGATATGGTTAAAAACAAGCAGAAGAAGACCCAGCTTCAAGAAAGGCTCAAGGAAATAGAGACAAAGCTGAGAGAAGAACTTTCGAACGGGGGTCACAGTAGCGGCGGTTTTATCGAAGAGCAGAGGGTTGCTTTTAAGAACAAGGAATGATTCTGATTTGTAGGGGCGAATAGCCATTCGCCCCTACCGAATGGAGGTGTACTTGAGTTGCCAGTTGAGTCAGACAAGGTAATGTTTATGATTTATCGGGATACAACCTATACGGATAAATACAGGGTTTGTTATTTCACAGAGCTTGATGACCACAATAAAGAGAATGAAATAAACAAGGCGCTTGCCGGCGAGTATTTCTACGACGGATTTATAAAGAACTTCAGAAAGGATAGAGCAAAGGAAATAATAAATGGGTTTCTTGAAAGGTTAAACAACGGCGAAAATATCGAGCCGAGCGAGCTATCTAAAGCTCTAGACGAATTTATACCCAAATAATAGAAATTAGGAGTTAGTAGCAATTCCCCAGAGGCAGAGGAGAGCAGTGTTTACTATGGAAAATATGATTCCTTATATAATTTCAGGCATTTCGCTCATCGTTGCCGCGTACAGCGTTATAAGCGCACGCAAGCTTAAGAGTGAAGTGCAGCAGACCCGCAATGAAGCGGACGCTTTGAGAAGGCACGTCGGCTATTCTCTCGACCAACTAAAAACGGATATTCTTGCAGGTTTAAAAGAGGAGATGAGAAGACAATCCGGCGCTCCTTATTTCCATAAGGATATGACGATTGGTCAAGCTTTGAAGCTTCATCCGCTTACCCAGACAGTTATGGCCGGATTTCACCTCGGCGGATGTTCAAGCTGCGACATTAAAGAAGACCACATAATCGGAGCCGCTGCAAAGGACTATGGAATAGACCTCGATAAACTCCTCGAAGCACTAAATGGACTCCTCGACGGAACCACCGTCCTTCCTTCCGAGCAGGTTCATCAGATTAAGCTTGTGGATATGCTGAAATAGAGAGAGCTAAAGACTTTTGAGCTTAATATAGGCGGTTGCAGTCCTTATATCCAAAAAGGTCTATTATTGTAATCCCGCTAACATTTGCAAAGGTAACGATGCATTGTTAACCTATAAGTGGAGAGATTTTATAAGGGAGAATTTAATTATGTCATCTACAGCTATTGCTACAGTGATAAAAATGATGGAGTCCTTGCCCGAAACTGTGCAAGATCAAGTGGTAGAGCACTTACGTGACTATCTCGAAGACTTGCAAGACGAGATTCAATGGGATAGCTTGTTCAAGAAAACGCAAAAGCAACTTATTGCCGCTGCACAACAGGCCAGACGGGAAATAGCCGAAGGACGCGCGAAATCACTCGACGATGGCCAGTTATGAAATCTGCCACCCTGCCATCTTTTTGGACTGCCTATGGGTCTCTTAATGAAACATCAAGCGAGGCCAGAAAAGCCTATAGCTTGTGGACACAAAATCCTTTTCATCCCTCTTTCTTTGCGTTTTAAATGTATCAACAGCGAAGAAAACATCTGGTCAGTAAGAATAACACGCGGTTATCGCGCCATAGGTATTCTTGAGGGTGATACAGTCACGTGGTTTCGGATTGGCAGCCACGACTATTATGAGCGTTTTTTCTCGTAATAGAAGTAGAACACTTGATTAATTATCAGGAATAGAGATAAATCGGGCACTTCTAATTGGCTTAGAAAATCAAATTTAGAGAGTTAAAGTTTTGGAAACCAAAAAAGTATTTGACCGCTTCAGATTCATTGCTAATTTGACTGAAGGGGAATTTGACCGCAATTTCAACCTCTATCCCGGACAGATGCAGTGTAGAAAGGGTTGTTTTCTCTGTTGCAGTCAGATGTTCAGGATTACACTCATTGATGCAGCCGTCGTCTCGCGGGCAGTAAAGATGCTCGACTCCGAAACCCGCAAGAAGATGCAGGAAAAGGCCGAACTTTATCTCAAGAGAAGAGATGAGATAATCCAGGAAAAAGCTCGGCGTATGGATTTGGATTGCGAGAATATGGTTCCCCAAAATCCCTCCCTCAATATCACTACCACAGCCCCAGAAGCCTCTACAATTGGCCTCAGGCTCCCCTGCCCTGCCCTTGGTGAGAATGGAGCCTGTGGGATTTATGAATCGAGACCGATTGTCTGCCGCAAATTCGGCATGCCCATATATGATCCAAAGAAGTCCGATGAGCTTCAAACCTGTGAATTAAATTTCCGGGAAGTAAAAGAGATTGATGCCGACCCACTAATCGAAAATCAGATGAAAATCTATAACCACTGGATGGAGTTAAAAACCGAGGTAAACGAAACCCTAAATCCGGAGAGGCGCGCCGCTACAGTGGCCGAGGCGATTCTTTTTGATTATGAAGAGATGATTGAGCTTAACTTACGGAAACCAAATCCCTTTTGAGAAGGGGGACCCGGCGGGTCACCCCACCGTGTAACATAATGACACTCGCTCAAATCAAAAATAAAATTATAGAAACGTTAAGGGCTATACAAATGCTAAGACTCGCTAGAGGGAAAGACGATAGGGACTTTATTCGTAACTTAGCAGAATTTTCTCTAAATTACGATGTAGATTCCGAGATAGAAACCCAAAAGAGATTTCTTAGAGAAAATCCCAATTCTGCAAAAGCCTATTACAACCTTGGCGTCCTTTACTATTTTCAGAGAAAAGTAGAAGCGGCTATTGATTCATACAAAAAAGCCCTAGAGATTGACCCGAATTTATCCGACGCTCATAAGAATCTTGGAGAAATCTACGCAGTCCGTGAGCAATATGACTTAGCGCGGAGCCATGCAAAGGCCGCCGCGAAACTAGGCAATACGAAATTGGTAGAGATGCTCAGGAGATATTTAAAAGAACCCCTAGCTTAGTTACGATAATCTAATACTAATCTGAGGTAAATACATGACGATAAAGGTTATCATATTTGTATTACTGATTGTCGTAATATTTGCAATATTTAGGTTGCTGACCAGAAGACGACACAAGCCCGTTGATGGAAAGCCCAAATCCGAGCCACTTATAGTGGCCGAAGAAGACGAGTCTAATTGGGGAACCTGTAAAAGCTGCAGTCAGCGGAGAATTATTATGAAGGAAGGGATGTGCGCCTTCTGCTGGAGTTCGAGCCAGACACATGGGCTGAAGTAGATTGGCATTAGGTTTGTATCTCCCCCTGTTATGTGGTAGTTTTAAGGTACATTTATGTTTCTTAGCGGTGCTGCAGGGGAGTTTTGAAACAAAATGGAAGCGATAAGAGCTGCTGATGAGAAAATTGATATAACAAAAGAAATCTGTCCGATGACATTTGTAAAAACCAAGCTAAAGCTGGAATCTATGCGCTCCGGGCAGATACTCGAAGTTACCCTAAGAGACGGAGAGCCTCTAAGAAATGTCCCAAGAAGCATCAAAGAAGAAGGACATCAGATATTGCATATCCAAAAAGAGGGCGCGTTCTATAAACTCCTAATCGAGCGACGTTGATGGATTCTTCTTTAGCAAGAAAAATTAAGGTTCTTGAAAAAAGAAAAAGAGTCGAATCCGTAATTGATTTAATCGGTAATACTCCCCTTATTAGGCTCACAAAAACAGTAGATGGTTTAAATCCGCATGTAGAAGTATACGCAAAAGCCGAGTGGTTTAACCCCGGAGGCTCTGTAAAAGACCGTCCTGCTCTGTGGATGATACTCGATGGAATCCGCACGGGCAAGCTCTCTCGCAATAAAATAATTATGGACTCGTCTTCCGGGAACACTGCCATTGCTTATGCGATGATTGGGGCCGCGCTCGACTACAGGGTTGAACTTGTTACGCCTGCAAACATGAACATAGAGAGAAAAAGAACGCTTGAGGCTTTCGGGGCAAAGATGATTCTTTCCGATTCTCTTGAAGGCTCGGACGGAGCGATAAAGGTCGCAAGAAAATTAAAAGCTGAAAATCCTGATAAATACTTTATGCCCGACCAATATAATAACCCTGCAAATCCGCTGTCCCATTACGAGACAACGGCTCCAGAGATCTGGCAGCAGACACACGGCAGGGTTACCCACTTTCTTGCAGGAATCGGCACAAGCGGCACTCTTATGGGAACCGGGAGAAGGCTCAAAGAATTTAACCCCAACATCAAGGTCATAGCCATTGAGCCCGCCGAACCCCTGCACGGCCTTGAAGGACTAAAGCATATGGCTACGTCAATCGTGCCGGGAATCTACGACCCGACCTTTGCAGACGAGAAGATTCAAGTATCTACAGAGGATTCGTACAGGGTCATGAAAGAACTTCTCAAAAAAGAAGGTCTCTTCGTAGGACATTCAAGCGGGGCTGCGGTTTATGCCACTCTTGAATACGCAAAGAGTTTGAAAGAGGGAGTGGTTGTGACTATCCTTCCCGATGGCGGATACAGGTATTTAAGCGGAGGTATATGGTGGTAAGAATACTTAAATCGGCTTACGATGGAATAATAAAACACGCCGAATCCGGCTACCCAAACGAGGTCTGCGGCATCCTTATCGGAAAAGAAGGTAGAACAACGAGTTTCAAAGAATGTAGAAATCTGAACCATGAAAGGGCACGCGACCGATATGAACTCGACCCTCTTTCTTTTAAAGAGGCCGATGACTGGGCAAGGTTAAACGGAACGGAGATCCTGGGAATCTATCATTCTCATCCTGATCATCCATCGCGTCCATCGGGGTTTGACAGGGAAAGGGCATGGCCCGAATGGGTGTACGTAATCCTCTCTATTGAGGTTGGCAAATACAAAGACGGCAGAGCCTGGGTTCTTAAAGGCTTCGATTCTCCGTTTGAAGAAGAGGAAATTGAGTTAGTTGTAGAGTAATTCAGCGACAGAGACACTAAGACACGAAGTTAAAATTTAGATTTAAATCTTTTCTTGGTGCCTTAGTGTCTTAGTGGCTAAGATTAGGAGGAATAAAGTGGAATTAACTGAGGAACAGATGTACCGTTACAGCAGGAACATACTTCTTCCGGAAGTGGGTGGCGAGGGACAGGAAAGGCTCCTTCGCTCAAAGGTATTTTGTGTCGGAGCAGGAGGGCTTGGCTCACCCGTTGCGCTCTATCTCGCTGCGGCGGGGATTGGAACTCTCGGAATCGCCGATTCAGACCAGGTGGATATTTCCAATCTTCAGAGACAGGTGCTCCATTTCACAGACGATATTGGAAGACCCAAGGCGCTCTCGGCCAGGGAAAAATTAGAGAAGCTTAACCCCGATGTGAATGTCATCGTCTATGAAGAGATGATAACAAAAAAGAACATAAGAGACATCATAAGGAATTACGACATCATACTCGACGGCTCTGATAATTTTCCTACGCGCTACCTTGTAAACGACGCGTGTTATTTTGAGAAAAAAACCCTCGTCTCCGGTGCCATACTCAGGTTTGAAGGACAAGTGTCGGTATTCAAACCCCACGCCGGCGGCCCCTGTTATCGCTGCCTCTATTCCGAAATTCCGCCTGCTGGTATGATTCCAAGTTGTCAGGAAGCGGGGATTCTCGGCGCCGTTGCAGGAATAATCGGGACGATGCAGGCCGTCGAGACCCTAAAAGAAATCCTCCAAATAGGACAGACCCTTATGGGAAGGCTCCTTGTATTTAACGCCTTAACCATGTCGATTATGGACGTCAAGGTGAAGCGCGACCCCAAGTGCCCTCTCTGCGGTGAAAACCCAAGAATCAAAGACCTCGCGGATTATGAACAGATTGAGTGCGAGGTTGATTTATCCTCTATCATTAACGTTTGACTCATATAGCGCCGAGTGCTAGAATAAGATAAGAACCGCGTTAGCCACGGAGATCACAGTGAGCTTAGCCGAGCAAGAGCATATAGAGAAAAGATTTATTTTTATTTTAAAAATTCGGGTTTTTTCTCTGCACCCTCCGTGGTTAAACAAAAAGGAAATAAATGTCAAAGAAGGACCCTCTATCAACAGCAATAGAGCTTTTTCAAAAGGCTTATGAATGTCAGATGAAAGGCGAGTTTGACCTTGCAATAGAGCACTATAAACGCTCAATTGAGGCCTATCCTACAGCCGACGCCTATACGTTTCTTGGATGGACTTACAGCTTTCAGGGCAAGCTCGATGAGGCTATATCCGAATGCAAAAAAGCCATAGAGGTTGACCCCGACTTTGGAAATCCGTATAACGACATAGGCGCGTATCTGATTGAACTCGAAAGATACGATGAGGCTATACCCTGGCTTGAAAAAGCCATTCAGGCAAAACGTTATGAGCCTCGACATTATCCACACTATAATCTGGGGAGAGTTTATTTGATTAAAGGCATGATAAAGAAGGCTCTTGAGGAATTTCAAAAAGCCCTAGAGGTTTATCCCGACTACACTCTTGCCAAAGAAGCCATTGACAAAGTAAAGTTCACTCTGAATTGATTACTTTTAGATACAAATCCCATTGCAAACTCCCTATCTTATCTGATCCCCTCATCATCCAAAAGTATTAAAATCATCTCCCTTAAATGTTTAACGTTAATTGCAATTGCTTGAGGTAACATGAATTTCGTCTCCTCCATAATGTTATTCTTTTCATCAAGTACAGTCTCAATCTGAGATGGCAGCAGATGGTAACTTACGTTGGCGATCATTATACCCCATAGATGAAAGTTAATATTTGACAGGACCGGTGATCCACTGGCCCCACGGAGAGCCGGAAAAGAAAGTTCAAGAGCATCTTTGCCCGCTTTGCCAAACCGATCGATATTGATTACTCGTGTTACGTTACCCAGCCTTGTTGCTGGAGAAAAATTAATCGTGTTTCCAAGGGTACGAGTAGTTCCATACTCCATGCATACCACCGGATGGTTGGTAATTATCTCCTCATCCTCAGCTAGTTGGAGGTTATCCTCAAAGGGGTACTGAGGAACTTCCAAAAGGACTAAATCAGACTCACTAGATCTCGAAAGAATGTTGGCCCTGAAAATCTGATCAAGGTGCAGCGGGGTTGTGACAGCCAACGGGCCATTCCAATCTCTTACCACGTGTTCAGCCGTTGCCAACAAACGTGGT
Source organism: Ignavibacteriales bacterium (assembly GCA_050259195.1). Lineage (GTDB taxonomy): Bacteria > Desulfobacterota_D > UBA1144 > Nemesobacterales > CSP1-2 > PSLL01. The sequence continues at coordinate 19,822 of JBLNAE010000064.1, forward strand.
CTTACAATAAAAACTCCTGTTCCTAAGAAGTATTTAATACTGTTATATTCGCCTATCGCTAAGATTGGAACTATGGATTTGTCAGGGTTCATTGGTTCGCCTCATTTTTACGGACAGTGTCTATAACTGACAGTTATCTAAGTATTGATTAGGAATTTTTCCATTCCAATTCAAGTTCTGAGAAATATGAGCAGGTGTCTACGAGCTTTTTACAGCCCCTGTTAGATGTCCTATCTTAGCCGAGAAGGCGTCAACGCCGAATGTAACATCGGAAATGGATTGCAGTGTTAGAGATTCGCCGCGTTTTGCTGTACGAATCCGTTGATATAAACCATTGACCGGGTCGGTGTAAATTTCAATTAGGTTTTCTAGCAAATTAATTATCCACACCTCAGGAATGCCCGCCCGCGCATAGAGCGGCACCTTCACATACTTATTATATTCCAAATCTGATGATTCCTTATTGAGGAATATAAAGAAAAAGCCATTGCAAGTCAAACCTTGATATGCGACATTTTCATAGAGAAATGGTAATATAATTAAGATTAAATATAGCTAGCAAAGAAGAAGGACATGGAAGAGAAGAAACCGACTCCTCAGGAAATAGCAGAAGAGAACAAAAAGATAAGAACGCTGAGATTCATGGTTGACCTCACAATATCCCTTATCTCACAGGGAAAGATGACAAGAGATGAGGCCTTAGAGCACTTTCTAAAGGTAAAAGACTTTGCTTTGAAGCTCTTTCCTGGAAAGGAACAAGCCTTTGAAATAATCTACGCTCCCCGATTCAAAAGAATCATAAATGAAATATATGGACTCCACTGAAAAAGAAAGATGGGTCAATCTCTATCACGGTACGCCCCCTTCTCGTGAAGAAGCCGAAGCCATTCAGAGAGATTTACAAAGAAAAGTCATTACTCGAAATGGGTTCAAAGAGATAAAGACAATAGCCGGTGTAGACCTGGCACAGATCCGAGATGAGGAAAAACTCGTGTGCGGCATAATTGTTTTTTCATACCCCGAACTCCGGGAAATTGAACGAGTTTCAGCAAGAGTTGATGAGCAGTTTCCCTATATCCCTGGACTCCTCGCATTTAGAGAAGGGCCTGCAATAGTTGAAACCTTCATGAAGCTTCAAAATAAGCCAGACCTCCTTATGGTTGATGGGCAGGGAATAGCCCATCCACGCGGGCTTGGAATCGCAAGTCACGTAGGGGTGATACTCGATATTCCTTCAATAGGCGTAGCGAAGCAGAGGCTTTATGGTAAATACAATGAACCGCCGGATAGCAACGGCGCGTGGACTCCTCTTGTTGCCCTCCGCACGGGAAATACCATCGGAGCCGTATTGAGAACCAAGAAGGGAACGAACCCCGTTTTTGTTTCAATCGGGCACAAAATAGACCTGGGAACTGCTTTAAAAATTACACGTCAATGCGTCACAGGATACAGAATCCCCGAACCTACGAGGCAGGCGGATATTTTTGTGGCGCGGCTAAAAACAGTAGCGGATATTTAGCCACGGTTTTTAAAAGGAACCAATCATGCCTGAGCGATTTTCTTGGATAATTTCGGGGAGGCTTGCAGGGATGGAAAGACCAGGCTTACTCTGGAGATTGGAAGAAGACTTGGACTTCCTAAAAAGCACGGGGATTAGTGTAATCGTAAATCTTGAGGAGTATGTCTGGAATTACGATGGATTCAGAGTAAAACACATTCCCATAAGGGATTTTAAGGCCCCGCGGCTTGCCGATATTGAAGAGTTCGTAAGGTTTATTGACGGCGAAATCTGGGAAGAAAGGCAGGTTGTAGTCCACTGCTATGCAGGCATGGGAAGAACCAACCTGATGCTTGCAGCCTATCTAATCCATCTGGGAATGGAGCTGGATAACGCCCTAAATCTCATAAAGGAGAAAAGACCTTATCACGCCGTAAACGAAGAGCAGGAAGAGGCGCTGAGCGAATATTTTTATGTTATTAAGAAAACAACTTAAATTAACAATTCATAAAGAATTACAGAGACTTAGGAATATAAAATTCTCAAATAAACCCAGAAATCACTGGAATATTCCCCTATTTTCTGGTAGAGTTATTGAAACCTGATAAGTGGGTTACAGTAGGAGAAAAAATGGGCAGTAACTATTCCAAAGAGATAATAGAGCAACTGAAATACGGTCATGGAAAAACCTTCTACGGCGATGCGACTCTTGTAATCCTCAAAGCCTTTCTTCAATCCGGGGTAAGCTACCTGGGCGGGTATCCCGGCTCGCCTACCGCAGGCTTGATTGACGCCATCTCCGACGCTTATGAACCTGTATTAAAGGAAATGGGAATATACTTCGACTGCTCAGGAAACGAGGCCTCAGCTGCTGCGCTCCTTTCAGCATCCATTAATTATCCAATTCGCGGCTCAGTAAACTGGAAAATCGTAGGAACAAACGTCGCATCAGATGCTCTTTCGCATATCTCTTCATCGGGCGTTGCTGGCGGGGCTATGATAATCGTGGGAGAAGATTATGGCTGCGATAGCACGTGCGTTGCGGAAAGAGCGCTCCCATTTGCGCTCAAATCCACAATGGCCGTGATTGACCCAAGAGGGGATCTTCAGCATCTAGCAAACATGGTTGAAGAGGGGTTTAACCTCTCTGAATATACGAATATGCCTGTGATGTTTCTCCTGTCCACAAGGGTCGCCCACATAAGAGGAAACATTGCTTGCAAAGAAAATGTGCAGCCGAAAATAAGTATGCTGAACCCGCTTAATGACCTCCCCACGGATTTAAATAAAATCCCTCTCCCGCCATTTACATTCGACCAGGAAAGAAAGAAGTTCTCCGAAAGAATCCCGGCCGCAAGAAAATTCATTTTAGAAAGAAAGCTGAATGAAATCATACAAGGCAACGATAACAGCCTGGGGATAATCACACATGGCATGATATTTAATTCCATGATGAGATGCCTTTACAACCTGGGCGAAGCTAATCTCTACGGCGAAAGCAGAATTCCCATACTCAATCTGAACGTTATACATCCGCTCGTTCCTGAAGAAATCACCGATTTTCTGCGTGATAAGAAAGCCGTACTTATAGTTGAGGAAGGAATGCCCAACCTGATTGAAGAGCAGATAAGGGCAATCGCACAGAGAGCAAAGCTGGGTGAGGTTGAAATATTTGGTAAAGACATACTTCCCGAAGCGGGGGAGTACACACCGGATCACATAATCAAGGGCATAGGCAGTTTCCTTCTTAAAAACACAACCTCTACATATGAAAGAGAAAGGATTCAAGAAAAGAGCGAACGCATTGCGAAGCACAAGGAAAAGGCGGCAAATTTCCTTAAAGAGCCTGTTACAAAGAGAAACCCCGTCTTTTGCACGGGCTGCCCGGAAAGACCGATTTTTACGGCAATAAAAATCCTTGAAGACGACTACGGAAAGTCCTACTACGCGTCCGATATCGGATGCTATTCCATGAGTGGACTCCCTCCGTTTGACCTTAGCAATTCCATCACAGGAATGGGAATCGGGCTTGCATCTGCAGGCGCCCTCTCTCGAATGGCAAACAAAAGGGTAATTTCATTCATGGGAGATGGAACATTCTGGCACAGCGGGCTTACGACAAGCATTACAAACGCCGTCTATAACAACCAGGATGCAACGCTTATCATACTTGAGAACTTCTGGACATCCATGACTGGACACCACGAAAACCCGGCTTCCGGAAAGAACATGAGACAAGAGGGCGTGGGAATGGACATTGAAAAGGCTCTAAAGGGCGCAGGAGTCAAATGGATCAAAAAGGTCAATCCCTACGATTTAAAGGAATCAATGGATACTCTCAAGAAGGCTTATGAGGCGGATAAGGGACTCAAGGTAATAATATCAAAAGGCGAATGTCAACTGGAAAAAACCAGAAGAGAAAAGGTAGTAATAAAACGAAATATTGAATCGGGAAAGCGCACGGTGCAGGCAAGGCTCGGCGTTGATCCAGACGTGTGTACGGGAGACCACTCCTGTATGCGACATAACGGATGTCCGTCTCTGACCCTTAAAGAAAGCCCGACTATACTGAGAGATGATCCTATCGCGCATATTGAGCACTCGTGCGTAGGCTGCGGCTTATGCGGAGAGATCGCTCACGCCGCAATGCTTTGCCCGTCATTTTACAAGGTTGAGGTAATCAACAACCCCTCATTCCTTGACAAGATAAACGATAAGATAAACCGCTTTTTTCTTCACCTAATCACCAGAAACGGATGGTCAAATTAACGCCCACATTCGGGTAACTATTCAACCACAAACCAGCACAAATGAAAATTTATTATCTACCGTCATTAGTCTTTAAAGGCAGGAAAAACAAATATCGCTTGGAGGCATATGGTACTGCTGCAATGAGCTATCTTATTTGTGTAAATCCTTGCTTACTTATGGTTAAATAGTTTTGGCTTTGCGACACGCAGAACGGAAATGGAAAGAAACAGCGAATTGATAAAAATCCTGATTCCGGCAGTAGGAGGGCAAGGAGGCGGAATTCTTACGGAATGGCTTGTTCAGGCCTTTCTCCTCGAAGGGCTTGAGGTCCAGGCAATAGGACTCCCCGGGCTTTCTCAGCGTGGCGGTTCAACAGTCTATTATCTTGAGGCCCACCCAAAAGCAGATTCAAATCAAGGACAGGTCATATTCTCTCAATATCCCGTTCCAGGCGATGTAGACGTGATTTTAGCTCAAGAGTTTCTTGAACTGGGAAGGACGCTTGAGGGGGGATACGGCTCCGAGAAAACGGTAATCGTCTCAAGCACCCACAGGATTTATTCTACGCTTGAGAAAACCCCTATAAGCAGCGGCATATATTCAAACGAAAATGTTAAGAAACTGGCAACCACCTTTTCTTCTCTTTTCATTGCATTCAACGCGCTGGAGATTGCAAAAGAAAACGGAATGGATGAGCTTGGAGTAAACGCAATACTCTTTGGGGTGCTTGGGGCATCGGAGACGCTGCCCATATCTGAAGTCAATTATCTAAAGGGGATAGAAGAGGCAGGGGTTGCGGTGGGGAGCAATATAAGGGCATTTAGAATCGGATGGGACTATGTAAAATCGCGGAAGCACACCGAGCTAAAGACAGCGCTTCAGAAAAGTTGGGAAGAGTTTAAAAGAGAAAGAGCTGAAAAATTAAGTCCTAAAACAGGCGATGAATATCTAAAGTTAATCGCTGGAATTGAGACGGAGTATCCAGTCCGTCTTAGAGAAATCTTGGCAGAAGCTCTTTTTAGGCTAATAGATTACCAAGATGTAGGGTATGCAAAAAAATATTTGAGGGAACTCGAAAGCGTCTATGATATAGACAAGGAGATGAAGGGCGGATTTAGGCTCACCGAACTATTCGCCAAGAACCTTGCTCTCTGGATGACATACGAGGATGGAATTCGAGTAGCCGATCTTAAAATCAGGCCTGAGAGATTTAAACGAATCAGAGAGGAGATGAGATTGAGATCCGATCAGTCATTCCGCGTCACGGACTATTTGAAACCGGACGCTGAAGAGATTTATGGGCTCTTTCCAAACGTTTTAGTGGCCCCGATAATCTACTTTACCGAGACCGATTTTTTCCAAAACCTCTGGCCCAAGAATAAAAAAATAACCCTTGGACAAAAACCCGTTACCACCTCCTTTTCGGGGTTTTTGAGGCTCTGGTTCCTTACCAAACTCAAATTCATGAGACCTTACTCCTACCGCTACCACAAAGAGCATTCATTGATTAGAAAATACAAAACTCAGGTAGCAAAACTCGCCAGGATAAATTATGACATTGGATGCCTCGTGGCAAAGAGCGGACAGATGATAAAGGGCTACGGAAAGGTAAGAAGAAGAACGATGGATGCTTTCAGTAGATTTTTAGATAATGTTATCGCTCCGCTTGTGGAGTTTGAGAAGAAAAACAGAAAAAGCTTCAGCTTAACCATGGAAATCGGAGAAAAATCTCTGAGCCTAATTGCCGCATCAACCGACGGAATAGATAAAGCCGAAGGACTGGCTAGAGATATTTTGCAGGAAAAGGCGGCTTAGTTTACTTAGGAGTAGCCTTATGTAGAACAGATATTTCTATCCCCACTCATGGCATAGCTTCTAGTATCAATTGATTTTAAGGAACCGAGTCAGGAGCCTCACAATCTGTCATGCTCGAGTACTTAAATGGGGCATCCATGAATTGCCTGGATAGTAGATTTCCGCTTAACACAATGACAATTCCTTTGTGACAAAAGCCGCATTGAAACCAAAACGAACTGGCTTTAAGCCCGTTTTTCTTGACGTTTGCAATTTAGAAGTTGGTATTATATTACAAATGAAGAGAAAAGCCCTTGAGACCCGCTTTATTGCTGACTCGATGCTTGGGAAACTCGCCAAGTGGTTGAGACTCGCCGGGGTAGATGTAGAATATGACAAAAATATCGCCGATGAGGTTCTAATACGGCGTGCGCTCTCTGAAGACCGAGTAATTCTCACAAGAGACAGGTCTATAGAGAAGAGAAAAGATGCAAAGAATTGTCTTCTTATCTGGAGCGATCATTTGACTGAACAGATTCTTGAGTTTGTTCGAGCTTTTGAACTTGACACGCTAGGGAACGCTTTTACAAGATGCATCCGCTGCAATGCATTACTTGAAGAGGTACCAAAAAATTCTTTGACAGATAAGGTTCCTCTTTACGTATGGGAAACCCAAAACGAATTTAGGCGGTGCAACCCATGCGGGAGAATCTACTGGGCAGGCACGCATAGAGAAAATGCGGAAAGGTTTTTAAAGAAGGTGATCGGGGATTTGTAGATTACAGTATAGGCGGAGTAGGCCGCCTCCATAAATTGAATTCTAACTCTTCGCAAGCCTCAGTTTTTTAGGCTCCGGTTTTATTTTCTTGATTTTATTTTTTTCACTTACATAAACCAATTTGGGCTCATGCCTCCTGCATTCGTTTTCATTATATGAAGCAAAGCTTGCGATAATAATCGTGTCTCCTTCCCTAGCAAGATGGGCTGCGGCTCCGTTTGTGCAGATTACGCCGGAGCCGGCTTTATCCTCAATTACATAAGTGAAAAATCTCTGCCCATTTATCACATTGAATATGTGCACCTGCTCGTAAGGAATCAGATCGGCGGCATCCATTAGGTCCCTGTCAACCGTGATGCTTCCCTCGTAATTGACATTAGCCTCCGTAACAGTCGCCCTGTGAATTTTAGATTTAAGAAGCACTCTCTTCATTGTCTCCTCCCTTATTTAAAGTCTTATATTATCAATAAGTCTTGTTCCATCGAGCCTTACGGCTACTGCTACCAAATCACCGCTTTCGGCTAGTTCTTTGCTCCTAAGGGTTTGGGAATCGCAAATATCTAGGTAGTCAACCTCTCCGATTCCCGTCTCACCTAAAACCTTTTTTCCTCTCTCAATCATAACTTTCGCATCCCTGCAACCGCTGTCAAAATCCCTCTTTATATCGTGAAGAACTCTCGATACCCAAGGTGCGCGCTCCTTTTTATCAGGAGAGAGATAGGCATTTCTTGAACTGAGCGCAAGTCCATTTCTTTCTCTAACAATTGGAAATCCAGAAATCTCGATATCCAGATTTAAATCCTTAACCATTCTCTCAATAATTTTCAGTTGCTGATAATCTTTTTCTCCAAAAAGCGCAACGTGGGGTTTTACAATATTAAATAATTTAAGAACAACAGTTGCCACGCCTCTAAAGTGTCCCGGACGAAAGAGTCCGCAGAGATGTTCCTGTAGCTCTTTTACTTCCACGTATGTTTGAAATCCTTCGGGATACATATCTTCCGGAGTTGGAGCGAAAACAAAATCAACGCCGAGGCTTTCTATTTTTCTTAAATCACCCTCTAAGTCTCTTGGATATTTTGTAAAATCTTCATTAGGCCCAAACTGAGTGGGATTTACAAAAATGGTTACTACAAGGACATTCCCCATTTTCCTAGCCTCGGAGATAAGATTAATATGCCCTTCGTGGAGCGCCCCCATCGTGGGGACAAGAGAGATTCTCCTTCCATCCCTTCTTGCTCCATTTGCTAGGCTCTGCATCTCTCTTGCGCTGGCTATAACCCTCAACTGATTATCTCCTCAGTTGTATGAATGGGGGGCATCGGGAAACGTTCCCTCTTTTACTTCATCTGCAAATTCCCTTACGGCTTTTGACATCGTCTCTCTTAAGTTCGCATACCTTTTTACGAATCGAGGAAGCGGCTCCGGCGAAAGTCCCACCAAATCGTTTATGACAAGCACCTGCCCATCGCAAAAAGGACCCGCTCCGATTCCGATAGTTGGAATATTTATAGATTCCGTTATCTTTTTCGCAAGCTCTTGAGGAATGCTTTCTAAAACGAGAGAGAATGCTCCTGCATCTTCAGCAGATTTTGCAAGTTCAATAAGCCTCCTGGCGTCATTATCCCTGCGTCCCTGAACCCTATAACCCCCAGTTACGAGTATTGACTGAGGGCAAAGCCCAATGTGAGCCATAACTGGAATCCCCGATTTTTGGATGGCATAGATTGTATCAAGATAGCTCTCATTCGTCTCAAGCTTTACGGATTCCGCTCTCCCTTCTTTTACGAACCTCCCGGCATTTATTATAGCATCCTCTTTTGAAGCCTGGTATGACATAAACGGCATATCTCCACAGAGATGAGCACGTCTTATTCCTCTTGAGACGATTTTCGTATGGTAAACCATCTCGTCAATAGTTACAGAAAGTGTATCGGGAAGGCCTTGAATTACGTTTCCGAGAGAATCGCCGACAAGGACAATGTCCGCCCCCGACTCATCAATTATGTTCGCCGTTGCAGCATCATAGGCTGTTACCATAACGATTTTCTCTCCGCGACTTTTCATATCGCAAATTTCGGGAACTGTGACCTTCTTCATTTTATTCCTTTTGTAGCCACCAGAGTAAAACAAAATCATTTATCTTCTATCTTCGTGCCTCTGTGTCCTAGTGGCTAATATTTACAAAAAAAAACCAGCAAATTGAGCATAAGCCCAAGCTGGTTCTCTCTTTTCCAATCCGTCTAGGTACGGCTCTTGTTCCGTCCTAATGAGTATCGTCTTCAAATTTCCTCCCGTCTTGGTCCCTGAAAAGGATCCAAGCGGTATAAAATTCAGGACTTTGTCATCTAGGGGTGCTTCTACGCAAATGCGAAAAGACCTGTAATTATGATAAAGAAAGTTATTTGAGATGTCAAATTTATATTAATGGCTTTCAGCCCTCAGTTATTAGCAAGGAGTTTAATTGCTATTTTACTAATTCCCCAGCAGCCGATAGCCAATAATTAATGGCTAACCTAAGAGCCTTGTATCCACTCCTCTCCGCCTTCCCACACCTCTTTTTTCCAGATGGGAACGGTTTGTTTGAGTTTTTCAATAGTGTATCTTGATGCCGTGTAGGCTCCATCTCTATGGGGTGCAGAGACAACAATTAAGACGCTTATTTCGCCCAGGCCGAGTTTTCCTATACGGTGGACTATTGCCAGCTTTCTCACATCCCACATTTGCCTTATTTCTTGCGCTATTTTACCAAACTCTCGAAGAGTCATTTCCCTGTAGGCTTCGTATTCAAGGTACTTGACCTCTCTTCCTCCCGAGGATTTTCTTACCGTGCCGATAAACACCACTATGGCCCCGGATTCAACATCCGCAATTTTTCTGATTACTTCTTCAACCTCGATTTTATCGGATGTTATTTTAAAGAAATCGGTATCCTCAGTCATAATTTTCGCTATGTAATTGATTTTTGAAGGAAGGATTATAGTTCAAGATTAGTAATAGCTGGGTTCATTATTTGTTTCTCATCTAGCAGCCAAGATACTTTATCCGTGTAAATTCGCGGCTAAACCGTATTTATTCCTGAATCACCGATCCTGTGTAGCCCGATCTTCTAAGTCTCGTGGCAAGTTCTTCAGCTTTATCCCTTTGTGAAAACCGTCCAATTCTTATCCTGTAGTAAATATCGCCGCCTAAATCAGTCGGCTCAATTCTCACATCGCTCAAACTGTCATCGAGTTGTTCTTTTAAACCCAAGGCATCTTGTTTATCTTTAAATGATCCCACCTGAACGGTATATTTAGCATCAAAGTAATCCCCTTCTCTTCCGGGCACTGAAATTAATTCGACCCTTACCCTCGCCGTTCCCTTTCCCAGCATCCCAATGGATTTAGCCGACGTGTAAGAGAGGTCTATTATGCGTTCTTTTTTGAACGGACCTCGATCGTTTATCTTTACAATAACGTCTCTTCCATTTTCCAAATTAACAACCCTGACCATCGTTCCTATTGGCAGGGTTTGGTGAGCAGCGGTGTAGCCGTGCATGCTAAAGCGCTCGCCGCTTGCCGTCTTGCCGCCGTCCTCATCAACGCCATACCAAGAAGCAACACCGACCTGAGAGTAACCCTCGATTCTGGGATAGCTCTCAGTTGAATGCATTCCAATACCCCTTTTGGGGACGGACGCGCAGGAAGAGAAGAATAGAAAAATGAATAATAAAAGCAACCATCCCCTTCTTCTCGCCATGTGCACATTTTAACATATCAAACATAAATTATGCAAGAGCCTTTTTAGATTAGATTTTATAAACGGTTATGCCGTTCTATACGTCAACCAGCTCGCTTCTTGAGATTATTAAGAATTGTAATAAACTTACTTGAATTGCTTAAATATCCAGGAGATAAATGATATGCATATCCTTTCAGAAGAGTTTCCACTTATAAGGAGACTCCCTCCCTATGTATTTGCTATAGTGAATGAACTAAAGATGAAAGCAAGGACAAGAGGAGAAGACATTATAGACCTTGGAATGGGAAATCCAGACCAGCCGACGCCACAGCACATTGTAGATAAACTCATAGAAGCCTCGAAGAATCCCAGAAACCACAGATACTCCGCTTCACGCGGCATTCCAAAACTAAGAATTGCAATCTGCGACTGGTATAAGAGAAACTATAAAATTGAGCTAGACCCCGAAACCGAGGCGATAGCCACGATTGGTTCAAAAGAGGGGATTTCTCATCTTATGCTTTCAATCCTCGCTTCAGGCGATGTGGTCGTGGTTCCAAGTCCAACCTACCCAATTCACAGCTATTCGGTGATAATTGCAAGGGGAGACGTAAAAAGCGTGCCTCTTACAAAGGACATAAATTTTATTGAGGCTATGGAAAAGGCTGTAAAGGAGATTTGGCCTAAACCCAAGGTTCTCATGATTTCATTCCCGCACAATCCCACGACGAGCGTCGTTGACCTGAATTTCTTCAAAGAGATTTATGAATTTGCCAGAGACTTTGGACTCATTGTGGTGCATGATTTTGCATACGCAGACCTCTGCTTTGACGGATATAGAGCACCGAGCTTTCTCGAGGTACCGGGAGCAAAAGAGATCGGAGTTGAATTTTTCTCACTCTCTAAGAGCTACAACATGCCAGGATGGCGCGTTGGATTCATGGTAGGAAATCCAAAGATAATATCCGCTCTTGGGAGGATTAAAAGCTATCTTGATTACGGGATCTTTCAGCCCGTTCAGATAGCAGCAATCTCCGCTCTAAACGGTCCTCAGGAATGCGTAGACCAGATAAGGGAAACGTATCGGTCAAGGAGAGACAAACTCATAGAAGGGCTTTCGCGTGCCGGTTGGGAGATTCCAAAACCCAAGGGAACGATGTTTGTCTGGGCTGAGATTCCAGATAGGTTCAAAGATATGAGTTCACTTGAATTTTCAAAACTCCTTATTGAGAAGGCAAAGGTCGCCGTATCGCCGGGGGTCGGATTTGGAAGCTACGGCGAGGGATACGTAAGGCTTGCGCTTGTTGAAAACGAACAGAGAATAATGCAGGCGGTAAGGGGAATAAGAAGATTTTTACATAGCTATTAGCAAGAGATCGTATGAGCGACCAGCTGTTGTCCCTATAGAGCCCGACAATCAGGGTTAGAAAATCCTACTATTGCATCCTCTTGTGTGCAGAACTCGTTTAATCTTGCGTATTGATGATTTTCCGCTCCCACATAATTGCCATTCTAATAGTCGAAAGTAAAAAATATATCCCCTCCCTGATCATACGTTCCTACCGTGCTTTCCAATGTTAGAAAGTCGAATAGTCTATATTCGACTCGAACCTTATTTGAAAGATTTTGTGCGGTCGTAGACGAATAGGGAGTCGATACCG